>DIEZ01000025.1:65666-95392 GCA_002418885.1 Syntrophaceae bacterium UBA5761
CAGTCCGTGCTGAAGGCGCTCTTCCAGGGACTTCGCGACTTGAATGAAAGGAACAGGGCACTGATCGACACATCGCTTCAGTTTCTCCGGGATACCGCCGGATTTTTGAACGAGATTTTGTCCCCGAAAACGGGTTACTCGGGCACGGGGGAGTTGAAGACAGTGAACAGAAACGGAAAGATACTCTGCGTGGAGGGATAGGAAGATGTCGGACCTCGGCAGCGTCATGAACGTGGCGAAAGACGCCCTTCTCAGTCATGCCTCGGCTATCAACATCACTGGTTCCAACATCGCAAACGTGAACACGCCCGGATACAGCAGGCTCCGCCCAGTATTTTCTTCCGTAGGCGGGGCGGCGGAACTGCAGTTTGGTGTTGAGGTTTCCGGGGCCGAGAGGCTTTACGACAAATACCTGGAGGTTCAGCTCGTCCAGCAGAATCAGGAGATCGGGTACTACGAGACGCGGAAGAACGTCCTCGACAGGGTCGAGGGTATCTTCAATGAGTCGGCGGGGGGCGGCCTGAACGAGAGTCTGACCAAGTTCTGGAACGCCTGGGAGGACCTCTCGGCGAACCCCACCGGGACGGTTCAGCGCGATGCCCTGGTTTCGGCGGCAGAGAGCCTCGCCACGGTCTTTCGTCAGAAGGCGGAGGAACTCCAGGAAATACGTCAGGACATGAACGTTTCCGTGTCCGGCACCGTATCGGAAGTGAACGGCTATCTCACCAATATAGCGGAATTGAACGAAAAGATCGTCCAGACCGTCACCGGTGGGGGGAATGCCGGCGACCTTCTGGATAAACGACAGGACAACCTGCAGAAGCTCGGCACGCTGATCGACTTCCAGTACATCGAAGACGCCTCGGGGGCCGTGAATGTCTTCACCTCCAACGGAAAACCTCTCGTGGAAGCGGGACGAACCTGGAAACTCGGAACGGCCGTCAATGCGGGCAATCACGACTATTACGACGTCGTCTTTCAGGACGAACCCGGCGAAGTCATCAACGGCTGTTTCTCGAAAGGGAAGCTTGCCGCCTGCCTGGAGGCCCGGGATACCACTGTGGGCGGCTATCTCGACAAACTCGACAGCCTCGCGGCGAGCCTGGTAGAGGCGGTGAACAGCAAACACAAGGCGGGGTACGATACGTACGGGAATATCGGCGGGAATTTCTTCGACGAGCTGGGGACTGACGCGGCGCACATGCGGGTAAGCAGCGCAATCACGGAAGACCGGGGGAAGATCGCGGCCTCCGCATCCGTCGACAGTGACGACGGCATCAACGCCTCCGCGATAGCCGCGATCAAGGACAGTCTCCTGATGGGGGGCGGTACCGCAACCCTGAGCGATTATTATTCGGCGCTGATGGCCCGAGTGGGCCAGGACGTCAAGGATTCGAACTCGAGCCTTGACCACCAGACTGTCATAATGAGTCAACTGGAAAACCAGAGAGAAACGGTGTCCGGGGTGTCTCTCGACGAGGAGATGATGAACCTGATGAAGTACCAGCTCGGCTACAATGCGGCGGGCAGGCTCGCCGCAACGGTGTCGGCGTTGATGGATACCCTGATGAGTATGATGGAAGGTTGATAAGAGGGGAGTTTGAGACATGGTTACCCGCGTGACGGAAAACATGAAGTATTCCTTGCTGACGAGGAACCTTTCCAGCGTCCAGGATAGATGCAGCGAGCTGATGTTGCAGCTTTCTACGCAGAAGCGGATCAACAGGCCTTCGGACGACCCCGCGGGGATGAGCACCGTGATGAACTACCGGGATATGCTGGCTTCCATGGAGCAGTACGGGCGTAACATCGACGGCTGCACCGCCTGGCTCAATATAACGGAATCCACGCTGTCGAGCGTCAACGATATCCTCGTCAAGGTTCAGGAGACGGCCATCTCTCAGGCGAGCGCCACGGCCACCGCCGCCACTAGACAGGAGTCGGCCGCCACGCTGGAATCCCTGATCGACCAGGTCCTGTCTTTGGCAAACACCAAGCTCGGCGACAGATACATCTTTTCCGGTACCAAGACGGGCACGAAACCCTTCGAGGTGGATGGGAGTTACGAAGGAAACGGCGAGGAGATGACCCTGAATATCGGCAAGGACCGTACCATGCATTACAGTTTTTCCGGCGAGGCCGTTTTTACCGACATGGGGGCCGGGACGGTCGATATCTTCGGGACCTTGAACGAACTGAAAACCGCACTTGCCGGCAACGACGTCGAGGGGATAAGGGCGACGCTCGACGACCTGAAGGCGGCGCAGCAGCAGGTTACCCGCTATCAAGCTATCTGCGGTACCCGGACTAACGACCTGGAAATAACGAAGGGCAACTACGAAGCGCTCAAGGAAAACATCACCGGCCTGATGTCGAACACCGAAGACGCCGATGTCACAAAATTGGTCACTGATTTCCAGATGAAACAACTGGCCCTGCAGGCATCTTACTACATGGCCGGGGAAATCGGAAAGATATCGATACTAAACTTCATCAAATGATGCCCTGCGGGAGGGGAGATGCTCATCCTGACAAGGAAGTTGGGAGAAGCGATCGCTATCGGCGACGAGGTAAAGGTTCACCTGCTGGAGATAAAGGGGAGGCAGGTCAGGATCGGCGTGGAGGCGCCCGCCCACATCACCGTTCATCGGGAAGAAATCTACCGGCAGATCCGCGAACAGAATCAAAAGTCGGCAACCCCGACGGGACCGGCGGCCAACCTCCGGGAGGTCTGGGAAAAATTGAAGGGATAGTCAAGGACTGTATGGAGCTACAGACTACGTTATTCGGGTCGATAGATGTAGACGCGGCCAGGGTTATCGAGATGCGACGGCCGATCCTGGGGTTCGAGCGTGTTAGGCGTTATGTCCTGCTGATTCGGGAGGAAAAGACGCCCTTCGGTTGGTTGCAATCCGTTGAAGACGCCGCCGTTGCCTTCGTCGTGGTAAACCCCTTCGTCGTGAAGGTAGACTATGAGCCGGTACTGAGCGATGAGGTGCAGGGAATACTTGGCATTGAGAAGACAGATGATGTAGCGCTACTCTCCATCGTCACGATCCGCTCCGAACCCTTGGAGGTTTCAGCCAACCTCCGGGCGCCCATAGCTATCAATGTCCGAAACATGACGGCGCTGCAGACGGTCCTGGAGGACGAGGCCTATCCCGTTCGGTACATCGTAAAGACATTCCAGGGAGGACCTGCCGAAATCCCTCAGGCCGTGTCGTTGAAGATAAGTCCGACCAGCTCTGATAACTTTGCGTAGAGTTTTTGGATCTCCTCAGGCGGGATTTCCCGGATTACCTCGCCCGTCTCTCTGTTCGAGAGGACGACCGCTATCCTGTCCTTGTTTTTCCCGTAAGTAGAAAAGCTCAGGCTGATGTTCATCTGGTCGATCCGGTCCTGCATCTCGGCAACCATTTTCTGGGTTTCTGCGTTGCCGGGTTGAGACTGAGCCTGTCCGACATCGGGATTGTTCTTCTTCCTGCCATGTTCATCGACACCACCCTGCTCCGCAGTCACTGCATAATTGGGGGAGATAGCCCCTCCCGTGTTGACGGCGTTGACGTTCATTCTTCCACCCCCTTTTTCTCCATGTTTGATAGGCTCGCAAAAAGTCGAGAATTACCACTTTCGTCATCCCGGCTAACACCGGAATCCAGTATATTCAATATGTTATGGATGCCCCTGTATCGAGTAGGGGGCAGGCTTATCGAGTCCGGCATGACGTTTTTGGACTTTTTGCGAGGACGTCAGGTTTGGATGTCCAGAAATCTCGGGTTTTGTTCCCCGCGGCGGACATAACCTTTCAATCCTCTTTCTTCCGAGCTCAGCGTCGCAAGTTCTTTCATCAATCCTTCGACCTTGCGGGCGGCGAGGGCAACGCATTCGTCGTTTACGACAGAGGCGCGTCTCAATCTGTCGCTTATATCTTCCGATATTTTTTCCAGCACCCGCATGTCTTCAGGGTTCCTTTCTCCCGGAAAGGATGTCAGACCGCGGGCTAATCTCCCGTCCATCGCTTCGATCACCGCGATCAACTCTGCGCGTTTCTCGAGCAGAGCGGCGGTCGTCTTCGAGTCTTCTTTCTCGAGCACATCCTTGAGCTTCAGTGTGCACGCAAGAAAGTCTTCGGCCGCCTTCAATTTTTTCACGAGAAGGGTCACCATCTCGAGCCTCATGCTACCGCTGACGCTGTATTTCTGCCGGGTTTTCCGGCCTGCATCCGCCTCATCTCGGGATTCATCCCCGCCGGCTCATGTTTTACTTCTTCTTTGGTCTTCGCTATCTCCTTCCAGGAGGAGGCAAGCTCTGCCAATATCTTGATAGCCCTGTCGAAAGCGTCGAGGTCCGCCTTCAGGTCGGCCTCGATCAACGACCGTACAAGATAGGTGTAGATGGCCCTGAGGTTCGCGGCGATAACGCCGCCTCTTTGCATGTCGAGAGAGGCATTCAGCTCGTGGATGATATCGAAGGCCTTCTGGAGCGCCTTCGCCTTGGAATACAAATCTTTCTCGGCGTAGAAAGCCTTTGCCGCCCTGAGGTTCCCGATTGCGCCGTCGTAGCAAATCAGCACCAACTCGGCCGGGCTCGCCGTGAAAAATTTCGACTCCTGGTACGTCTCCTTCGGACTGCGATACATAGAATCATCTCCCCTTTTTTATAGACTTCCCCAACCGCTCGAGGCGGCGGTGAGTTGGCTGAGCAGCCAGTTGCCCTGGTTCTGAATCTTAAGCAAAGCCGCCTCCATCCGGGCGTAATTGTTGAGTAGTTGCTCTCTCTTGAGCTCCAGTCTTGCCTCCATCTCGTCGATCTGCGTTTGGTAGTTTTTGATGCTCTCCTGCATGGACTTCTGTTTTGACGTCAGGTAGCCGTCTATCGAATCGGTCATGTTGTAGAGCGCTCGTTGATAGAGCTCGGCAACGCCGTATGTAAGCTTGACCGTTCCTATGTCGACGCCCTGCGCCGTCCCCGTGTATTTTATCGCGAGACCGTCTACGTTCGGTTGCCCGGCGTTTCCCGTCAGGACCTGTCCGACGCCGGTCGCCTCTTCGCCGTTTATCGTCCCCGCCACGTCGACGCCCGCCGTGACGGCCACAGCCCCGTCGGTCCACAGCGCGTTATTTTTCTGTGTGACCTGAAAGTCGTGGCCCGCGCCGTAGGCATTGTGGGTCAGGACAAGATGTCCCCCGGCGTCGGTCGATGCCGTGACCGATATCGCTTCGCTCTGGAGCTCACTGTTGATGGCGCTGACGACCTGGGACATCGTCATGCCGGCGGTAAGCGCCACGACGGCGGTCTTTTCTCCTTCGGTAATCGTCAACTCTTCGTCTCCGGTCAAGCTCGTGCTGTCGGAGGCCTCCGTCGCCGTCCTCGTCGCCGCGGTGGTGATGTGTACCGTGTATTCACCCTGTTTGGTGTCATGGTCGTGCGAGATGTACGACAGTGTCCCGACGCTGGTCTCGGCGTCGGCGATGAAGAGCCTTTTGACGTCTTCGAAGTTCGTCGTCAGGTATCCCCGGAGCACGCCCTCGTCGACGGCAAGCTTTCCCTCGTTGTCCAGGTTTACACCTATCTGCCCCAAGATCGAGAATTGCGGAGAAACACCCCCGATTCCCTCGACAAGAATCGAGGTCAAGGTCGATTTGACGGAGGCAAGCGTCCCGTCACCGAAGAGAACCCCGCCGGTCTGCTGCTTGTCCGTATCGTAAGAACTCTGTGTTTGAATGTAGGAGGCGACGCTGTTGTAACTGCTTACGAAGGCCTTTATCTTTTCGATGACGGCGTCCGTGTCGCGGTCGATGTTGAGCGTGATTGTGGTAGCCGGGTCGGCTTTGAGCAGGTCGAACGTTACGCCGGGCAAGACGTCGTCTATCGTGTTGGAGCTACTGGTAACGCTCACACCGTTTATGTCGAGCGATGCGTCGGTGCCGGCCGTGACCTGACGTTGCCGTACAGGCACGGCACTCCCAAGGTCGCCGTCCGTATCGAAGCGGAGCGTCGAGTCTGGTTGATCATCGCTGTTTCTGACGGAGACCTTCACGTTCAGTTGACTCGCTCCAGCACTGTTATCCACAACCATCAGCTTTCCCGATCCGGTAATTGTTGCGGTCACATTGCCGAAAACGGTCTCGACCTTCGCGAGGAGGTCACCGACGGTCGTCGTATCGGAAAGAATGAGCGTATCGTCGGACACGGGGATCCCGTTCGTGTCCGTCCCTTCGAGGCGGACATAATCGGAGCTCGCATATCCGGTGTAGCCGTCGATATCCTTGATCAAGGTATCGGCGGTGATGAAGGCGCCCCCGGAGGTATTGGCCACGTCGCCTGTCACGCCATAGACATCCGAAACGCCCCCTTCAAGGAAGCCAAGCGTCTCGAGGATGTTGTTCTTGTCCGTGTAAGTATTCGCGGAACCTTCGATCATCAGCCGGTAATAGGTCTTGCCTCCCTCGGTCTCGGTCGTGATCGACGCGGCAAGCCCCGCGGCTGATAATTTACTCTGCAAGGTGCTCAGCGTATCTGTGCTGAAATCGACGGCTGCGACGCCATTCCCGTTGATAACGATCTCGTTGTCTGCCGAAGTCTGCGCCGTCGTCAGGCCGAGGATCGTTTTTATCGACTCATTCATGTCGGTGAACCGGTCCGACAGGTCCGCCCCGGCGAGGTGATTTTTCGCGCTGCGGCTCGTATCTACAAAACCGAACTTGGTCAGGATGTCGACAGCTCCGCCGTTGAGGATGCTGAACCCGGCCTCACCGGTGGCGCTGCTCGTCAGGATCAGGCGGTAATCGCCCTCACCGTATTTTACGATGCTCGCGGCGACGCCGCTGGGGTTGGCGCCGGAATTGGCGTCATTGACCTTGTCCCTTACAGTCGTAAGGGTGTCCGTGTCCTCGATGCTGACGAGGACTTGATTGATCAAGATGTCGCCCGCGTATCCCGCGCCGAGGGCCGTGGCGGCGCTCGAAAAGGAAGCGGAAGAGAGCTTCTCGGCGGTTGCGACGCCGTTGATCTTGACGGAATAGGAACCGGGCGACGCGTCCTGCGAGGCCGTCACGGCAAGCAGGTCCGAGGCCTTAACCGTGGAGCTGTTCGTAGTCGTCGCCGCCTTGAAAAGACCGAAACCATCGGCGTCGACCAGGTCCCCGGCCGCCGTCTTCAAGGCGAGGAGCTTGGTGTTGAAAGACTGCCATTCCTTGAGCTTATTTTCGGTATCGGTCTTTTTCTCGGATACAAGGTCGACCCGTTTATGGTCGATGGCGATAAGCTGGGTGACAATGCTATCCCAATCGAGGCCGCTCGTAAGTCCGGTGATCAGACTGGTGCTCGTGGCCATGAAAAAACCTCCTGTACGACAAAACCATTATGCCGCGCTCTCGTTTCAAAGGAAGTCGAGAAATCTAAACATGATCAAAAGGGTGCCTGGATGCCCCGGCATCCGACGATGGACGGGGCATCCAGGTAAGGGTTTAAAGGGTTGTTTACTGGAATAACGAAAGTATCTGCTGCGGCGCCATGTTCGCCTGGGCAAGCATCGCCGTGCCCGCCTGCAGCAGGATCTGGTTCTTGGTGAACGAGGTCATTTCCTCCGCCATGTCCACGTCGCGGATCACCGATTCGGCCGCCTGGACGTTTTCGATGATGGTTGCGAGGTTCGCCCCCGCATACATAAGCCGGTTCTGCGCTGCGCCTATATCACCTCTCACGGTGTTGAGCTTCGTGATTGCCTCGTCCACCGTCGTAAGGAAGGTCTGCGCCTCGGCTGCGGCATCCAGTTTGTCTTTGGAAAGACCGAGCTCGGCCGTTGTTGTCGCCCCGATCAGGATGCCGATCCGGTCATCTACCGTGTTTTTAGCACCGACCTGGAAGACAGAGGCGGTTGCACTGCTGGCGACGATCGTTCCGTCAGCTGTTTCTTTAAATTTGTCGTTGGCCGTCACAGTCAGCCCGAGGGCGTCGAATTTAATCTCTTTCGTTTCGTTTGTGCCGGGGGCAGTGACGTCATAGAGGGTTTGCGAGAGTCGTTGGCCGCTCACCGTAGCGCTTATGGTTATGTTGTATTTGCCGGCAGCAGCCGTTGTTACTGTTGCAACGGTATAAGTCACTCCGGACTGCATCCCCGTGGCGCCGACGAACCCTTCTGAGGGAAGGAATGTTGACCCGCTGCTGACCGTCACGCCGAACGTCCCGTTCAACAGTTTTGTGCCGGCGTACTCGGTCGACTGGGCGATACGGTTGATTTCGTCGAGGAGTTTGTTCCCTTCGGCATTGATCTTGTCCAGGTTCGAGCCCGCGTTCGCAGAAGCCGCCTGGGTGGCCAGCTCTTTGAGCCTGGTGAGCATGTTCCCGATCTGGTCCACCGCCCCTTCGGCGACCTGCAGGAGCGAATTGGCCTCGGAGGTGTTTCGACTCGCCACCTTGTAACTCGCGATATCCGCCCTGAAGGCCTGAGAGATGGAAAGCCCCGCCGCGTCGTCGGCGGCCCTGTTGATCCTGAAGCCGGAAGAAAGCCTCTCCTGTGATTTGGCCATCGCAGAGTCGGTCATAGTCAACTGCCGATGCGCGTTCATCGCCGCGATGTTGTTTTGAATTCTTAGTGCCATGGTATTTATCCTCCTTGATGTCTTATTGTCGAAGCGCGAATCCTTTCGACCCGCCGCTTCGCCGGCGTCCTTGCCGGTTTGGTTAGAATGGTTTTATTTGATCGACCATCGCCTGACCGGGCGATGGCTACCGGGCCTGCGTGCTCACCTCCTTCCTTTTTTTCGTCCGGTTCTTTTTTGACACTTGTATCGGAAGGACTGCGGGAAAACTTTAGGCCCTTTTTGCCGGGCGGGAGGAGGCGGCGGTTTTCCGGCGCGCGCCGTCAGTGTGAGGGTGCCGGCAGGTAAGATTCGAGGATGGCGACGAGGTTGTTTGCCTGGGGTCGGAGAGAGGGACGGTCTTTGAGGGCGGCCCCGATGTCTTGCAGGACGGCAAGCATATCCCCCAACTTGTCGATCACCCTCCGGCGGTTCAGGCCGAGCTCGGCGAGAATCTTGTCGCAACTCTCGACGAATTCGACGAAGCGCGGTTGTCTCAGCTCTATCTCGGCAAGGTGCATCAGCGCCGTGACATCATGAGGATTGATGTCGAGAACCCGTTCCATGAAAACCCTCGCCTCCTCGAGCCGCCCCAGTTCGAGGCTTATCATGCCGAGATGAAACCAACTGTCGGGTCTGTCCCCGTCAAGCTCTATCGCCTGCTTGAAGTACCCGACCGCCTGTTCGAGCCGGCCCGTCTCTTCGTGGACGACCCCGAGCGCGCAGATGGTCTCGTGATTATCGGGTTCCCGCCGGAGGCTTTTTTGCAGCGCCTCGAGGGCAAGGTCGTGTTCACCTCTTTTCCGGCAGAGCGCGGCGAGGCGGTTCAAGACCACGACATCTTCGCTCCCAAGTTCCCACAAGCTCTCTAAGCACCTTTTCTCGTCGTCTTCTCTGCCCCTTCTGTTGTTGAGCTTGGCGAGCATATACCAGACTTCCTGCTGCTCCGGCGCCTGGTAGCGTGCGGCCTCGAGGCACCTTCCGGCCTGTCCCAAGTCGCCCGAGCGGTCGAGGTGAAAACAGCCGGCATTCCACCATACCTCCCATGGTTTTTCAGCAACGGAAGCGGCCGCAAGATATTCTTTCTCCATCTTGTCCGTCTCGCCGAGGTCGTGGTAGGCGTGGCCGATAAGCAGGTGAATTGCCGGGGCTTCGTTGGCGGTCGAGTTGATCACGAGCCCCGCCCTTTCCGGGTTTCTCTCGAAAATTTCCCGTAGTTCGAGAAAGCGGTGCCCGTAGTAAAGGACATCGTTCCATTCGGACCTTTCGGCGGCGACCATCGCCAGCACGTAGTGCGAGTCGAGATGGTCGGGGTAGATGCTGAGGGCGTCGAGGGAATACGCGATAGCCTTGTCCAGGTCTCCCAGGCCGAAAAAGGCCATCGCCGCATTGTGGCGCGACCAGAGGTAGAGGGGGTCTTCGTCGTTCTGTCGGTTCGCCAGGTCGATCGCCTTCACCGACTCTTCGATGGCCTCCCTCATCATCCCCCGTGAAAGGTACGATGCACCCAGGTAGTGATGGGGCATCGGGTTTTCCGGGTCTTCCTCTATCTGTTTTTTGAGAAGGCCGGCCGTCCGCAGGAATTTCTCGTGGGCCGTTTTTTCATCGACGTTGTAACCGTAGTGCATGAGCTCGATGTGCGAGGCCTTTACCG
Source organism: Syntrophaceae bacterium UBA5761 (assembly GCA_002418885.1). GTDB lineage: Bacteria > Desulfobacterota > Syntrophia > Syntrophales > UBA4778 > UBA2207. The sequence goes on from DIEZ01000025.1 coordinate 75,903, forward strand.
AGCGCATACCGACGACGCGGTTGTGGACGATCCCTTCGTAGTGGATGACACCGTTATTCCTGAATAGCCTCTCGAAATTGTGTCGCGCCGTCTTACGACCACCGCTGTAGCTGCTGATGATGTTGACGTGGATAGCGTCGGCATCGCCCGCCTCGCGGACGGCCTGCCGCAATTTTTCTCCACCGCCCTGAAGCAACTCCTCGTCGGCATCTATCTGGAATATCCAGTCGCCGGTCGCGTAGACAAGCGCCTGGTTCCTTGCCTTGCTGAAACTCCCTTCCCAGGGGTGGAAGTAGACCTTGTCAGTGTATCTTCTCGCGATGTCGACTGTTTGGTCCGTAGACCCGGTGTCTACGATAATGATCTCGTCGACATAGTCCTTGACGCTCTCGAGGCACTGCTCCAGGAAGGCCTCTTCGTTTTTTACGATCATGCAACAGCTTATCGTGGGCTCTTTCCCTCGATATTCGATCCTTTGGGCGATTTCGTCGAGGACCTGGCGAACGGTCGGGTCCGACCCGTTCAACTTATCCGCCTTGAGCAGGTAGTGCTGCGCCTCGGGCAGAAGTCCCTTATTGTAGTAAAATATCCCCGCCGCACGGGCAACGAGGAAGGGCGCCGGTGCCCAATCCATGGCCTCCTGGAATGTAACTTGCGCTTTTTTTCGGTCTCCCAGCTCGGCGTAGGCCATGCCGACAAGGGCGCCGATGTTCCATCTCTCCTTCAAGGTGCTGGTCACGAGACTGCCGAACTTATCGGGCGATTTCTGCTGGAGTTCGGAAAGTCTCAGGTACTCGCGGCCGTAAAAGATCACCTTTCCCCACTCCTTTTGGTCGAAGTAGACAAGGCTCAGGACAAAATGAGAATCCACATGGTCAGGAAATCGGCTCAGTGCGGAAAGAGAGATCTCCTCCGATTCTTCGAGACGATTCAGTTTGTAACAGGATGCCGCCGCGTTGTAACGGCTCCAGAGATAGATGGGGTTTGCGCCCCCTCTCGCCTCGGCGAGCTCGACGGCCTTCTTGCTTGCCGTGAGGCTCTCTTCGAACATCCCCTGCATGAGGTACGAACAGCCGAGGTAATGGTAGGTAATCGGATTGCCGGGGTCGTCTTCGAGGTCCTTCTGAAGGAGGGACACGGTCCGCTCGAACTTCTTCCGGGAAGACCCGGCGTCGAGGTCGTAGCCGTGATGGATCAGCCTGATGGTGAATACCTTTGCGTTCTTGATGCCGACTATCCCTTCGTGTATCCTCCCTTCGTAATGGATTGAACCGTTATTCCTGAATATCCTCTCGACGCAGTGGACGCTCTCGCTTTTTCCACTCTTTAATCTGCTGAAGATCTCGACCATTACGGCGTCGACGGTGTTGTCCTGAAGGGCCTCACGTAGACGGGGAATGTCCTCCTTCACCAATTCTTCGTCGGCGTCGATCTGGAATATCCAGTCCCCTTTTGCATATTTCAAATAGTGGTTTCGGGCCTCGCTGAAGCTGTCGTTCCATGGATGGAAATAGATCTTATCGGTGTACCTTTTGGCAATATCCACCGTACGGTCCGTCGAGCCGGTGTCGATGACGATGATTTCGTCGGCAACGCTTTTGACGCTTCTCAAGCACCGTTCGATGTTGTCCTCTTCATCCTTGACGATAAGGCAGACAGAGATTCTATGTTTCGGTGTTTCTTGGACAAAAACCTTCTTACTTTTCTTCGTTTTTTTATGTTTCATGAAATTCTCCGTCTTTATTTCTGACGCATTGTCATCAGTTGATGCCTTAAAATATTTTATTAGACGGGCTTTAGAGGGCATTTTCGGTTCTTTTACAAACTTCACCAAAGGTTCCGCCGCTTGGTCCGGGAGGAATCACTCACTCTGTGTGAGGGGAAGTAGGCTATTTGACGTTGAACCTCAATTCAGATCAATCTGTAAATGATAAAATCTCCTCCATTTTCCCATTGGTTTGTCATGCCGGCCTCACATTTGAATACTTCTTCCGCCGTGTACAACGATTTAAATCTGTCGATGAAGTCGTAGTGTGTAAAATCATCGATCAAAACGTACGAGCCATTTTGTAATGGTTTCTCATATGGAGAAAGGCGATGTTTCTGCCATTGCCGTTAGGCCCGTCAACAATCATAAGGTCGTAATAATCTGTTATATCTCCATCGCGTATGTCGTAAAAATTATTTTTCTGCCTGGTTGCCAATGGGGTAACTTTGTGGTGCATCAGTTCTCGCAAATATTTCTTTTCTGCGAACATGAGATTGTACTGCTCATCGTCGCATTCAAGTAAATTTCGCAAAAGTATCTTAAGGAAATCATAATTGTTCTTTGGTTTGAATATGTACTCGGGGTCGTTATCGAAGCTGAGTATTTCAATTTTTTTTGAGGTATTTCTCAAGGCGCAATCGACAAGAAATTGTGTTGAGATTCCGGAACCGAATTCTATGATTCTGAAGGGACTTTTTTTACTGGCGGTGATGATGTCGTAGAGTTGTTGAAAAGCCGACCTGCTTAGACCCCACCCATCATTTCTATAAGCCTCAAAATGCATCTTTGCGGGAAATGCTGAAGGATATGTCGCCGAGCTTTGAGGGATTTGACCGCACGCGGTACGGCTCTTTTCGTAAAAGTAAAAATCACTGGAGCTTTCCGGGTATATCTGTTCTTTTGTGCCGATTAGATGCCATTCTTTGAAATTCTCGCTTATATATTCTGTAAATTTACGCGGTTTAACGTGAGTGGATAACCGCATGCTTTCATCGGCGTCTGCGTCCCACGCATAGATGATGACATATTTTTTCGCCGATGCGAACAGGTTGCGTAAATACGTCTCATAGACGTTCTGCTCCACCAGGTGATAAAGAACGTCGATGGATAGAGCGCAGTCAAATTTTTCCGTTATTGATATTACCTCGAGAGGGCCTATCACGGAAAATTGTTTCGATTTGTCGTTTTTGTAACGGTTTTGACAGATTTCGATTGCCCGTTTGGATACATCCAGGCCGAAATATTTTTCGATGTTGTAAAAGCTCAGGTTATGCCCGTCTCCAACTCCAAACTCTATCGCGGACTTTATATTTTTTTGAGAAATGAAACTGTTGATGCATTGTGCTTTGAAATGAGCCAATCGTTCATACGACCCATTACCGCTGTTTCCGCCGTTTAGATAGCGTTTTTCCCAGTAATCGCTTGACCGGAAATCATCTTCTGAGCCGGAGTGGTCAGCATGCGAATAGACGAACTCATCGCCGAGTTTCAGCTCGGACTTCAGCCTTTCTTTCACCATGGCATCGTAGCGGTCGAGGCGGAGCGTCGGTTTCTGGCGGGCATTGAAGGGGACGCCGAGGGAATAAGAGGGCCAGATTCTGCGATTCAGCGAAAAATCTACAGTTTCGAGGATAGTCCTGATTCGGTCGGTGTAGGTGTGGTTTTCATGGATAAATCTGTAACCGTTCAGCGCTATCGCCTCTCTTTCGTTTTCGTGGGCGAGATAGCATCGGATACTGTCGGTCAGTTCTTCGATGTCTCCGCTTGCGAATTGGACGAAATGCGTCCCCGCCCGGACGAGGTCGGGGTCGGACAGGGTTTCACTCAACAAAAATGAACCTGCTCCCAGTACTTCGGCGACGCGTGTCTCGGTGTTCAAGAGGTCGGAGAGATGAAGGTTGAGGACGATACGGCTTTCGTTGAATAGAGTGTTCAATTTTTCCGGGTCCCAGATATCGGGACTGTAAACTTCGATGCCTTTCCCGGTCAGAGCTTCGAGAATTTTTTTTCTCCGAGGCGTTTTTGAGCCTACAAAGACGACGTCGTATTTTTTCGGTATATCGAGCTTATGATTGAGGACAGGGTCGACGGCCGCGCAGGGCAGCGGGAAGACCCTTTGCGCGCCGAGACGTCTGTAGACGAGAAGATTGGCGGGGTCATGGGAAAAGGCATAGTCGAAGGCGTGAAGATTGAAGGCAAGCTCCTTGCGTCGGGCGAGCGATGTCTCATCATGGCTCTCGGGTGTTCCGATTTGTTCCGCATACCAGAGGACGGTTACGCAAGGGGTTGACTCTACAAGGTGAGGGTCTATGCCTTCCCCTTTGCAGACTAAGGTCAGATCTGCCTTTTGCGCCAGCAGGTCAGGGAGACGAGGACGCTGCTTGCGATAATCGGTTGATATCAGGGTGTGCCCTAATCCGTTGATCGCGGGAATCAGGCGGTTTTCGAAGCCCCATGGGTAGTTTGTCTGCTGAGCACCGACCAGATGAATGATCATAGGTGACAGACCTCTATAAAGACGTCGCCGATGCGTTTGCTCAGTTTTGAAAACGCGAGCTCATTTTCGGCATACCGCCTGGCGTTCGTACTTGTCTTTCTGAGAAGGTCTTCATCGTCGGCCATTTTCGCCATTTTTACGGCCAGGTCCGTCATGCTGACGACCTCCTCCGGGAAGGCGATATTGTCGTTGCGCGTTGCCTGGAAGGCGATATCGACAAGAAGGCCGTTGAAGCCATCCTTGATGAACTCGTTCATCGGCGGGGCGTTGGTTGCGATCACAGGGAGGCCGCAGGAAAGGCCCTCGAAAAGCGGCAAGCCGAGACCTTCGAGTTTCGACGGGAAGACCAGGATTTTTCCTTTGTGGTATAGACCCGGGGCCGGAACGGTTTCAACATGGTATGTGATCCTCCGGTTATTGGTGATCATATCGACCACAACGGGGGGTAGAAACTCCATTTTGACCTGAGAATGGACGAATAGACTGAGTTCGGGCATCACCTTAGATACGGCGTCGAACGCGGCAATCACCGCCGGGGTCATCTTCCTGTAATTGATCCCAAGCCAGCCTGCGTTGTGGAAAAAGGTGTGTTCAGGCTCGTTTAATGGAAGGTGAAATAGCTCGGTGTCGACGCCCCACCCAATGTAGAAGGCACGGCAGGCATCTTTCACCAGTTCATAGGTTCGTTTCGTCGAGCAGAGAACGGCGTCGTATAGGTGCATATGCGCTTTCCAGTCATCCTTGTAGTAATCCAGATAGGTGAATACCTTCGCGCCGCTCCTCTTTGCCGCCCTTATGAGATTCCAGTCGTACTCTTCGTTGAAGACAACGACGTCCAGGTCATTGTCCCGTATCCATCTGACGATGACATCTGCCGGTATGTCGTACTGAGGCCAAACCGTAAGGTTGGGAACGGCCCACTGACCCGACGTTTCCAGCATGGCCTGACCGAAAACTCCGCCGGTGCGGGCAAAAACGAATGTTTCATGGGTGCTGTCGACGGCGTCACGGATCATCTTCGTCACATAGGATTGCCCTCGCTCGAACCAGATGGAGACAAAGCCCACCCGCAGGTGCTGCTTTCGGTCTCGGTCAGCACCGGCCTTTTCTTCCGAGAAATCCTCAACCATCTTCAAGTTGGCAAGCGCATCAGCGTTTGAGCCGTCTTCTTTCAGGACATCATGAAAGCAGTCAATCGCTTCATCGATTAGACCCTGGTGAAACAGAATCACACCCAGATTATTTTTGGCCTCCAGGTGACCGGGTCTCGAAGATAAGACCTTCTCGAAGCATTCCCTGGCAGCGCGAATATCGCCTTCCTGGAAATGCCTTTCTCCTTGTTGGAGCAACTCTTCTATTTCATCCGCCATGAAGATCCTCAAGGATGTGGACGTTATTTTAAGACGCAATCCCGCCGCCGGTGCGACCGAAAGTGATTGCCGTCTGTCCTGGAAATTTTCTTCTGTTATGTGAGATAAAACTGTCCATTCGATACTTTATGGATTTATTCTTTTGGAAAAAGGAATGCAATTTGCGCGCCGTTACAAGAGGCGACGCCTTGGGTACCGAGGCCTGTCACTATTAGGTTGGGATGGAGGTACGGGCAACCGGTGCGATGGCGTGGCGGTTTTGGATTCGGCCGGCGGTTCGGTCCCGGCCAGTAGCGGTTGTGCTCGAAAGAGAGGGAAATAATTTCCGGCTATTTCTGATTATGCGGTCGGATTTTGCCTCTGGATGTAGTTGAGCAGGTCCCGGCCCTCCTTGAAGGCGTTGTTTATCTTCAGGGCCTCCAAGATGGCTTCCTTTGCGGCTGCCCAGTCACCCCTTTCGATGTAGACCCGTGATATATTGTAATGAAGTCCTTCGTCTTCCGGCGCTACCATCAGGGCCTTCTTGTATTCGGCGAGGGCGTCTTCGAACTTGCTTTCCTTGCGGTACCCTATGCCCGACCGGTTGTACTGCCGTATGATCAGTGAACGGAGTGTCTCGTTGTCCTTGTACATTTCCCTTGCTTTGTCGAAGTCGCCCCTGTCGATGAGGAGTATGATTTTCGTGACTAGTTGTTCGTTTCCGTCGGCGTCGGTTTTTTGGCCTGCGCCGGAATTTTGACTGTCCCGGTACGCAAGTATCTCTTCCTCTTCTACGACTATCAACTGCTTGATGAAGGCAAGTGTCGTTTTTTTGTCGCTATCCTGGAACGTGACCGGGCCGAATACGTCTTTGAAGCTCTTGCTCTCCTGAAGCTCTTTCTGGAAGGCGTTGATACCTTCGTTTAATTGCCTCTCCTCGGCCGGAAAAAGGGTTGTCGTCAGACTTTTTTCCAGGAGCTCGCAGAACCCGAGGAGGCAGGCATAAGTCCGACCCATATGAAGGTGTTTCTTGCATTCGTTCAGTTTCCTCAGCATCGTTCCAAGGTTGCTCATCTTTAGGGCTCCATCGGGATGCTCCGGTTTTTTCTCATTCCTTATGCAAGATATCGGCCATCGCGGATCGGCCTTGATTTCAATGAGCCGAGATTGTTCCACTTTCGGCGAACTGTTTGTCGAAGCTGCTTGTCCTCTTACTTTTTGGATTATTCTTCGCAAGTCACCGCGAGCTGGCATGGGAAATGCTGCCTCTAAGAATAGTCTTATACTTGCTCTTCGACCTCGATTTTCCGAAGGAGGTGCCCCGATGTCGAAACAACTCAACGCCTACCCTCAAGAAAGCCCTGCCCTTGCACAACTCCCTGAGCGGTGGCAGGGGCCTAACCTGAATGTCTTGCTCGATGCCTTGCCGGTCGGAATCCTCACCGTCAACAGAACGGGGTTCACTGTTGCCTGCAATGATTCCTTCGAAAGGATAACGGGCCTATCGCGGCGGGAGGTCGTCGGACGCCCACCCTTTGCCGGATGGGCGGAAGACGCATTGGAAGAGAAGGCAGCCCTGTTGAGGATACTCCGTGCCGGCGGGTCGTATCGATCCTTCAGACGTTTTTCGGGAAAGAAAAGTGTGGACTCGCACCGGACTCTGGATTTGCGGATCGAGGAAGTTCGGGATAACGGCATCATAACCGGTGCCGTTATCGTCGTTCAGGAGACGACAAGTGCCACGGCGACGGATAGGGATTCGGGAAAGAAGGCGACCAAAGCGGACGAGATCGAGCATATGGAGATGCTGAATCAAGTCCTCGATCAAACGGCTCACGATTTCAACAATCTGCTGGCCCCGCTGAAAAGCTATCCGGAAATGATCCGCCTGAACTACCGGGACAAGAACAAGGTCTTCAAGTATCTTGAAGCGATCGAGACCGCGACGGCAAAGATGGCCGAGAGGAACCGGGACCTCCTGATACTGGGCAGGCAGGGGCGGTACAGACGGGGCAAGCTCGACGTCAACGGCCTCATCGAGAACATCCTGAATCAACAGACTCTTCCCAGGACAGCGTCGGTTATACGAAGAATGTCGGCAGACCTCCTGCCGGTTTATGGCGGCCCAGAGGAAATAGAAAGGTTGTTCGCCCACCTGCTGAAGAATGCCCGCGAGGCATCGGCAGACGGGGGCGTACTGACCGTCCGGACGGAGAATTACTACCTGGACTATTCTGCGGGCAGGTACCGCGGCATAGCCGAAGGTGAATACGTGAAGGTAACCGTCGGAGGAACCAAGTCGGGCATGAGCGGAGACACCCTGTGCCGGGTATACGGTTCAGCCGATGGAGGGGCAAAGGGGGTTAACGCCCTTCCCCTTGGAATGAAGGTAGTTTACGCGGTCCTCAAAAACCATCAGGGCTGTATGGATGTCGAAATTCTCAGGGATAAGGGGACGTTCTTCTATGTTTACCTCCCCATCCTGCGGGAACCATTCGTGGAAAAGACTCGGCCGGCCGGGTCGAAGCGCAACGAAAGAATCCTGGTCGTCGACGACGACCAAAGTCAACTTAACCTTATACGGAATACCCTGTCGGTGTTTGGCTATCAGGTCGTGGCCGTGCAAAACGGTGATGAAGCGCTGGCAGCCTGCCGGCCCTCTCGGCCCGGCGTGGAGAATTTCGACCTCCTCGTGATGGACCTCGTTCTTCACGGAGGGGGGGACGGGGTCGCTGCTTACAGGAGGATTAAGGACCTCTGCCCCAGGCAGAAATCGGTCCTGCTTTCAGGTTTTGCGCCCGAGGAGAAGGTGGCGGAACTGCGCAAGGAGGGCATGGGGCCTCATTTGAGAAAACCCTTGGATTTCCCCCTTCTTCTGCAGGTTGTGAGGCAGGAACTGGACTCGCCGGCGAGGGCGACATTGCACTGACGGTCGGGAACGAAAAATTGCTGTTAAGTTTTTCCCGGTTCCCGCCGATAGTCAAGTTGCAGTGGTTGCGCAGGGTACGGTCGTTATACAGTCCTTATACCAGCAGTCATCGCAAGGCTTTACCGCTGGATAGTCAAAATCAATAAAAAAGGAGGAAGTAGGATGATGATGAGGAAGATGTTGGTAGTGGCATTGGCCGTTTTCCTGGCTGCGGGCGTCGCCTTGGCGGCGGGAAAAGGTACGGCAAAGGAAGCGAAGGCGATGGTGGAGAAGGCGGTCGCCTATTACAAGGCAAACGGTCAGGAAAAGGCCTTCGCCGAATTCAACAACCCGCGGGGAAAATTCGTCGACCGGGATCTTTACGTCTGGGTGACGACCATGCAGGGAAAGGTCATTTCTCACGGTGCGAACGAGAAGCTCATCGGGAAAGACCTTTATAACCTGAAAGACACCGATGGGAAACAGTTTATCAAGGAGATCGTCGACAAGGCCAAGGTGTCGAACAACGGATGGGTGGATTATAAATGGACAAACCCGCTTTCGAAGAAGGTCGAGCAGAAATCCATCTATTTCGAAAAGTTCAACAATCTGGTGTTTGTCTGCGGGTGTTATAAGTAAAACACTTAGAAACAACGCGCGACGGGAGCGGGCATTTCGCTGCCCGCCCCGGCGTTACTCCACAACATGAGGGTGGCAAGATGAAGATCAGCCGATTTTTCAGCAATCTCAGTATATCGAAGAAGCTGCTGCTGGCGCCGTTGGTTATCCTGTTGTTTCTCGTGCTCCTCTCCGTCGGCGCCTACATGGGGCTCTCGGCCCAGAAGGTTGCCATCGAGGATATATACAACAATCGTTTCAAGGGATACCAGAACTGCGCCCGGGTGATGAGCGAGATCGCGAATGTCCACACTAACGTTTACAAGGTCATCAGTTGGGCGGGCGCCAATTACGAGGCGCAGAAAATAGACAACCTGGCAAAAGGACAGATCCAGGTAATAGAGCGAAGCGTCAACTTTCTGAGAGAGATACTGAAATCAGCCGCTCTGACTCCGGAAGAGAAAAGACTCTATCAGGCCGCACTCGACCAACTGTTGGAATACCAGAAGCCGGCCCTCGGGGTCCTCGACGTTGCTTCGGCGGACCTCAACGCCGCGACAATGTTCATGGGTGTGGCCGACGAAAAATTCCAGGTACTGAACAAGAGCCTGGAGGACCTGCTCGCCCTGGAGAATAGGTTGAGCAAGGAAAAATACGACTATTCCCTGGCGAGTTTCAACAGGACCCTGCAGATATTCGTCGCCTTGTTCGTAGTTGCCGTTGCACTGTCGCTCATCAGCAGCATCATGATCACTCGGTTTATTTCGAGGTCCATCCGCAAGACGATCGAAGTGATTCAGAAGGTGGCCGAGGGCGACCTGACAGGAGAAATAGACGTGAATTCGGAGGATGAACTCGGCCGTTTGGCCGCCTCCGTCAACGCGATGCAGTCGAAGATGGGAGGGGCGGTCGGACAGTCTCTGTCCATCTCGCAGGTCCTGTCGGAATCGGCGTCGGAACAGGCGGCTTCGCTGGAGGAGACCTCGGCGTCTCTGGATGAGATGGCTTCTATGACCCGGCAGACGGCGGCGAACACGGCCGAGGCAAATACGCTGATGAACACCGCCAAGCAGGCCATAGAAAAGGCCAACTCCTCGATGAACGAACTGACGGAGTCGATGAAGGTGATCGCCGCCGCGAGCGAGCAGACGCAGCATATCGTAAAGAGCATCGACGAGATCGCTTTTCAGACGAATCTCCTCGCCCTGAATGCAGCGGTGGAAGCGGCGCGGGCCGGCGAAGCTGGAGCCGGGTTCGCCGTCGTCGCCGACGAGGTGAGAAACCTGGCCATGCGGGCGACCGAATCGGCCAAGAACACGGCGGGGCTCATCGACGACATCGTCAGGAAGGTGAAGGGCGGCGAGGCGTTCGTGAATGCGACGAGCGGAGCCTTCGGCGAGGTCAAAACGACTTCCAACAAGGTCCTGGAACTCACGGGAGAGATCGCGGCCGCCTCTAAGGAGCAGTCGGAGGGCATAAACCAGGTCAACAAGGCCGTTGCCGAAATGAACCGGGTCACCCAGCAGAACGCCGCAAGCGCCCAAGAACTGGCCTCCGTCATGTCGATGTTCAGGACGGGAAACGACCACAACGGGCAGAAGAGTAGTAGTGGTAGCGGCAGCAGTAGTGGTGATAGGCGGCACCATCCGGTGCATGTCCCTGAGGTGGACCCGGAGAAGTTTATCCCGATGGAAGAAGAGGCCCATTTTTAGCGGAACAAGGTTAACGTCCTCGTAAAAAGTCCAAAGACGTCATGCCGGACTCGATCCGGCATCCAGAACATATTGAATATACTGGATTCAGGCGTTCGCCGGAATGACGAAACGGGTAATTCTCGACTTTTTACGAGTCCATTAAGATTAATCGTTACAGAAAAGCCGGGAGGTATTGATGATGCAAACGGTGGAAGCGGGGACAGAAATGGCTGTGATGCCTCAGGAGGGGAACAGAGAAGGGAAGTATCTGACCTTCGTCCTGGGGGGAGAAGAGTACGGTCTTGAAATCCTCAAGGTCAAGGAAATCATCGGGGTCATGAACATCACCGCGGTTCCTCAGATGCCGCGATACGTGAAAGGAGTCATCAATCTCAGAGGAAAGGTAATACCGGTCGTTGACTTGCGTTTGAAGTTCGGCATGGAGTCTCTCGATTACAACGAGAGGACATGCATCATCGTCGTTGACATCGCAAGTGCGGGCAACAAGGTCATAATGGGGATCGTCGTGGACTGTGTGTCCGAGGTTCTGAATATCAAGGCTGAGGAAATCGAGGATGCACCGGCCTTCGGAGTGCGATTGAACACAGACTATATCCTCGGCATGGCAAAGGTCAAAGGCAACGTCAAGATTCTTCTCGACATCGACAAGGTGCTGACTGCCGATGTCGTCGCCGCCGAGAAGGTGGCCCATTGAGAAGACGGTAAACGCCCCTCTTGGTGTCCGCTCTTAAGGGCGCCGTCGCCGGACCGACATCATAAAGAGAGAAATATACGCTGTCCCGATGGATTACGAACTTCAGGATCACGAGTTTGAGAAGATCAGTCGCCTCGTTTACGACGTGTGCGGCATTGCGCTCCATGAAGGCAAGAGAGAAATGGTCAGGACACGCCTGATCAAACGCCTCAGGAGCCGCAACTTACGTTCTTTCTCAGATTACTATCGGTATGTGACGGCGCCCGAGGGAACGGGCGAACTGATCGCGATGATCGACTCCCTCTCGACGAACCTGACAAACTTTTTCCGGGAAGACGGGCATTTTGCGAGGCTGAAGTCGGTAGTGCAATCCTGGCGGGTTTCCTTGTGGGGTAACGGGCATCTGCCGCAGTTGAGAGTATGGAGTGCGGGCTGCTCCACGGGGGAGGAGCCATATACTATCGCGATGGTGCTGTCGGAACTGATATCTTTGGGGCAGGTAGATCTAAAGATTCTGGCTACAGACATTTCGACTGCCGTCCTGAAGAAGGCGGCAGAGGGGGTTTACGCTGAAGACAAAATTAAAAACGTCCCCATCGCCCTGAGACGCAAATACTTTCTCATGGGTGTTAAGGAATGGGAAGGTTTCTACAGGGTCAGAGAAAACCTGCGGCTTCCGATTGAGTTTGCGCGGTTGAATCTCAAAGAGCCTTTTTCGTTCAAGGAGCCTTTCGACGTCATCTTCTGCAGGAACGTCATGATTTACTTCGACCGGAAAATGCAACAGCTTGTCGTCAACAGGTTCTATGATTGCCTGAAGGAGGGCGGATGGCTGTTCATCGGTCATTCTGAAAGCCTCACGGGTATTACTCATCGGTTTAAATATATCGAGCCGAGCGTTTACCGCAAATAAGCATGGCAGAATGTATAGTCGGAATCTCGGATTTGAAGGTCAGCAACAATCAGGAAGATGTGCTGATCACTTACGCGCTGGGATCTTGCATAGGTGTAGCCGTATATGACCCTCAGGTGCGGGTTGGGGGATTGCTGCATTTCATGCTTCCCGATTCCAACTTAGATGTTGACAAGGCCAAGGCAAATCCGGCAATGTTCGCCGACACCGGTATCCCCCTCCTTTTCAAATCCTGCTACCGATTCGGAGCGGAAAAGCACCGTATGGTCGTCAAGGTGGCCGGTGGGGCGAGTATCCTGGACGATACAAATTTTTTCCGCATCGGGCAGAAGAACCTTACCGCCCTCCGAAGGATTTTCTGGAAGAACAACATACTGATCGACGGCGAAGATACGGGGATGAATCATAACCGGACACTCAGCTTGCGGATCGCCGACGGCGTGGTTAAGGTCAGGGGTTCGAACAATTTCACGAGGAAATTGTGATGATTGTCGACGAACTTCTCCATTCCATCCAGAAGATACCGGCCTTCCCCGGCACGGTGCAAAGGGTGGCAGAGATCCTATCCCACGCGGATTACAGTGTATCCGAGCTCGTTTCCGTGATCGAGTACGACCAGTCCATCACGGCAAACCTGCTCAAGATGAGTAACGCCGCTTATTTCGGTTCACGGCATCGTGTCAGCACGGTGCAGGATGCGGTGATGTTCTTGGGCCAGGAGAACATCATCCGCGCGGTGGTCGCGTCGGGGGTAGTGAGTTTTTACAGGAACAGGGGTGGATACGGAGTCAAAGGCTCAGACCTCTGGAGACACTCCGTGGGTGTTGCTCTCATGTCCCAGATACTGTCGAAGAAACTGTACGACCGGAAGGACGGCGAGCTGTTCACGGCGGCGCTACTTCACGACGTGGGAAAGGTCGTCCTCGGAGAGTATATAGACCGGTCATTCCAGAAAATAGAGCGGTTGGTGCAAAAAGAAGGATACTCCTTCCTTACGGCGGAAAAAGAGGTCTTTGGGGTCGACCACGCGGAGCTGGGCGGGAAAATCGCCGATAAGTGGAATTTTCCTCCGAAACACGTGGAGGTTATCGCTTGTCATCACCGGCCTGATCGGTCTGCAGGTGAGCGAATTGCGCCATGGGTAGTTTATCTGGCCGACCAGGTATGTCTGATGATGGGTGTGGGCGGAGGGTCCGACGGCCTGGCGTACTGGGGTCTGAAAGAGGTGGTTCAGATGTTCAAACTCCGGCAGAGAGATATCGAAGAGTGCATGATTCAGCTCGCCCAGGAACTGGCACTCGCAGAGGATATCGTTAATATTTTCCATGATTGATCTCACCGTGGAGCCGGATTGTAACGGGGGATAGGCTTATGTCCTTCAACGTTCTTATCGTCGATGACTCGAGCTCGATGCGGGCCGTGATCCGGAAAATCGTCGCTATCTCCGGGTTCAAGATGGGCCGTTGCTATGAAGCGGCGAACGGGCAGGAAGCGCTCGACGTCTTGTCGGAAAACTGGGTGGACGTGATCATCTCGGACATCAACATGCCGGGTGTGAGCGGCCTGGATATGCTCGACCACCTTAAGGCTGACGACTTGCTCAAGGAGATACCGGTGATCGTGGTCTCGACCGAGGGCAGCGATGAGAGAATCCGCTCGGTCATGAGCAAGGGAGCGAAAAGGTTCGTCAGGAAACCTTTCCTGCCGGAAGACATCAGGAAAATTCTGTATGAGGTCATAGGTGTGGATAATGAAGGCAGATACTGCGACGTCCAGGAACCTCCTGACGGAGGCGATTTTTGAAACCTTCGAGAAGATGTTCTTCCTCTTTCTTGAGCCGATAGACCGGGAGCCGGAGGGGTGCGACCTGGAATCGGTCGTTCAATTCAAGGGCTTCGTCGAAGGACGCCTGGAGGTATCCCTTTCGAGAAACCTCGCAGTCGCTATGGTGAGCAATATGCTCAGTTGCAGTACGGGGGACGTGACGGACGCTAAGATCGAAGATTGTGCGAAGGAAGCGGCGAACGTAATCTGCGGTAGCTTTCTACAGAGGTTGGACAGGCGCGGTGATTTCAACCTGTCGACCCCTTCTTTCCGCCGGGTAGCCGGAGTTAATCGGAATGTGTCGGAAGGGGAAGGAATGATCAGGATATGTTTTGACTCGGACTATGGGGGTATGGACGTGCGCGCGGTCTTGTCGGAAAATCGCCCGCCCTCTGGTCGCGGGCCGGAAGAAGTATGAAGCAATACGGTTGCCTGCTGATTTACTATGCTGGATCAGAACTGTCTCGACAAAAAAATAAGAGTCCTCGTTGTTGACGACTCTGCGATCGTGAGGAAGATCTTTTCCGAGGAACTGTCCCGCTATCCCGATATCGAGGTCGTGGGGACCGCGCCGGACCCCTTTGTCGCCCGGGACAAGATCATGAGACTGAAGCCCCAGGTCATCACGCTAGACATCGAGATGCCGCGGATGGACGGGCTGACCTTTTTGAAGAAGCTCATGCGCTACCAGCCCCTTCCCGTCATCATCGTCAGTTCTTTGACGAAAGAAGGGGGCAAGCTGGCGCTCGAGGCGATCGAGAGCGGCGCTGTAGATGTCGTTTCCAAGCCGGGAAGTTCTTTTACGGTAGGAGACATGAAGGAGCAGTTGGTTGCCAAGATTCGGGCGGCGGCTTTGGCACGTCTACCGCGTCCGGAAACGAAGCCCGCCGGCACGCCCGAACCGATGGCGGCTTTAACTTGCACGACTCATAAGGTAATCGCCATCGGGGCATCGACGGGAGGCACGGAGGCCCTCAAGTGCATACTCACCAAAATGCCCCCGAACTCGCCGGGGACCGTTGTCGTACAGCATATGCCGGCGAACTTCACGACGGCTTTCGCCAACAGACTGGACGGTTTGTGCCAGACCCGGGTAAAAGAAGCCGCCGACGGCGATACCGTGATCCCGGGAACGGTGCTTATCGCGCCGGGGAATTTTCATATGCTACTCAAGAGGAGCGGTGCCCGGTATTACGTAGAAGTCAAGGACGGTCCCAGGGTTCATCACCAGCGGCCGGCGGTCGACGTGCTTTTCAAGTCGACAGCGAAATTCGCCGGGGCGAACGCCGTCGGGGTTATTCTCACCGGTATGGGGGCGGACGGCGCCGAGGGGCTGTTGGAGATGAAACGCGCAGGGGCTGCGACGATAGCTCAGGACGAGAAGACCTGCGTCGTGTTCGGAATGCCCAAAGAGGCCATCCGGCTGGGTGGTGTCGACACGGTTGCTCCTCTGGAGCAGATCAGCCAAGAGATACTGAAGATGGTGGGATGATTATGGACGTCGATTCTTTGATCCACGCCATTGATGCAATGGCTTCCGATTTTCTTCTGCTGGAGCGTGGGACGGTCGACGTCCCGACAGCGGGGCGATTGCTCAATCAACTGGAAATCATTTCCGGCGGGTCGTTGGAAATGGATGCCGAACCCCTAAGACGCCTTTCCGGCGGTTTGGTTGCGCTCTTGGAAAACGTCATCATGAACGGGGGGGGCGGCGAAGCTGATTTCACCGCTCTGCAGAAGGGGATTACCCTGATGCAGGAGGTCAGTTCGGGATTGACAAAGGCGGATGTGCCGCCCGGGAAAGACGTCGGAGAGTTCATGTCGGAAGTCACGCAATTGGCCGGTGACGGTTTTCCCGAAGAGGCTACGTCCGCGGCCAAGGAGCAGGAAGGCGGTGGGTCGTCGGGGCTCCAGGATGAATCCCTGCTACGAGATTTCATCGTAGAAGGTCTCGAGTATATCAACGAGATCGAAGTGAACATCCTGAACCTCGAACAGAACCCCGAAGACAAGGATTGCGTGAATTCCCTCTTCAGACCCTTTCACTCGATCAAGGGAGTGGCCGGTTTCCTCAACCTCGACGACATACGGGAACTGGCGCACAGACTGGAAGACCTCCTGGACAAGATCAGGAAAGATGAGCTTTCCGTCAATACGGACGTGATCGACGTGATTCTCGAGGGGGCTGACGCCCTCAAGGCCCTCATCGCGTCTCTGCAGAAAAAACTGGACGGCTATCCGCCGGGGGAAGCCGAGGTCGACTTGGAGGCTCTTACTGCCAGGATCGGAGATGTGGAAGAAGGAAATCACGCGGAGAAGGGAGTCAAGAGGCTCGGCGAAATCCTGGTGGACGACGGGGTGATCACGAGGGAGACGTTGACCGAATTTCTCGAGGTCGCAAAGGAGACACCGGCGAAAAAGATCGGCGAGACGCTGATCGCCGAAGGGAAAGCGACGCCGAAGCAGGTTTCTCAGGCCCTCAGGAAACAGAGCAACCAGGCGAGTGAGGCTGCTTCTATCCGTGTGGATACGACGAAGCTCGACGACCTGATCGATATGGTGGGCGAACTCGTGATCACGCAGACCATGATCAGGCAGAATCCCGTTCTCCGGGCGACCGCCGATGAGAAATTGCTGAGAGACATATCCCAGTTGGGAAGCATCATCTCGGAGCTCCAGAGGACCTCGACCAGCCTGAGGATGATCCCGATCAAACAAACGTTTCAGAAGATAACCCGCCTTGTGAGAGACCTATCTAAGGCCACGGGCAAAAAGGTCAACGTCGCGATGACGGGGGAAGAGACGGAAATAGACCGGAACATGGTGGAAGAGATATACAACCCTCTAGTTCACATGGTGCGGAATGCCGTGGATCACGGGGTCGAAAAGCCTGCGGAACGGATAACGGCAGGGAAGCCCGAAGCAGGGACCATCAGCCTGAAGGCCTACCATCGTGGTGGTACGATTGTGATCGAGATTGCCGACGACGGCAAAGGTTTGGACGCGCAGAAGATATTAGATAAGGCCGTGGGGAACGGACTCATCGAAGCCGGTGCCGGCCTCACGGAGCAGGAGATATTCCGCTTGATTTTCCTGCCCGGGCTGTCGACGGCTTCCACTGTCTCGGATGTCTCCGGGAGGGGGGTTGGAATGGATGTCGTGAAGAAGGCCATCGATAAATTGAGGGGCAAGGTGGACATCCAGAGCGTCAAAGAGAAGGGGACGACGTTCATCGCGAGTTTCCCCCTGACGATGGCCATCATCGACGGCATGATAGTCAGGGTCGGGAAGGAGAAGTTCATAGTTCCCACGAGCGCCGTCAGGTTGCTGCTAAGGCCCGACCGGTCGGAATGCAGCACGGTCGCACGGAAGGCCGAGATGGTCAACGTGAGGGGGACGCTGCTGCCCCTTATCCGGCTCCATGAACTGTTTGGGATAGACGGGGAACAGAAGAAACCCTGGGAATCCATCGTGATGGTCGTAGACAGCGACAACCGTTCAAAATGTGTCATGGTGGACGAGATACTCGGTAAAGAAGAAGTGGTGATCAAGGGTCTCGGCGACGGCATGAAAAAGGCGAAAGGCGTTTCCAGCGGCGCCATCCTGGGCGACGGCAACATTGGACTCATTCTGGACCCTGAAGGCTTGTTCGACCTAAGTGAGACGGCCATGGCCGCGAAGAGGCGTTGAGAAACTTGAGGACGCTATTTTTTTGGAGGTCTTATGGAGAAGAAGATTTCGATTTTGGTAGTGGACGATTTTGCGACGATGCGCAAGGTCATCCGTAACCTGTTGAAGCAGGTGGGGTACGAAAACATAGTCGAGGCCGAGAACGGTGAGGCGGCGTTATCTGTGCTCAAGTCCCGTAAGGTCGACTTGATAATATCGGACTGGAATATGCCGACCATGTCGGGGTACGAGCTACTCAAAGCGGTCCGGGCCGACGACGAGCTGCAGAAGACGCCGTTTCTGATGGTGACGGCAGAGGCATTGAAGGACAACGTAGTCCAAGCCGTCAAGGCCGGCGTCAGCAATTACATCGTAAAACCTTTCACTGCCGAGGTATTGAACGATAAGATCAGCCAGATCTTCAAAAAAACGGCTTCCTGACCGTGCCGATGATTCCGAGGAGAATGAAAAATGGACGTTAGGTTTATCAATCCCTTTCTTGAAGGAACGATGAGCGTTTTGAGAACGATGGCCTTTATAGAGCCGCGCCCCGGAAAGCCTTATCTTAAGAAGAATAATGTCGCCCAGGGGGACATATCGGGAATCATCGGGCTCACGGGTGACGTCAGGGGCTCGCTTGCCCTGAGTTTCAGCGAGCACTGTATCATGAAGATCGTGTCGAACATGTTGGGCGAAGAGATAAAGTCGATGAACGGGGACATCAAAGACGCCGTGGGAGAGATAACCAACATGGTGTCCGGCGTGGCGAGGAAAAAATTGGAAGGGATGGATCTCACGATATCGGCTGCCATCCCGACTGTCGTCTCCGGGAAAAACCACTCAATACTTCATGTCTTGGGCGGCCCGAGCATCATCATCCCCTTTGAAACGGATCATGGACCTTTCGTCGTCGACGTCTGCCTTAACGCATAAGATCTTACCGTTCGGTTAAGGTGTTGCGTGATGGGCTCGCAAAAAGTCGAGAATTACNNNNGAAAATCGGGGTGGAATCCAGTATATTCGATATGTTCTGGATGCCCCCGTACCCGATACGGGAGCATCCAATGTTCTCAGGCGGTTCGGGATTTATACTTCCATCGGGAGTAACCTCCGTCAGAACCCCGCCCCATTTCCCTTCCCGTTCCAGCGAGTGCCGTTGACAACAGACAACAGTTCGGTTACATGGCTCTTCATCTGTGCTGATTGAGCGGTCATCTCTTCGGCGGCGCTGGCCGATTCTTCAGCGCTGGCTGCGTTTTCCTGGGTTATGCCGTCTATTTTTTCGATGATGTTCCGGACCCTGCGGGTGGCTTCCGATACGCTCGCGCTGATCACTTCCACCTCTTTGATCTTGTCTGAAGTCGATTTTCCGAGGTCCCCCATGGTGTAAAACTCGCTCATGGTCTTATCGACCAGCTCGGAACCTTCTTGAACGCTCCTCTGGGTTTCACCCAGCAGTGTTTCCGTTTCCTTTGCCGCCTCCGCCGAACGCCGGGCGAGGTTTCTCACTTCGTCGGCGACGACGGCGAACCCGG
>DIEZ01000071.1 GCA_002418885.1 Syntrophaceae bacterium UBA5761
GGCTACCCGCTTACCGACCCCGTGAGGATCGGCGAGCGACTCGCAGCCGTCAGGGAAATCAAAGACGACCACCTCTGCCGGATGAACATACGGAAGACACTCAAGGAAGTCGCAGACCTCGAACGGCTTGGGAGCAGGGTATCCATGGCCGTAGCAAACCCGCGGGACCTTGTAGCGCTCAAGTTGTCCCTCCGGGCCGTGCCGCCGATAAGAGCGTTGTTAGAAGAAAAATCTTCCCGCTTTCTGTCGTTCATCTCTACCGGCCTCGATGAAATACCCGGCTTGACGGCTCTCATCGACGCAGCCATTCTCGATGACCCTGCACCGGGAGTCCGCGACGGCAACATGATCCGCCGGGGATACGACACCGAACTCGACGAACTGGTATCGATAACCCGCGACGGCAGGAAATGGATTGCCGCGCTCGAAGAAAAGGAGCGCCGCAGCACCGGAATCTCCAACCTCCGCGTAGGATTCAACAATGTCTTCGGCTACTACATCGAAGTGACCAAGGCCAACTGCCACCTCGTTCCCGACAATTACATAAGAAAACAAACGCTCGTCAATGCGGAACGTTACATCAACCAGGAATTGAAGGAGTATGAATTCACCGTACTCAACGCAGAGGAAAAACGAAAGCAAAGAGAGTACGACCTATTCCTGAAAGTCAGGGAGGCGGCGGCAAAAGAGATCAAGAAGATCATGAAAACGGCCGGTTTTTTCGCGGAAATCGACGCTCTCGCCGCTCTCGCCGAAATCGCCGAGCGTTACAACTACACATGCCCTCGGGTCGACGGCGGCGACATCATCGAAATCAAGGACGGCCGCCATCCCGTGGTCGAGAGGATGCATCTTCCCGAGGGGTTCGTCCCCAATGACGTCGACCTCGACCGCAACGGACGCCGCATGCTCATCATCACCGGCCCGAACATGGCGGGAAAGTCCACTTACATCCGTCAGGTCGCCCTGATCGTCCTCCTCGCCCAGATGGGCAGTTTTGTCCCCGCCGCTTCGGCACACATCGGGACGGTGGACCGTATCTTCACCCGCGTTGGGGCCGCAGACAGCCTTTCNNGAAAGCACTTTCATGGTGGAGATGAACGAAGTCGCCTCCATTTTGAATAATGCAACACCCAGGAGCCTGATACTCCTCGACGAGGTCGGACGAGGCACCAGCACTTTCGACGGGCTCAGCATAGCCTGGGCAGTGGCAGAATACATCCACGACAACCCGCAAATCGGCGCCCGGACCCTGTTTGCCACTCACTATCACCAGCTCACAGACCTTGCCCTTACCAAGGAAGGCGTCAAGAATCTCAGCGTCGCCGTCAAAGAATGGGGCGACCGGATCATCTTCTTGCGTAAGATTGTGGAGGGAGGTTCCAGCCGCAGTTACGGCATCCAGGTGGCGGGACTGGCCGGCGTCCCGCCTGAAGTCATCGCCAGGGCGAGAGAGATACTGGAAAACCTCGAAAGGGGGGAGTTCGACGAGGTCGGTATGCCGCGAATCGCCCGTCCCCGAAAGGCCACACAAAGGGCACGACCCACACAACCGAGTCTTTTTGCAGGAGAAGAGACCTTCATCCTCGACGAATTGAGGAGACTCGACATCCTGAATACAACCCCCTTAGAGGCCCTCGGTCTGATCCATCGATGGAAAGAAATCATCGAAAAATGACCGGCTATTTCATGCAAACGCTCAAGACCTGTTTCAGGTCGGTATGACCGCCCAACACTTTCCAGATGCCGTCCTGAAGAAGCGTTCTCATCCCTTCTGCTATGGCGGTGTCTCTGAGCTTCTCCACCGATTCTTTCCTGGCCACGAGCCTCTTTATGTCGTCACTCGCCACGAGAAGCTCGTGCACGCCCATCCGGCCCCGGTACCCCGTATTGTTGCACTGGCTGCATCCCTTCGGCCTGTAAAGGAAAAAATCGTTGTTGTATTCGATGTTTAGTTCCTTGAACAGTTCCGGCCCGTAATGATGGACAATCTCCTCAAACTCAACCTCTTCCGGATGGTAGCGTTCCTTGCAGTTCTTGCAAAGCGTTCGAACGAGCCGCTGGGCGAGTATCCCGAGCAGCGAATCGGCAAAATTGAAGGGGTCTATGCCCATGTCGAGCAAGCGAACGACCGTCTCCGGGGCGCTGTTGGTATGGAGAGTACTGAAGACAAGGTGGCCCGTGAGAGAGGCCTCCACGCCTGTCTTGGCCGTCTCGAAATCCCTCATCTCACCGACCATGATGACGTCAGGATCGGCCCTCAGAAAAGAGCGCATGGCGGCGCTGAAGTCGAAGCCGATTTTAGGGTTTACCTGTACCTGTCTTAGGCCTTCCTGGGTGATTTCGACCGGGTCCTCGGCGGTCCAGATCTTCATGTCCGGCGTATTGATGTGATGGAGCGCTGCATGGAGGGTCGTCGTCTTTCCCGAACCGGTGGGGCCGACTACAAGGACTATCCCATAGGGTTTTGCAAGAATTTTCAAAAATTCGCTGTAGTTCCGCGGTGACATGCCCATCTGTTCGAGGGTCATGGTTTCGCCCTTTGCGAGAATTCTCATGACCACATCCTCCACGCCTCCTTGGGTGGGGATGGTTGCCACTCGCAGCTCTATCTCGTCGCCGCCCGGCCGTTTGAACCTGATCTTCCCGTCCTGTGGCAACCTCCGCTCCGTGATGTCGAGGTTCGACATGATCTTGAGCCTCGACACAGTGGCAGCGCGGTAGCTGTAAGGAAGGGTCATGTACTGGATGCAGTCTCCGTCGACCCGGAACCTGACTCCCACCGTCTTTTTTTGCACATTCGGTTCGATGTGTATGTCCGACGCCCTCCTGGCGTTTGCGTCGTTGATGATTTTATTGACCAACTGCATGATGACGCTGTCCGCCTCGGATACCTGCTCTTCCTCCTCTTCTTCTTTTTCTTCGGTGAGCTCGAGACGTCCCAGCATCTCGGCAATCGATTCCTCTGCGGAACCGGAAGGGCGATAAAAATGGTTTATGTACTTTAAGATGTCGTCCTTCAGGCCGACACAGCACTCTATCGTTTTCGTCTTCAAGAGACTCTCTATCGTGTCTCTCTTCAATATGTTGTCCGGGTCGTCCACCAAGACCCTGACCTTGCCGTCAACCTTCTCAAGAGGCACCCATAACTCCCTCCGCAGGTATTCCTGCCGAAGGTTAGTCAGGAGTCCTTCAGGGGTTGGTTGTTTCTCGTCGAATTCGACGAACTTGGCCCTGTAAAAATCTTCGAGGGACTGCCCCAAATCTTCCTTCGAAATCCGGTATTTCTTCATCAGAAATTCTTCCATAGATTCTCCGGATTTTCGTGCCTCCTGCCAAGAATTTTCGAGTTCTCGCTCGGAAAGCAATCCCTTGTTCAATAGTAAATCGAAGCGCGTCTTCCTCCGACGGGCTACACGTCGCTGGTTGTACAGCGCCACTCCCAAAACTCCGGCGATTTCCTCGAGAAAAGACCTATCTTCGCCTGAGAACGACCCGCCACCCTTGCGGTTGATGATCTGAATAACCCCCATCAGGTTTTGTTCATAGATAATCGGGACTGCCAACACCTGTTTCGTCCGGAAACCCGACCTCCTGTCCCAGCTGCTGTCGAAACGCAACTCGGGATCGATAGTCTTCAATTCCTTTTCATCATAGGCGTCGGAAATGTTCACTGCTTTCTTCGTGTTCGCCACATATCCGGCGATGCTCGAATTATCGGTCGGGACCCTGATCTCATGCAATTTAGTCCCCGAAAGCACCATGGAATACACTTCTCTCTTTATGTCGTCGGCGACATAGATGGTGATGGCATGAGCGTTCATCAGGCTTAGGATGCCGTCTTTGAGGTCCACGAGGATTTGTTTGACATTCTGAGCTGCATGTATTCTGTTGGTGATGTTCAGAAGTTTGTTGCGCAGCGCAAGCTGTTCTTCCAGTTCAAGAACTTCTTCTCTTCTTAACTCGGCTGACATCGACACTTATCCTCTAACCGATTCATCTCTTCCGGTCCTCCGTATCGCCGGGCCGGTAGGTTGACTCCATACGAGCAAAACTCCCTCTGTTATCAATAAAACTTGAATATGAACCGTAGTAAATATATATTATCATGAAAATAGCAGATTGTCATAGTCTGCTCACAAGTCTGCTCACCGGCGGTTCGCTCTCCTCTTCGCCGGGTCGAAAGCTGGGTTTATATAAGCCGACGATGAAAATCTTGTTCGTCTGTCATGCAAACATTGCCCGTAGTCTAATCGCAGAGAGGATCCTCAGAGGCAAGCTAAAGGCGAGGAAGCGGGAAGACGTAGTCGTCTCTTCGGCCGGACTATATGACATGAAAACTTCCGAGGCGGACCCGGTTGCGCTCAGCATGCTCCTGAAGAACGGTTTCGATGCATCGGCGCATCGGTCACGACTCCTGACAGAAGACATGCTCAACGAGGCAGATAAGGTCATCGTGATGGAAGAGGCGCAGCGTCGAAAGGTCGTCGAACAATTCCCGGGACAAGAGGAAAAGATTTGTCTTCTCAGGCCATTCTCGCCGTCCTTCGACCCAAAATCCGCCCCCGATATCAGAGACTGCCATAACAGGTCGGCGTACCATTACAGGCTTTGGTTCGCCGAAATCTACGAAGCCATCGAAGGGTTGATAGAATGTATTTAGAATACTGGGGGTTGAAAGAGTTTCCCTTCGAGAACGTCCCTAACCCGAAATTCATGTACTATTCGGCAGAGTTCGAGGAAGCCCTGATAAGGCTCCTCTACGCCGTGGACAGGAAAAAGGGTACAGTCCTGCTGACCGGTGAGGTGGGTTGCGGCAAGACGACGCTGAGCCGCGTGTTTATCCAGCGCCTATCCGAGAATCGCTCGGATATCAGCCTCATCACGAACCCAAGCCTCGACCCCGACGATTTTCTTAAGGAGATCCTCTACCAGTTCGGCCTTAATCCGGGTTCGGTTTCATCGAAATCGGACCTTCTGAACATGTTGAACATGAGGATGCTCGAAAACGTGAGGGCCGACAGGAGCTCCATACTGATCATCGACGAGGCCCAGGTTATTTCCAAAGAGACCTTCGAAGAAGTGCGTCTCCTCTTGAATTTTCAGATGAACGACTGCTTCCTTTTCACCCTCATCTTGATCGGGCAGCCGGAATTGAGGGACATCATCAGAGAAATAAAGCAACTTGACCAAAGAATCGCGATCAAGTACCACCTCTCCCCTCTTTCCGCCGGCGACTCGGCCCGCTACATCCTGACCAGGCTCAAGGTCGCCGGCGCGAGTCGAAAAATCTTCACCGCCAGCGCATTCGACGAAATCCATCGGCATTCCCTCGGTATTCCCCGAAAAATCAACAATGTCTGTGACATGAGTTTGATGATCGGTTTCGTCGCCAAGACCAAGACGATCGACACCGACGTTGTCCGGAGCGCGATCAAGGACCTTTACCAGAGTTAGCGGCCGATTGCCGGTAGGAACTCCTCTTTCGCCAACCCTTCTACTATGAAAAAAAGTGGGTTGTGCTCAAGCCTGATAACGACGTCATCGACAACCTCATTCCCTTCACCGTCGAAGAGTATCCTCACCGTCGGCCTTAAGGGATGATTTTGATTGGTTTCTACGACCTCGGCGACGGCCCGATTGTTCAGTCTTACGTAACTTCCTACAGGATAAAGGGAAATTTCTCTAAGAAAGGCCTTTATCACATTCGGCGAGTACGCCGCGTGTTTAGTCTTGAGCAATTCTTTCGCCGAAAATGACGGTCCCAACGCTTTTCTGTAAGGCCTGCTGTGCGTCATGGCTTCATAGCTGTCTAACAGGCCGATTATTTTCGCCAGCTCGTTTATTTCGTTTCCCCGAAGGCCTTGCGGATACCCCTGACCGTTTTCCCTTTCATGGTGTTGATAAGCCACATCTTGCAAATAGGGGAACTTGCTACGAAAGGCGCTCAGGATGTCTCTGCCTATGAAGACATGGGTCTTGACTAATTCGGCCTCCCTTTCGCTCAATCTCCCGGATTTCCGCAGGATGCTTTCCGGGATCCGGAACAACCCGATGTCGTAATGCATTGCAGAAAGACCAAGCTCCAGAAGCCGTTCCCTTGTGTATTCCATCCCCATGCCGACCTTCAGCGCGTAAATCACGACGTTTACGTGGTGGGACTCAAGACTTCCCGCGTCGTCGCGCTTGAAGGTAAGGGCGTATGATCTCTTCAGTAGTTCCGGAGAATCGATGATCATTCTCGCGATTTCGACGGCGGGTTCGATGTCGAACGGGTGATTTTCGTTCACCTCGAACCTCACCGACTGAAGGTATTCTATCGCCTTCAGGTAGACCGTCTCATGTTTCTCCACCCCGGCGGCGTCGACCCCGGCCTTCCCCTGCCTATCCGCCTCCGGTGTCGGTCCTCCAACATCGGCCTTCACTGCAGGCGCCCGACCATCGTCTTCATCACTTTTCTCCCGAAACCGAACACTTCCGCTTAGGTCGTCCCGCCCGTCTTTTTTGACGATGAGTTCGGTTATGCGTATCCTCTCGGCCATCTTGTAAGAATCGAAGGCCGCCGAATCTTTCTTCGAAGGTGCGCTTTCGCGTCCGCCGAGACGAAGTTCTTTTAATTTTCGGAAGAGCTCAAAATCTTCGGGTAACGATTCCGCTTGGTGCTCCGGCCCGCCTTCCTCTTTTTCGAGTTCTTCTGCCAGGTCTGTTTTTTTTAAATCTTTCTTCAAAAATTCTGAAAACTTTAAGGTCGACCGCTCGTCCTTCATGACCCTTCCTCGACTCAATCCCGACAGCCCGTCTCGCCGTCGCCGATCAATCGCCCCTGTCAATCGCAAGGATACGATCCTCGAAAAAACCCGGTGACTGCCCTCCGGCCCGCTTTTCATTTAAGCAGATTGCTTAAATGAGATAGACTCAATAATCAAGCAATATTTTTATACAAATCGGCGCCGGGCCCGTCAACTCCGTCATATCCTTCCCCGCCCAGTTTTTACACCGTGATTTTCTGCAAGAAGGGATAAAAACCAAAAAATATCGATGGAAATTTACCTGAAAGATGGTATTCTACTTTTCTAATTCATAATGAGTCTTTCCCGGAGGATTGGATGAAAAATATTTCCACAAATTGGAGAAGGCCGGTTTGTACGATAGCCCTCGCGATGGCCTTACTTTGTTTTGCTGTAGGGTTCAACGGCGACAGCCGGGTCATTGCCCTTGAGCAGAGCACTTACCAGAACTTGAAGCTTTTCAACGAGGCGATGGATATCATCGAAAAAAACTACGTTGAGAAGGTCGACCCCCAAACACTGCTGCAAGGCGCCATAAACGGCATGGTCAAGTCCCTGGACCCGCACAGCATGCTCCTCACCGCGGAAATGTACAAGGAATTGCAGACGGAAACAAGGGGAAGCTTCGGCGGAATCGGCATCGAAATAACGGTCCTGAACGACGTACTCACTGTAGTCTCCCCCATCGAAGACACCCCTGCCTACAACGCCGGAATCAAGCCCGGCGATCAG
Organism: Syntrophaceae bacterium UBA5761; assembly: GCA_002418885.1. Taxonomy (GTDB): domain Bacteria; phylum Desulfobacterota; class Syntrophia; order Syntrophales; family UBA4778; genus UBA2207. The sequence continues at coordinate 7,521 of DIEZ01000071.1, forward strand.
ATCGTTAGGATAGACGATAAACCGACGAAGGGCATCTCCATACTGGACGCCGTAAAGAAGCTGCGCGGCCCCGAAAACACAAAAGTCAAGCTCACCATAATGAGAAAAGACGCCGCCCAGTCGAAGGACTACACCATAACGAGGGCCGTCATCAACATAAAGAGCGTCCGGCACAACGTCTACGAAGGCCGTATCGGTTATATCCGCGTCTCCTCCTTCCAGGAAAGCACTGCCGAGGAATTAAAAAAATCGATCGTTGAGATAAACAAGAAAGCCGGCGTACTCGACGGTATCGTCCTCGACCTCCGGAATGATCCCGGAGGCCTTCTCGACCAGGCCGTCAAGGTCTCCGATATCTTCCTGAAAAGCGGGCCGATCGTGTCGATAAAAGGCCGAGTGAAAAACCTCGAAAACACGTTCACCGCGAGGGACGACGGCGACGAACCTACATGCCCGATCGTCGTCCTCGTGAACGAAGGCACGGCAAGTGCTGCCGAAATCGTGGCCGGTGCATTGCAGGACAACGGAAGGGCGGTAATCCTCGGTACACAGACCTTCGGGAAGGGGTCTGTTCAAACGGTGATACCCTTCGAAGACGGCTCGGCGCTGAAACTCACCACCGCTAAATATTTTACGCCCAAAGGGCGGTCTATCCAGGCCGAGGGGATCACTCCGGACATCCGCCTCGAATTTGCCAGGGCACCGGAGGAAAAGGACCATGAGGCGGTGCGGGAGAAGGACCTTAAAGGTCACATAACCGGCGATGAGGAGAAAGCAGAGAAGACGCGATTGCCTAAGAAGGCCCCTGACGACATCTCGAAAGACAACCAACTTAAAGGCGCCGTAGACCTGATCAAGAGCTGGAAGATCTTCGAGAAGATGAACAGTAAGGGTTGATTCGGGAGGTGAAGAAAAAAAGGCCGGTCCTCGGGTACAAGACAGCCCTGGCGATACTCCTCCTGCTCGCGCTAAGTATAGCGGTCTTCATGCTCATCCATGATATACGTGAGCGGGAAAATAGCAAGCCGCTCGAGGACAAAAGTCGGTCGGGGAAGAAGGTCAGGGAAAGCCTCGGTGTCTTAGAAAAGACACCCACAAAGAAGACCCGCCGGATTGCGATAATCATCGATGACGTCGGGTATGACCTTTCTCAAGTCGAGGAACTCCTCAAAATCCAGGCGCCGTTGACTTTTGCCGTCCTGCCCCATTGCCAACATTCCCGCGAGGCGGCGGAAAGGATACACCGGGCAGGGAAAGAGATCCTCCTCCATCTCCCCATGGAACCACTGAGCCCGGAGAAAAATCCCGGGAAGGGCGTTCTCCTGTCCGGGATGAGCAGGGACGACATCAGGAACGTCCTCGAAGAGGACCTGGTCGCCGTTCCCTATGCCGTGGGCGCCAACAACCACATGGGGTCGAGATTCATGGAAGACGAGAGCGGAATACGAGTCCTGTTCGGGATACTTGAGGAAAAAGGCCTCTTCTTCGTGGACAGCATGACGACTGTACGATCTCGAGGAAGAGCGGCGGCGGTCGCAACCGGCATCCCCTTCATCGCCCGGGATATATTCATCGACGGCGGTGACAAACATGACACAAACAGTGAAAATTTCTTGAAGGCCGTCAGGGTGAACGGCCGCAGGGACGGGGTGGTGGTCATAGGGCACCCTTACCCCAGCACGATCGAGGCCGTCAGGGTCTCAATAAAGAAACTGCGGGAAGAGGGCATGGAGGTCGTCCCCGTTTCTAACTTATTGAAAAAACAACCATGAAAAAAACGCTGACTATTTTTTGCTTCCTTTTGCCGCTCATGGCATGCGCGCCTTTCTTAGGCCCGGGGACACACCCCGGCGAGATACCCGTTCCGGGCGGCCCCTCCGTCGAGGCCGCTTATCATTACTCTCTCGGTGTCAGGCACGCCCTCAACGGAAACATCGCAGAAGCCATCGAAGAATACAAGGCGGCCCTTCTGTCCGACCCCCAGTCCCCCTTCCTTGCCGTGGAACTCGCTTCCCTGTATGTAAGGAGCGGACAATTCGAAGAGGCCGCAGCGCTTTGTGAAAAATCCCTTCTTCATAACCCGAACTACCTCGACCTGCATCTTCTCCTCGGCGGCATATACTTCGAGACGAGGGACTTCCTGCGGGCGGAGAGACAGTTTCGCGAGGCCATTCGGGTCGACCCGAAGGCGTTGGAATCGTACCTCTATCTGAGCGTTATCTTTGCCGAAGAGAAGAAGTACGGCGAATCGATAGGTATATTGAAGGAACTCCTCCGGGTAGACCCGAACAACCTGATGGGGTCCTACTATCTTGCCAAGAGATACGCGGAAATGAAGGCCTACGGGGAGGCCGAGCTCTGGTACAAAAAAACCCTGAAGATCAAACCCGATTTTGAATCCGCCGTCATAGACCTCGGGGTGGTTTACGAAGCTCAGCACAAGTTCAACGAAGCCGTCGAACTTTACAAGAAATACATCGAATCCCATCCGGGTCGGGTCGACATGAAACTGAGGCTCGGTAAGGCCTACCTCCAGGACCGGAAGTACTTGGAATCGGCGAAGGTCATGGGTGAGATACTGAGGGTCGACCCCACAAACCGCGAGGTACGTCTGACTATGGGCATGGCCTTCTTTTTTTCCGGAAAGGACTATGACAGGGCGGCCGAAGAGTTCCGGACACTGCTGAAGCAGGACCCCTTTGAGCACCGCGCCAGGTATTTTCTGGCGCTTTCCTACGGAGAAAAAAAATTATACACCGAAGCCCTTGCCGAGCTGGATAAGATCCCCGAGGCATCGGACCTGTATGACGACGCCCGGATTCAGGCGGCCTTGATCTTGAGAAAGATCGGCAAACCGGATGAGGCCGTTGCCGTGATAAAAGACGCCCTGATGAAAAGAAAGGGCGACCCCGACCTCTTCAATTTTCTTTCTGTCCTCTACCAGGAGGACGGAAAGTTAGCGGAGGCCGAGCAAGTCCTGAAAGAAGGGCTTGTCTTCTCACCGAGAAACACGGACCTCCACTACCGGCTGGGCGTGATATACGAAGCCGCCAATCGGTTCGACGAAAGCATCAGAGAAATGGAAGAGGTCTTGAAGTTGGACCCCAACCATGCCGACGCCCTCAATTTCATCGGATACAGCCTTGCGGAACGCGGGGTTAAACTCGACGAAGCCGAAAAGATGATCAAGAAGGCGCTTCAATTGAAACCGGGAAGCGGATACATAACGGACAGTCTCGGCTGGGTCTATTTCAAGCAGAACAAAAACGACCTTGCCCTCAGGTACCTCAAGGAAGCAGCGTCGCTCATGCCCGAAGACCCGCTCATCCAGGAGCACCTGGGAGACATTTACGCCAGGATGGGTATGATAAAAGAAGCCGTGGCGGCCTACCGGGCGGCATTGAAGCTCAACCCAAGGCAGGAATCAGTCGCAACGAAGATCGAGAGACTCCTGAAGAAAAAATGACCACCGGCAGCCGTACGATGCTTCACCTGTTTCGCGGTGGACCATGCATTATCCCCTCACGTAAAGTCGCAAGGCGCCGTCTACGTCATTCCGACGGAAGGCGCAACCGAGTGTATTCAATCACCCCACGTCTTCCCTCCGCTTCTCGTCCCGATTGTTTGGTTCATGTCATCTACGGCCTCGTAGCTCTATGCCTCGTCTCCCTCGCAACGGGCTGTGCGCCGAAAAAGTTGCCGCCCGAGCCTGGCCACGAACTCCCCAACCCCGCAGAAATCGTTGAGCGTTTCTCCGGGAAACATCTCGTCGGCATGGACCTAAAAGGGCTGGCCCGCGTGACACTCCGCTCACCGCAGGGCATCTTTGCGTCAACTTGCCTCATCGCCGCAAGGCTGCCCTTCTATCTCCGGGTGGAGACGTTCCCTCCCATAATAGGTCCACCGAACCTTTTCTTTTCTCTCAATGGGAAGGGGATCAAAGTTTACGTGCCCGACCAGGGCGCATTCTACATCGGAGGGGCGACGAAGGAGAATATCACCCGTTTCTTACCCTTTTGTTTGGAAGTGGAGGAGATGATTCCCTTGATGATGGGGGTGTTGCCGCCGTCTTTTCGCCAAGAAAGGACGGCCCTCAAAGGAGTAACGGCCGACGGGTTGTACAGGATCGACGCCGGCAAGTATGGTGGGGAGACGCAGTCATGCTTTGTAGACCTTGCCCGCGGGGAGCTGGTGCGGGTTGAATCCAAGGATTCCGGGGGTAGGTTGATTCACACGGCAAACCTGAGAAACTACAGACCCGTCGAAGGAATGACCCTTCCGCAAGACGTGGAACTTCGTTACGAAGAAGGGGATCTGAAAGAGTGGTCTCTCCGGGTCAGCTTTTCCGACGTTAAACTCTCACTTGGAGAGGACAAGGATCTTTATGACCTCGAAATCCCCTCGGGCGTCGATCTTTTGTATCTTGATTGAAAACTACTTCATTTCCGAGAGCTTAGCCCGCGCGATGTTCGCCTGGCTTGTGTTCGGATAGTCTTTGATCACCTGTTGGAACAGAAGCTTTGCGCTCTCCTTGTCTCCGAGTCGGAGAAAAGACAGCCCCTGCTTGAGGATGGCGTGGGGAACCCTGTCGCCGTCAGGATAGTTCTTGATGACTTTCTCGTACTCAAGAATTGCTTTCTCGAAGTTATTCTCCAGGTAATAGCATTCTCCCACCCAGAATTGGGCGTTGTCCGAAAGGTCCGAATTGGGATAGGCTTCGATATATTTCAGGAATCCTTTCCTGGCCTCTTCGTACCTGCCTTCCTTGAAATCCTTATAAGCCGTCGAATAGAGCGCATCCCGACCGTTTTTGTTATTCCGGCCGTGCTGCAAACCTTGCTTGTCCTCTTTCTTTTTCTCTGAATTATCGCCCGTGTCGACCTTCTTGCCCACGCCGATAAAGTTCTCGATGAAGCTTATCCTCAGGGCGAGGTCATTGAGCCGCGCGTCCCTTTCCTTATGGTCGGCCCGCACCGTGTCGATGTCGCGCCTCAACTCCTCCACCGTGCCGCGCAGCGCCTGTATGTCCCCCCGTAGCGCAGTCAGGTCGGCCCCCGTGTCCGCCTGGACTTTGCGCAGGGATCTTTCCGTCTCCCTGCGCTCGTCCAGTTGTTTCTGGAGTTTTACCGTCTCCTCCTGCAGTGCCGTTATCTTCTGGTCGAGGTTATGACTGACCCTCTGCAGATCCTTGTTGGTTGCACAACCCCCGAGGAGAAAAAACACCACGGCAACAACGGGCACGTATCTTTTCACTTTCGAGCCCAGTGTCAACGCACCTTACTTGACAGTCACGACGAAATGGGCGCGTCTGTTCTTCGCCCAGGCTTCCTCGTTGTGGCGGGGATCCAGAGGACGCTCTTTGCCGTAGCTGATCGTCTTTATCCGTTCTTTCTCCACGCCAAGGCTCACCAAGTATTTCATGGCACTCAGGGCGCGCTTTTCTCCCAGGGCGAGGTTATACTCGACGGTGCCCCTTTCATCGCAATGACCCTCGATCAGGACTGTCGCCGTCTTTTCGGCCAGCATTATGTCGGCAAGTTTCTTCAACATATCCCGCGCTTCCGGCTTCAGGTCATATTTGTCGAAATCAAAATGAATATCCTGGATTTCGGCGATTGCCGCGGCGAGAGCCTCTTTGGCCTTCTGCTCGGCGAGCATTCTTTCCTTTTCCTGCTGCTCCTTGAGGGCCGCTTCCCTCAGGGCCTTCTCTCTGGCAAGCCTCTGTTCCTCCGTCTCGGCAGGGGCGGCGGGTGCGGCAGGGGCCGCCTCTTTCTGAACAGTCGTTGTCTTCTCTTCCTCCGCCTCTTTCACGACCTTTTTTGCACACCCGGAAAACATAACGAAACCGAACGCCAGAATCAAAATACTCAATCCGATAAGCACGACACTTCTTCTCATACACCGACTCCTTTCTATTAAGATTTGCAACATCCTAAAATATTGTATGTCATAGCACATCACCGGAAAAGTTCAATATAAATTTAAGTGAGGGGACCAGGAAGCATTCATGTATTCACCCATCCCCTCATGAAGGATGCGCACGTTCGAGCCATTGGCGTTCATGACGCAAAGACGGTGCCGGCCGCTCAACCTCGACGTATAGACTAAGTACCGGGCGTCCGGGGACCAGGAAGGAGATTCGTTTCGTCCCGATGAGGTTAGTTGCCGAAGATTGCCGCCGTCTTCGTCGATCACGAATATCTGGAATGTTCCATTCACCATCCCCTCGAAGGCGATGCGTCCGCCCTTCGGGGCCCAAGCGGGCGATGTGTTATAGTTACCCTGGTAGGTCAGCCTTCGCTGATTGCTGCCGTCCGCATCCATTATGTAAATCTGGGGAGAGCCTCCCCTGTCGGAGACGTAAGCAATCTTCTTGCCGTCGGGAGACCAGACGGGGGAGACGTTGATGGCGTAGTTGCTGGTCACCCGCGTTGCCGTCCCGTGGTTCAGGTCCATCGTATATATTTCATGATTCCCCCCTTTGCTCAAGGTCAGGAGGATTTTTCTTCCTTGCGGCGACCAACAGGAGGCAAGATTAAGCCCACTGAAATCCAGCAGTTTCCTGACCTTGCCGCCGGTCAGGTCGAGAAGGTAGACATCCGGGTTCCCATCCCGGTAAGAGGTGAAGGTCATCTCTCTGCCGTCGGGCGACCACCGGGGAAGTAACGTCAAGGACCTAAAATTCGTCAATCTTTTCAGGCCCGAGCCGTCAAAGTTGACCGTATAGATTTCCGAAAGATTCCCTTCTTTCCCCACGAAAGCGACCTTTGTGTCGAAGACCCCCTTTTCGCCGGTAAGCTGCAGCAGGACCTCCCCGGCGAATCGGAGCACCATCTCTTCCCGGTCGCCCGGTCTTCCGGTATAGCGCTTCCCGGTCAGCAGCCTACCCTGGACAACGTCGAAGAGACGAAACTCGACCGTAAGGTCTGACCCGTTTAACTGAAATCCCCCTTTAACCAAAGATTCCGCTCCGATGACCGTCCAATCGGAAAACTTGATGGTTTCCGCAGTGATACCTGATTTCCCCTGATCCTCAAAAAAAGTTTTTCTCTGGATGACATTGAAAAAACCCGTCAACTGAAGCGCATTGCCGAGTCTGTCGGCAAACCAGGTACTCAGGTTTTCCCCGTCGGGCGTCTGTCCCAGATTATTGAAGTCTGCTACAGCGATGGGAAATTTCTGTATCGTGGGAGAATCGATGTCGATGTAAACCTTGCCGTACACCGGGAGAAGGCTCACAAGGAGGACAACGAGAACAAAAGAAACAACCCGTAACCTATTCCGCATTCGCATCCCCTGTTCGGCTCTTTAGTTTATCAAGTGTCGGCTAACGAAACTGCTCGGAGTGGAATCGAATGCCCAGTTCGATGCTGCTCCCCCGGATGTCTTCGGGTAAGGGCGGGAAAGGGCTTGCCTTGCGTATCGCCCTTAGGGCGGATTGATCGAAATACTGGTTTCCCGAACTCTTCTCGATGTTGATAGCGGTCACCACACCCGACCGCGAAACGGTAACGTCGATCACCGTCTCCAGATTTTCCGACGGGAGGATGCCCCGCGGCAAGGCCCATTCCGCCCTTATACGCGCCCACAAAGTCTGATAGTAAGCATTGACCGCAGAGCTCGTTTCGACGGCCCCTTGCTGGTTAGCCCTCGTCTGGGCACCCGAAGGTGCCTCTACCTTCTTTCTGATTCCCTCGATCGCCCTGCCGACCTCCCCGGCCTCCTTCCTTGCGGGAGCAAGTCTCTTGATGGGAGGAACGGCAAGTTCAGCGCGTTTCTTAGACACATCTGCTTGTCGCCCCGTTTTGATAGCGGCCACCTCAGGCAGCAATGCCGTCGACGTTCCTTTGTCCGGGTGACCTGAAGGAAGACTGACGAGGTCGACGGTGTAAACCGGGCCGAAGGTCCATCTCCTGGCGGGCAGAGAAGGGGAGAAAAAAAGGACGGCCAGCAAAAAAAAATGAAGCATCAGGGACAGAGCGATCATCCGATTAAAGCCCACCAGGCCGCCCCCATTTCCCTTCATCCGTCGAAAAAACACCATGGCATCATTCCTTGACCGGCTCCGTGATCATCCCGATCCTGTCGACGCCGGCTTTCCTTACTTCGGACATCACCTGGACGACATATCCGTAGGGTACTTCTTTATCGGCCCTGAGGAACACCTCTTTTTCTATCTTCGTCTTGAAAATGTTCTCGAGCTTCGACCCCAGGTCGGCCAGCAAAGTCTTATGGGCATTGATGAAGATTTCATTCTTGTTGTTGACGGTGAGGACCAGTTTCTCTTCCGCCACGTCAACGGGGCTAGCCTCCACCTTCGGCAGGTTCACGTCTATCCCCATTTGCAACATCGGCGCCGTCACCATGAAGATGATGAGGAGGACCAGAACGACGTCGACGAGAGGTGTGACATTGATGTCGGAAACCAATCTATGGTCTCCGTTGTTGCGATTTCTCCTGTATCTCACGACAACCCCCTAAACCCAATAACGTGTTGAATGTCTTGCACAAGAAAGAATCGGTATCAGAGCATTGGGGCACTTTCCGCCGCCCGGTCAGGAAGAGACGTTCTTGACGTAATGCCTCTCGATGAGGTTGAGGAACTCGGAGACAAAGCTGTCCATCTCCACCGTGATCGCCCGAACCTTATTGAGGTAATAATTGTAAAAAATGACGGCCGGGATAGCGGCGGCCAGCCCGGCAGCCGTGGCGATCAGGGCTTCAGAGATACCCGGGGCAACAACGGCAAGGGTAGCCGACCCCCTGGCACCGATCCCCTGGAAGGCATTCATTATGCCCCATACCGTCCCGAAAAGTCCGATGAACGGACAGGCGCTCCCAGTGGTGGCCAAGAACCCCAGGGCCTTTTCGAGCTTCGAGGCTTCCGTCCCGCAGGCACGGTTCAAAGCCCGTTCCACGTTGTCGATGTCCCTCACTTTGAATGCCGTAAGCCCCCCCTCCTCGTCGCCTGCTGAATGAGGCTCCTTCCTTCCCCGGCCCAACCTCACCAGCTCTGCGTAACCGGCGCGAAACACCTCGGCGATCGACGACTTCGTGAACTTCTTAGATTCCGCCAAGACATCGGACAGGCTGCCGCTCTTTATGTAAGCGTACAGGAACTCCTCGTTTTCCTTCTGAGTCCTCCTGATGTGCCGGTGTTTCATCAAGATGATAGCCCAAGACACGACGGAAAAAGCCAGAAGGATGCCGAGTACGACCTGAACCATGAGCCCGGCATCGAGAATCATGCCGACCAGGCTTCCATGGAAATGTCCGACGAGATCCGTCGATGAGACCGCCCATGCTTCTTTCAATTCATCCCTCCTGCAATCAAATCATCCGGTTAGCGAAGTGCGAGATACTCTTAATTTAAAAAGAGACCGGTGTCAATAGCCCGTCAAAAATAAGGCTTTTTTTATGCCTCCATATTTGCTAAACACAAAGTGTAAAGAGGAACGGAATCTATTCCGGTCTACCCATGGCAGGAATAAAACCTATCAGAAGGCTTTTCGTCACGGCAATCGGGTTGACTTTTTTTCTCGCCGCCGGTTGCGCCCCTTTCTACTTCGAATCGACAAAACCCCCCGCAGAGCCGCTTCGCTTTGCAAGCATCGAGGAGCTACCCTACCGCGAAATCTGGTCGGGGTTCGTATTCAACGGCGAGAAGGTCGGGTTCACCTACATGAGCATAACTCAACTGCCGGAGAGTCAGCTTTTCCGCGTGACCTCCGAGGCGCGCATGCGCATCCTCTTCTTGGGAATCGACAGGAAGGTCAGCCTGAAAAGCGTCGACATCGTCAGGCCCGACCTGACCCTGGTTTCCTTCCACTATGAGCAGGGCATAGACGGAAAGCTTCTCACGATGGACGGCGCTCTGTCGGAAGGCTTGTTGCGGGCCGCACAAAAATCGGGGGATGAAGAGAAGGTCATCGAGAAGAAGATAGACGCCCCGCTCTACCCCACGAGCGTCACCAACCTCTATCCTGTCGTCAAGGGCCTGACGGTCGGGGCCCAGTACCGCTTCACCGTCTTCGACCCCCAGACAAAGTCCGTCGCGGAGGTCTCCCAGAGAATAATCACCTTTGAGGAGAGCAAAAAACTCATCCTGGAGCCGGCCTTCAGGGTAGAGACGAGCCTGCATGGACATGAGGTTACTTCCTGGATCAACAAATGCGGCGAGACGATCTTGGAACTCGGGATGGGAGGAGTGCTCATCACCCACAAGGAAGAGGCGGAGCAGGCGAAACGGTATCTCTTCGAGGCGAGTCTGAACAAAAAGGACATACTCCTCGACTTCAGCGCGGTGAAGACAGCCGCACCCCTCGACTGTCCAAGAGAAGCCCTCGCGATGGACGTCAAAATCGACGGCCTGGCCGGAGAGATTCCTTTACTGCAAGGCCCCGGTCAGACGGCTTGGGAGATACGGGAAGACGGAACGAGGCTGGCCTTCTTCCGCATCGTCAAGCAACAAAGGCCCTCCCCCGACGAGAACCTCGCTGGACTCGACACCGTCCAGCGGAACCTTTATATTTCCTCAACACATCATTTGGAGAGCAACCACCCTGAGATCCGCAAGAAGGCGCTGGAAATCACGGCGGGAACCGCCACCCCGCGCGCGAAGGCAGAGCGTCTGGGCGAGTGGGTGGCCAAGGAAATTAAGGACGAGGCCGTGAACAGCTTCTCCGCCCTGGAAGTGCTCCACAGCAGAAAAGGCGAGTGCCAGGCCCATACCATGCTCTACACCGCTCTCGCCCGGGCATGCGGCATCCCCACGCGGATTGTCGGCGGCCTTGTTTACATGGAAGGGGTCGGCTTCCTGTACCACAGCTGGGCGGAAAGCTGGGTCGACGGATGGGAGGCCGTGGACCCGACCTTCAACCAGGTCCCCGTGGACGCCACCCACATAAAACTGGTCGAAGGGCACGACTGGACCTCCATCCTCAACTTAGGCAAGGTAATCGGACGGCTCAAGGCCACCGTGACGGATTATCGTACTTCCTGCAGTCGATAGGCCGGACTACTTCCGGTACCTCTCGTCAACGTTCCGGTTAATGCAATCCATGACGACACGGGTTACGGCATCGAATTGCTCTCTGTACCTACGTTGCGACTCTCTCGAGAACAGCTTAAAGCCTTCCCTTATCCTGTAATCCTTCAATTGATCCTTAAAGGAAAGCGGTTCCCCCACCCGGTAGGTTATCCAGCCGCTCCTCGCGAAAGGAAGATGCCCCCTGTACACGAGGTCGGAATTGTTGCAGCCTACGGGAACGACGGTTCTTTCCGTGTGCAGGGCAAGCTGGGCGAGTCCCGTCTTTCCTTCTCCAAGCTTCAAAGACCGCGTCCCTTCGGGAAATATGATCAGGTTAAGGTTCTTTTCCAGAAGCGCCTTACGGCTCAACGCGGCCACCCGGGCCATCAAACTTTCATGGTAATTCCTGATCTGCTCGACGAAATTTTCCTTCAACATCGCCGCCGCCTCGGGGGCCAGTCTTTTCAGAGCCTCGCTCAAGTGACGTTTTCCGTCGATGACGTCCCTGACGACCCGGTACTCTTCTTTCCCGATCCGCCTTTTGAACCGTTTTAGGTAGAATTCCTCGACAAGATAGTCCATCGAAGGTACGGGGATGAGGTTGCACCAATCGAAGAATTTGCCGAGCAGGGCGTTGCGATAATACTTTCCTTTCACCCAAACGGTAGTAAAGGGGAAACATTTCTCCCGCCATAACTTCCATTGAAAAGGCCAGTAGTTGTAGCGGTCCGTGTGGTTCATCGCAAAAATGACCGTTTCGTCCCCGGGGATTCTCTCGATGTTTTCGATCCGGATGTCGACATCGGCGAAAACACGGTAATTGGCCGTCAGCAGGAACGCCCCGACGATGCGCTGGCCGAGGGGCTTTTCTGCAAGACGAATCCTTTCAAGACGCTCGATGTCGATCATGACGACTCCAGTTTTTTGATGGGCCAACCATATGTCCAGCCTTTTCAGATGTCAATCCCAAAATGGGCACAAAACGGGCTTCATTCCGCGCGAAAATGCGTCATTTCCATACACGCACTTCAGGTACGGAATTCGAACAAGATGGATAGAATGAAGCATCACGTGTACCGCAAGAGCTTCCAGCCCGATCCGAGGACGGTCCGGCTGGGACCAGGCCGCGATTGATGATGCCCTCAGGCGGTCATTCGACGACAAGCACGGAATTATAGCCTCCGTATTTGTTCAAATGACGTTTCTTGCAGGCCGGGTCGTCCCTCCACGCCCCATCAACGACAAACTGATACTCGTAAAAACCAGGATAGAGATTGACAAAGGTAGACCATTTTCCCTCTTTGTTTCTTTTCATCGGGTTTGCAGCGGTATTCCAGCCGTTGAAGGTCCCGGCCAGAAAGACGGACTTCGCTTCCGGTGAATAAAACTCAAAGTCGACTCTTCTCTTCGCGATTCTATCAACCATGCCTGCACCTCCTTCCATGGGAAATCATTCTTGTGGATTACTCTCTCGGGATAACAGTGAAGTCGCCTATCAGTCAAATAGGCGCCCGGTGAAAACCTACGTACGACACAGCAGGGGAGAAAATCTGAAACTCCACCGGCCTAACAGCCATGGATGTGACCAAATTTTACAGAACTGCATAACATGTTTTCGGTTTTCCTTCAACCCTTATCGACGTCTCGCGAACAGCAAGTGTTGGGATAAACGACATCCACAACTCGTCGCCGGACAGGTATAACCCCGAGGCTACCAAGGGATGGATGTTGTCATAATCTGCCGTCTACGGTATAAAGCAATAACGTGAGCAAGCAACGATGTCTCCGAGGCTGACCCGATGACGGACAAAACTACCGGCTGGAAAGAACGGGCCGTGACGCCCGAGAAGGCGCTCGCCGCTATAGAGCCGGGAATGAGCATCTTCGTCGGCACCGGCATGACCGAACCACGAACCCTGGTCAAACACCTCATGACATCCGAGGAAAACAATCTCCAAGACCTGGAGATGATCCAGCTTGTGAGCCTTGGAGACACCGTTTCCATCAATGAGCGCTACTCGAAGAAATACCGCCTCAAGACATTTTACTCCGGTTGGGTAGCTAGTACGGCCATCACGGCCGGCCGCGTAGACCTTATTCCCAGCAGGTTTTCCCGCATCCCCTGGCTATTCAGATCGGGTGCGATACGAATCGATGCCGCCTTCATCCAGATAACGCCGCCCGACGAAACGGGTCATGCCGGTCTCGGGGTAGGTGTGGACGTGGCCCGCTACGCCCTGGAACGGGCCGCCGTTGTGATCGGGGAGGTCAACGAGAGCGTGCCCCGCACCCTCGGGGACACTTTGGTTCGCGTTGATGAGTTCGACTTTTTCGTGCAGTCCGCGGAACCGCTCCTGTATATCCCGCGCTGGGCAGTCCCCGATGTGTACCGAAAAGTAGCCGAGAACGTCGCCGACATCATCGAAGACGGAAGCTGCATCTCCTTTTCTATCGGACCTCTTTACGAAGCGCTGGGGAAAGAGCTTGCGCGCAAACGCCACCTCGGCATCCATACGCCCTTCTTCACAGACGCCCTCATGGACCTTGTCAAAACAGGGGCCGCCACCAACCGCTTGAAGAGTTTCTACCGCGGCAAATCCCTGACCTCTTACGCACTGGGAACGCCTGAACTCATGAAATGGCTCGACCGGAACCCGCTGGTCGAGTTCCAGCCCCTCGACGTGGTGGCTGAGCCGCAAAACATGGGAGCCAACAACCGTTTGATCGCCGTCCTTCCCGCCAGGAAGGCCGACCTCACGGGGAGAATAGCCCTCCACATGGGCATGGGTAACGTAACGGCAGGTCCGGGCGCGATGCAGGAGCTGTTCGCAGGGGCCGCGCTCTCACGAGGAGGCCGCACGATCTTTACCCTCCCGAGCCGTAATCGCTCCCGGGATGCAAACATCCGCCTGTCTGTTGCAGACTATCCCAACCAATTCTCCAACCGGGAATCTCTGGACATCGTAGTCACCGAATACGGCGTCGCCTATCTCACGGGCCGCACGGTACGTGAGCGAGCCCAGGCCCTCATCGATATCGCCCATCCCGACGACAGGGCGGACCTCGTGAGGCAGGCAAAAGAGGCAAGGCTTCTCTATCCCGACCAGGTGTTTTTCCCCGAATCGGGACGGCTCTATCCCGATGCGTATTCCGACGCATGTCGGCCCTCAAATATGATTTAAGTCGGCACCCGATTCCGATTCATGTCGGCACCCGGATATGATCGAAGTCGCCACCCCCTGAGAGAGAGAAAGTGTCGCTGGATAAATCCAAGGAGAGCCGTTAAACCTCCGGGCAAAAAACCTGGAGGTTAAAATGGCGGCGGAAAGGATATCCATGCGTACCATAAGAGAAGTTCTCAGGCTGAAGTGGGAGAAAGGTCTCTCCATCAAGAAAATCTCTCAGAGTTGTAAGATCGCCCGCAGTACGATTACCGACTATCTTTCACGGGCCAAGCGTGCCGGGGTAACCTGGCCATTGTCGCCGGAGTTAGACGACAGCCGTCTGGAGGCATTGCTCTATCCTGCCCGGCCGGCCGATGGGCAGGACAAGCGCGCCATGCCCGCGATGGAGTACATCCGAGGTGAACTCGCCCGCAAGAGTGTCACCCTTCGCATCTTGTGGCTTGAGTACCGACAAGCCAACCCGGATGGGTATCAGTACAGCCAGTTCTGTCTGCTCTACCGGCAGTGGGCCGCCAAGCTCGACGTCTGTCTCCGGCGGACTCACCGGGCGGGGGAGAAGCTCTTCGTGGACTTTGCCGGACAGACGATCCCGGTCATGGGCCCGGTCTCTGGGAAGGCGCACGACGCCAATCTCTTCATCGCTGTCTTGGGTGCCAGCAATTATACCTTCGCCTGGGCTTTGCACTCTCAGGACCTGTGGGACTGGGTAGACGCTCATCGCCGGGCATTCCAGTTTTTCGGGGGTGTGCCGGAGATCGTTGTCCCCGATAACCTGCGCGGCGGCGTCACCAAACCCTGCTACTATGAGCCAGACATCAACCCCACCTACCTGGAGATGGCGCGGCGCTATGGAACAGTCGTCATCCCTGCCCGTGTCAGAAGGCCCAAAGACAAGGCCAAGGTGGAATCGGCAGTGCTCGTGGCAGAACGCTGGATACCGGCGGCCTTGAGGAATCATACGTTCTTCAGCCTCGCCGAGGTGAACACCGCCGTTGCAGAAAAGCTTGCGGAAATGAACGGCCGACTGTTCCAGAAGATGAACGCCACCAGGCGCTCACGGTTAGCATCTTAAGATTCGGCTTGACACTCAGCCTTAATTTGGTACATATTTATTTGGTACCAAATTTAGACGGGAGGTAAAAATAATGAATATTTCAGAAGACATAAAACCGATTACGTATCTAAAATCCAGAGCAGCCGAATTGCTTAAGCAGATCAACGAAACACATCGTCCCGTCATCATCACGCAGAATGGCGAGCCGAAGGCTGTTTTGCAAGATCCAAAAAGCTACGAAAATATGCGAAATGCTATAGGTATCCTGAAGCTAATTTCCTTAGGAGAAGAAGACATCAGGGCAGGCAGGGTAAAATCCCAGGAGGAAGTTTTTGACATCATGGAAAATATGCTGAAAGATAAGATGGAATGAACCAGGAATACGAAGTGATATGGTCAAATAGGACATCGAAGGATTTAGAGCATATCATCAAATACATCGCAAATGGCAGCCCGTTTAATGCCTTACAAACATTGAAGAAAATCAGAGAGAAAGCGGCAAGCCTATATATTCTTCCTGAAAGAGGCCGCATTATTCCGGAATTACAAGCCCAAAATATTCGGCAATACCGTGAATTGATTATACCTCCATGGAGGGTAGTATACCGAATTTCCGTAAAAAGTGTCTACGTACTATCAGTCTTAGATTCTCGTCAAAATATTGAAGACATTCTGCTGCAAAGACTTGTTGATAGCTGAAATGAAAAAGGGGGCAGGCTACTTTTCAGCCGCTATAAAAAAGAGGTAGCTAATGCCGAGGGTCGCCAAAGGGTTCGCAGATAATCATATTTATCATGTCCGTGGCAACGGGCAGCAGGAAGTTTTTCATAAAGACGGCGATTATGCTGCCTTTATCGACCTAATGAAAGAGGCGAAGGAGCGAAATCCGGTAAAGATATTTGCCTATTGTTTGATGCCCAATCACTTTCATCTGGTGATGATGCCGGAAAAAGGGGAAGAGTTAAGCCGCTGGATGCAGTGGGTGATGACCAGCCACGTGCGTCGTTACCATCGACACTATGGAAGCAGCGGCCATATCCGGCAAGGGAGATTCAAAAGCTTTATCATCCAGAGAGACGAGCATTTATCAACGGTTATGCGGTATGTGGAAGGGAATCCGGTACGGGCGGCCCTGGTGAAGTCAGCGAACGAGTGGCCCTGGTCTTCGCATATTGCGCGGTTTTATAAGAGTGAGAGTGCCTTGATAGATGATATTCCCATGGAATTGCCCGCGAATTGGGGCAGGTATGTGGATGAGCCGTTAACGGGCAAGGAGATGGAACTACTGCGGGAGAGTGTCAATCGCCAATCACCCTAAGGCCAGGCAGATTGGAGGATTATCGTGAGCCAAGAGTTGAGGCTGGAATCGACACTCAGACCAAAGGGGAGGCCGAAGAAGGATGTCGTCAGTACGAAAAAGTAGCCTGTCCCCTTTTCTTCCCCTCCTTAACAATGCTTTGACATCAAGGCATCAATGATGATAATTCCCTTTTCGTTTTTCCTGCGGGCCGTTAGTCCGTTGATTCCATTGATTCCTTAGCTTGTTAAACCCAGATTTTCCATTAGAACATGAATCGGCTCACGTTACCCACCTGGCGGGTCTGAAGCATTAGCCCACAGGCCGCTGAACCACGCCCGCTTCTTTCGCGGGACAGACAATAGCAAGTGATGATTACCGGCGCCGCCCTTCCATGCACCGCCGACGGCCAGCACCATCCCGTGCAGGGTGGAAAGGGTGTGCTGAACACGGGTCCTCATCACTGCCTGACGAAACAGACTCATCAGATTATACGCCGGCATGGCAACTGACAAAGCCGCCTCAGTCGCCCAGAATTTCCGCATGTTGAAGGCATCCAGACCAAAATCGGCCTTCAACTCTTTGATCCTGTTTTCCGCATCCGCCCTCCCCCGGTAGGCGCGCCGGACTTCAACCGCAGGCAAAACAAGGTCGGTGACGTATGCGCTGTATCGCCGGCGTTGAGCCGCCGGGTCATCAGGAAACAGACTGAGGCTCTTGCCGGGGGACTCCCGATCTGAGGCGGACTGCCTTATGACGATGATACGACGTGACTTTTCCCAACTAGCCGACCGATACTCAGTTTCCGCAATCTCAATCCCCCGCTCCAGTGCCCACCACCCCCTCGCCTGGTAGATTGCCCGCTGCAGGGGATAGGTCAGCTTCGCGGCAACAACGTAGGGAATATGCTTTCTCTCCAATGCCGAGAGAAAGGTATCATCGAAGAATCCACTGTCGGCCCGCAAAAGCCCTACGGTCTTACCCTCCAGGTGGAAAAGGGTGGATTCGAGGAATTGCAACACATTATTCGCACTGTGCACATTGCCAGGACGAAGCCGGAAGTTGGCAACAAGACGAAAATCCGCAATAAACGCCAATAGCGGATGATGACTCGCCCGTCCGCGCCGAAAAGGATTGTAGCCACGACAGGCACCCTCCTGTTGACCGTTGCGGGTTACAACTGTTGAGTCCATATCAAGGGTAACAAGCTTCATATGAGGAATATGACCAAACAGCCGGCGATACATATTCCCCTGCACACGCTCATTCATAATCATGTCAAATCGCCCGAAGAGACGCATGATCGCCTTGAACTCGGCCGCACAGGACCACCCAAAAAGACGGCACAACACGTTATCAAACCGCACCATCTCAGCATGGGCAAACCGACAGCCCCCACACCAGATCGATACAATGAACTGCTCGACAAGCTGACATGCTGCATACCCCCGGTTCGAAGAAGGCTCCGGTACGCCAAACCGGGGAAACGCTTGCCTGAACTGGAGACGATCAAGCATCTGCTTCATTAGAGCCAAACCACCCCAGGCCGTAACCTCCCGATCCGAAAACCCAACCGTAAAGCCGTTCCCCTGAAGCGATCGTGCCATATTGTCCTCCATAACATGCCGTAATCGAAAATGTATTTCTAATGGAAACCATTAGAACATGTTCAGGTTGTTCATGAAACCAGAATCGCTGACGGCTATCTAAAATGACCCAAAAATGCTAATGGAAAATCTGGGTTAAAGTTGATATTTTCGGAAAATTGGTGCACAAATGCATTCTTCACGGGCAGGGTCCTTTCTGGTCCATTCTGTAGTGGTTTTCTTGAATGAATGCCTCATACAGAACTGCCCGTGAAAAATCAATAACAGGTTGTTGCGAGGGTTTAAGTGGATAGAGGGGCACAAGGATGGCAATAGAAAGGCAAGCCCTTTCTCAACTATATCCGGGAATTGCCCCGGCTGAAATTAATAACCATCGCTCCTCTATCCTCTTTCCCTTCGCAGCTTTCGGAACTTTAGTTTGCTAAAATGCTTGATGTTTCGACTCAACGAAAACTATTTTTGGAAGGAGAAAGGAGAGAGGAATATGGCTTTCACGAATCTATTCAAACCCATCACTATTAAGGGGATGGAAATCCGGAACCGGATAGTGATGCTCCCCATGACTACCGGCTACACCGAACCGGACGAGACGGTGGGCGCAAAATTCATCGACTTCTTCGCCGAGAGGGCGCGGGGCGGCGCAGGGCTGATCGTCATCCCCTTCTCTCCCGTGAAGGCCGGTTCTCCCGTGGAGCCGGGGCTCTTCGACGATAGGTTCATCCCGGGCGTGCGCCGGTTGACGTCGAGTATCCACGACTTCGGAGCGAGGGCGGCGGCCCAGCTCATCACGTCCTATCACGTGGTTCTCAAGGACGACCAGCCGGAGGTGGTGGCGCCCTCAGCCGTCCTCAACCAGTTGATGCGCGTGATGCCGAGGGCGTTGACCGTCGAGGAGATCCATTACATAGTCGGCGAATACGGAAAGGCCGCCCGCCGCGCCCGTGATGGGGGATTCGACGCCGTCGAGATTCTCGTCGGGGGCGGTTATCTTCTCAACCGCTTCCTTTCCCCGATCACCAACAAGCGCGAAGACCGATACGGCGGAAGCCTGGAAAATCGGATGCGGATCATCCTCGAGGTTATCGAGAGCATGAAACGCGAGGCCGGAGAGGATTTTATCTTCGGGTGCCGCCTGAACGTGGAAGAGCAGATGGCGGGGGGACACACCGTCGAGGATTCGAAGGCCGTGGCGCAGGCCCTGGAGAGTGCCGGCATCGGTTGGATCAACTGCTACACAGGATGGCACGAATCGCCGCAACCTACCGTAGCGCCCTCCCTGCCCAAGGGGGCCTTTGCCCATCTGGCCGCAAAGGTCAAGGAGTACGTCGGCATCCCCGTCGTCACGGCGAACCGCATCAATGACCCCTTCACGGCCGAAAAGATACTCGCCGACGGCAAGGCGGACCTCGTCGGGATGGGACGGGCCTTACTGGCCGACCCGGAACTCCCGAACAAGGCCAAAGAAGGTAGAACGGATGAAATCGTTCCCTGCCTCGCCTGCTCGAATTGCCTCGCCGAGATCATGAAGGTCTACCGAACTTGGGGACAACCCGCCTCCACGTTCTGCACCGTAAACCCGCTGGCGGGCAGGGAGGGAGAAAACCTGCTGCAGCCCGCGGAGAGAAGAAAAAAAGTCTTCGTCGTCGGCGCCGGTCCCGGCGGCATGGAAGCGGCGATAACAGCGGCACAACGGGGACACAACGTCACTGTCTTCGACAGGGGCAAGGAACCGGGGGGACGTCTCCTCGTTGGGTGCATCCCACCCTTCAAGGAGGAGATAAAAAACC
>DIEZ01000004.1 GCA_002418885.1 Syntrophaceae bacterium UBA5761
CCACCACCACTTTGACGAGTCCCTGGCTCAGCGGCACGTTTCGATTGGCCGGGTTGAGAAAATATGGTATAAACTCGCAAGTCTCCCGGTTCACGGGAGATAGAATCCAAAGAAGGGTACGGTAAAACATGAAAGGTGTCGTGCTTGCGGGCGGCCTGGGCAGCAGGCTCTATCCTCTTACCAAGGTGACGAACAAGCATCTGCTGCCGGTGTACAAGGAGCCGATGATCTATTATCCCATCCGGACGCTCGTGAACGCGGGCATCGACGAGATCCTGATCGTGACGGGGGGCAACAACGCCGGTGACTTCCTGCGGCTGCTCGGCAACGGTTCGGAGTTCGGGTTGAGGCACCTGAATTACACGTATCAGGAAGGTGAAGGAGGAATCGCGGCAGCCCTGAGCCTTGCAGAATACTTTGCCGACGACGACAAGGTCGTGGTCGTCCTCGGCGACAACATCATCGAAAAAAATATCGGGAAGGCCGTTGAGTCGTTCAGGGGTCAGAAGGAGGGGGCGAAGATCTTGTTGAAAGAGGTGCCAGACCCGCAGCGGTTCGGCGTCCCGGCCTTCGAAGAGGGAAAAATCATAAGAGTCGACGAAAAACCGAAGGTGCCCGCGTCGTCGTACGCCGTGATCGGTATTTACATGTATGACAGCGGCGTTTTCGATTTTATCAAGACCCTGAAACCGTCGGAGAGGGGGGAGCTGGAGATCACGGATGTCAACAACTTTTACATCCGCGCAGGGAAGATGACCTGGGACGTCCTCGACGGGTGGTGGACGGACGCGGGGACTTTTGAGTCCTTGCAGTACGCCGGGAACATGGTGGCAAAGACGGGGGCGAACAAGCTGGAGTAGACAGGAAAGAAGGCATAATAAACAGAGGTGGAGATGATCGAAGGGGTGATGGTCAAGAAACTCAGGGTTGTTCCGGACGAGCGCGGCAGGCTGATGGAGATCCTCAGGAACGACGACGAGATGTTCGAATCCTTCGGACAGGTGTACATGACGACGGCCTATCCCGGCGTGGTGAAGGGCTGGCATTACCACAAGAGGCAGCATGACAACATGGCCGTGGTCAAGGGCATGATGAAGGTCGTGCTCTTCGACGGGCGGAAGGAGTCGGGGACTTACGGGGAGGTGGATGAATTCTTTGCCGGTGATTACAATCCCATCCTCATCCACATCCCGCCTTATGTCTACCATGGCTTCAAGTGCATCTCCGAGGAGGAGGCTATCGTGGTCAACACGCCGACCGAGGCATATCGGTACGAAGAGCCGGACGAGTACAGGGTCCATCCTTACGAAAACGACATCCCCTATGACTGGGGTAGAAAAGATGGTTGACCGAACGATGACGAGGATATGTCTATTCATCCGATGCTCGTTGAAGGAGATCCTTTTCTGACACAGTTTGTCGAGCGGTTATGAGTGTTCTTCCCGACCTATTCATAGCCCTTTTAGGCGCCGTCATCGGTAGCTTCCTCAACGTATGCATCTGCCGGATTCCCGAGGGCAGGTCTCTCGTCGCCCCGGGTTCGGCCTGCCCGGGCTGCGGGCACCCGATAAGGCCGTACGACAACATACCGGTACTGAGCTACCTCATCCTGAAGGGGCGTTGTCGGGATTGCGGCCGGAGAATATCGCCCCGTTACATCGCGGTCGAGCTGATCACGGCCGTGATAGCCCTTTTTCTCTTCCAGCAATACGGCTTCTCGCTTCAATTTCTCTCCGCCTTCGTCTTCGCGGCAGCGTTGGTCGTGGTGACTTTTATCGACCTCGAGCACGGCATCATCCCCGACGTGATCACCCTTCCGGGGATACCCTTGTTCATGATTCCGGCGGTCCTCGTCATGGGGGTTTCGTTCCTCGACGCCTTTCTTGGTGCGGCCGTCGGGGGCGGCGTGTTCTATTTGATAGCCGAAGGGTACGATTTTTTTACCGGGAGAGAAGGGATGGGCGGCGGTGATATCAAACTGCTTGCTATGCTGGGTGCCTTTCTGGGCTGGCAATCGCTTGTCTTCGTCCTGCTCGTGAGCTCGCTCCTCGGAAGCATTGTCGGCATAGGGGTCATGGTGGCAAAGCATGAAGGGATGAGGTATGCAATCCCCTTCGGGCCGTTTCTGGCCGTTTCCGCCCTGGCCTACATCTTCTGGGGGTACGACTTCAGCCGGGTGATGAACCTCTATTGGGGATGATGGGTGTCATTGCGTAGGGAGAAAAATCAGGGGTTTACGTTGATCGAGCTCGTGGTCGTCCTGGCGATCCTGGGCATCATGGTAGCGATTGCCGTGCCCAATTTCAAACAATACATGTTTCAGAGGAGGCTTAACGGCGCCGCCAGGCAGATCATGTCGGACCTGATGTCGGCAAGGATGAAGGCGATAACCCTGAACAGGAAGGTGAAGGTATTTTTTTCCGGCAGCAATCACCAGTATACCGTATGCGATGACGCCAACGGCGACGGGACCGTGGGAAGCGGCGAGGGTGCCGTTCAGGTCAGGGATATCCAGTATGATTACCCCGGGGTGACCTATACGGCGACGGCCGACCCGATTTTTTTTGTCAACGGGACTGCCTACGGGACGACGGTTACTTTAGCAAATACAAGCGGCACGAAGAAGGTGGCGGTTGCCACAACAGGAAGGGTAAAGATAGAATAGCGTGCGTAGGGTTCAGCGCAACGCCAAAGAAGCAGCGATGTTGCTGATTGCAGGTTTTGCAGAATACCGCAATGCTCATTTTAGCATTGCTTCCCGTCAATGCTGACGATAGACGAGAGGATCAAGATGAAAAACCGGAGGTTTAGGTCGAACGTCGATTCCGAGCATAGCGGTTTTACACTGATTGAAGTTATGGTGACTATCTTTGTCCTTGTCGTCGGGCTTTTAGGACTTTATAGCACCATCGTGGGTGTTATACAGGGCGATGCCCACAGCAGGAATTTAACGACGGCGACAACTTTGGCACAGGACAAGATAGAGGCCCTTCGAAACCAGAGTTACGATAGCCTGAGCAGTGGAAGCGATAGCAGCTCTATCTTCACACGGACATGGACGGTTTCTGGTGATTCTCCTGCTGCCGGCCTGGCGACTGTGGTGGTCAGCGTCGGCTGGACATGGAAGGGCACGGCTCATAACGTCACCATGAATACGGTCATTGGGAGTTAGGGGGATCCATGGGGCAAAGGGGTATCTCTGCTGGGTCTCAAAGGAGAAACGGTTTCACGCTCGTGGAACTGATGATAGCCATGGCCGTCGGCCTCGTCGTGTTGGCGGCCGTCTACAGTTTATTTATATTCCAGAATAAACGCTACAGCATAGAGGAACAAATCGTGGAGATGCAGCAGAATGCCCGTGCCGCCATGACCACGATGGTGCGGGAGATTCGCATGGCGGGCTACGACCCTAATTTTGATGCCGCCTCTAAGGTCATGACGGCTGCCCCAACCACGTTTTCTTTTACTACTGACGACTCAAGTAATAATTCAACGATCACGTACGCATTTGATTCAACCAATCTCAAGATCACCCGGAATATCAATTTAGGCGGTGGTCAACCCCTGGCGGAAAACATTCAATCTCTTGCGTTCACTTATTATGATGCCGACGGCACCGTCACAAGCACACCGTCGGTCGTTAAAGGGGTCCTGATTACGATAACTGCGAGGACCTCGAAGCCGGATTCTTCTTATTCGAGTAACGGAGGGTATCGGACGTATGCCCTCAGTTCCATGGTGAGACCCAGAAACCTTTAATGACTCAAATGACTAAAGGGAGGAGTTGAATCATGAAAAGGAAAGAGCGATCCATCCGCGATGAAAAGGGGATGGTTTTAGTCGTTGCCCTGCTTCTTTTGACGGTTCTTCTGCTTTTGGGCGCGACGGCGGTTTTTACCAGTACGACGGATTTGCGAATCAGCGCAAATTACCGTACCAATACGCTGGCCTTTAACATCGCTGAAGCAGGACTGGAAGTTGCGCGGAACAAGCTGACGACAGATATTACAACGAACACGATCAATCAATTGCTTGCCTCCAGCGCCGCCGGCGACAATGTCCTTCAAGACAGCAGCAGTATAGCAAATATCTATACGAACGGGAATTTTACAGCATCGGATAATGCCTATATCGGTTCGACTTCCTTCGGCGGAGGAACCTATCAGGTCTATTTGACGAACGACTCCAGGGACGGGATCACGTCTGTTGCGGATACGAACGGCGAACTGACGCTCACGGCTTTTGGGCTGACCGGCAATTCCATCGTGATCATCCAGGAAACGGTCGTGAAGCCCACCGTGCCCCACATGCCCGGGGCGATCGTCCTGCCGGGGCCAAACGTGAATTTCGATGCACCGAACTCAAACGCCACGGAAGTTGCCGGTGGTTCGGAATCCGCGGTTTCCGTGGCCACGTCGGCCTCACAACAAACGGTTGTGGATGAAATCGCCAAACGGGCCTCGAATTATACATGCGATGTCGGGAGTGGAAGTGCATGTGTTCGCGATGAGCCTGACCAATTCCGTCTATCAAGCCATGATTTAACCAATGTCGGCGATGTCGAGCGCCTGGCCGCCGTGTTTCGGTCGGTGGCGAACACTGTCATCAATGTCCCCTCCGGTGACAATGCCTCCCTTAGCGCGGCGCAAGTGGGGACGACCTCAGACAGGAAGATCGTCTTTGTCGAAGGCAACGCAACCCTGGGACCTGTCAACGGAGCCGGTATCCTGGTCGTGACGGGTCAGCTGACTTTGCACGGAAATTTCAACTATAACGGCCTGATCATGTGTATCGGCCAAGGAAACCTTCAGAGGAACGGTGAGGGAAACGGGTACATCACCGGCTCCATATTCGTCGCCCAGACACGCGACACATCGAACGTGCCTTACCCAAGCGACCATGGGCTTGGAAACCCGACATTCAACACTGCCGGTGGAGGCAGTTCGAGCATCATTTATGACGCGACCGCACTGAGAAACGCCGGTGGATCGTCGTTCAAAAGACTGGCATGGAAACAATTGTGATGTTACCGGAAGGCCTTGCTGCGCCGTCACATCAAGGTGCGTGGAGGGTCATCGCTTCAGCGATTTTCGCTTGATCGTGTCGAGAATAAAAAATTCCAATTCGGCAATCCTGTCGATTTCTCCTTGATGTTCTCCCTGCGGATAGCGGGAAAATATGATGTTCTCGAGGGCCTTTAAATCGTTCATCAGTTCCTCGAGCTCATCAACAGTCATATTCGCCCTCGACTCGGATTTTTTTTGGAGCCTTTCGAGTTCCTGTATAATATCCTTATCTTTGTTGGAGTCTTCGGCAACCTTTTCTTTCGCGGTTGTTTTTTCATCTGCTTTGGGTGTGCCTGAGACTGCCGGTTTCGGTTCGGCCTCTGCCGGGCACCTTTCCGGCTTTTCGGCTTCATATCTCATTCCTTCGGGTTTCTTTGCGGATTTTTTGATGTCCAGCACGGCGTCTTTCTCTATTCCCATGGCCGCGTCGCCGATATAAAACTTTATTTCGTCCTCCTCCTCCCAGTATTGGGAAGTCACAAACTGCCCGCCGTTCTTGAGCATGATGACATAAGAAGCACAGCTGATAGCGGGAAATAGAAAGAATAAACAAAGAACGATCGAAGGTAGATATTTTTTCATCTGAAGGCCCCGGTCTCGTCTTGAATGGGTCGCATCCCGTCGTGAACTCGTCACGGATCTCTTATCGGAGAGTTTACCGTATAAATTTGTACAATGAAATAAAAGGTATGTCACGAGATTAGTGAGCACAATGCGATATGAATCCTTTTCGATATTTACTTGACTTTATTGCTTTTTAAGAGTAATTAAGGTCGTACTTACGCCCGTTTAGGAACCGGCCGTTCAATACAAAAAGTCTTAAAGAGCATAACCCTACAACGATACATAATGTTCAAGCTCCAACGCTGCCAGCTTCCGTTTTCGATGGGAGAGATAAGCCCGATGGTTCTTCA
>DIEZ01000057.1 GCA_002418885.1 Syntrophaceae bacterium UBA5761
AACCGACTCTCTCGAAGGTTTTTCGACGGTAGCCAAGATCGCCGATGACGGGCCGAGGGACGATAAAGGTTATCGTATCGAAGTCTCCAGCACGACCATCCAAAAAATCTTCGACGATAATCGGTTAGAGGTATGTGATTTTTTGAAGATGGACTGCGAAGGGGCGGAATACGAGATATTCTACAACTGCCCGCGGGAGTACCTGAAAAGGATAAGATACCTGGGGATCGAGGTCCACGGCGAGGTCGCACCCTTGAGAAAATTCTTTCACGACAACGGCTTCCTGACCTACGAGACGGAGCGGGCGCTCGCGATGCTGTACGCGTGGCAGGAATGACAAGAGAGGAAAGGGAGTTTTTACCGTTTGTTGAAGGGTTCCTTGTGTCTCAGGTATTGGGCGATGATCTCCGCAGTCATCAAGGACCCCCGGTCGTTGAAGTGGACGTCGTCGTAAAAGGCCGTCGTGTTTTTCGGTATCACAGCCGCCAGGTCTATGCACTCCACTTCCCGGGCGCGACAAACCCTAAGGAGCGTGCCGTTGTACTTCTTTATACCCGCCGCCAGGGCCTTCTCGGAGTAGTACCTCCCCGACTTGATACTCTCTATCCAACCGCACCATAGGAGGGCCTTCTCCTCCTGCGTCATATCCGGCCTGTACATCGTCGGTTGGGTTATGAATATGATACGGATCGACCTCGCCTGGGCCATATCGATGATCCGGCCCAGGTTGGTTTCATACTCTTCGAGACCGGAGCTCAGGTCCGGCAGGTCGTCTACGAACTCCTTCGCGTTCTTCCTCAGATTGCGGAAGTTCACGAATATGTTCCCCGCTTCATCCTGGACCAGGTTGCGCCTGGAATAGAGGTATTTCAGCCTGACCACGAGGCTCCCGACGGCCGACTCGTCATAATAACCGGTGCGGAATCTGTACTTGCCCTTGTAGTAGGGCGTCTCCGAAAAGGCACCCCTGATGAGGCGGGGCTCCCAATAGTCGTAGTGCTGCAGGAAAAGGGGGTCGTATTTTTCGTCTTCTATGAGCCGCCGGATCAGGTCGTTGAACCCGGCAAGGATGACGACGGCGTCGACCTTGGGAAACTGGGGCAAAAGATACTTCATGTGCATGAAGTGCTCCCTCGTACTCAGCCCTGCCTTGCCCGCATTCCCCACCCAGACCTTGGGTCCTTTGAGGTTGTTCAGCTCCTTCTGCAGGGCAAAGGACCACGACACCTCTTGGTCGAGGAAGAGGCATTCCGTAGTGCTGCCCCCGACGGCAAGGATCCTGTACTCAAAATCATCTGTGAGTTCGTCCCCCCTTATTCCGTCGGAATTAACCCGGAACACGGTAGGGCCGCCCACCCCGGGCATAGTCCCGGGGGTGGGCCGGAAAACCTTCTGCATGTTCGGGGGCCAGACGTAGTACTTGCCGTCTCTGTCGCTTAAGGCATAGTAAGCACGGAGGCCGAATTCACCGACAACGAGCGCCGCGACTATCCCGACGACTACAAGCAGAAGGCGGATTAAACTCTCGCGGCTTAGAATTCTTTTCAAATAAGGTCTTCCCTCCCTACTTTTGCCCTTCCGCAATCACTGCTCACCACTGCTTTTCGAGGTCTTCCGCCCGGTATCGATGGTTCCTTTCATGCCAGAGGGTTCCAGTCGGTTTTTCCCGGATACTCAAGAAATCTCCGTGCTTCCAGCGGTACAGGACGGCGATGGGCGTGAGAATCAAAAAGAAGGTGAGGGTCAGGATTATCTTCGTGTTGAGAGCGCCAAGGGCGAAGGCAAACCTCATCCACAACCGGGCGATGGCTGCGGCGACGACTTTGACAAAGAGACCGATGAAGAGGAGGCAGGCCGAAGCATACACGAGCACGGAGAGGTCAAAGGCGACGCCGAACACCAGGCAGAAAAAGGCCAGGACGGCCATCGTCTCTAAGGTCTTGTATTCTTCATCTTTCATCGCCGCACGCATATCTTCCGTCCGAGTCCAAACGTCGCAAGTAAGCGGTCAATCGACCCCGAACTCTTCACGCCAGTCCTTTTCTTCTTTCCATGCCGGCTGTTCCTTCTTCGCGAAGAGGTAGGAGCCAATGACAAGATAATCCATCTCCGTCCGCATGAAACACCTGTATGCGTCCTCCGGTGTGCAGACAACGGGTTCCCCCCGGACATTGAAGCTCGTGTTGACGAGCACAGCATAGCCTGTTTCTTCCTTGAATCTCTTTATCAATTGCCAGAAGCGCGGGTTCGTCTCACGGTGGACCGTCTGCAGCCTGGCGGAGCAGTCGATATGCGTGACGGCAGGAACGTCGGAGCGCAGGTAGTAGAGCTTGTCCCGCCAGGGAAGGGAATGATAATTTTCCGGCAGCTCGTTCCGCCGGTCGGTTCTCACGTCGGCCACCAAAAGCATGTAAGGCGAATCCCCGTCGATATCGAAATATTCGGACGCGTCCTCCGCAAGGACCGCCGGAGCGAAGGGACGAAACCCCTCCCGAAACTTGATCTTCAGGTTCAGCTTCTTCTGCATCTCCGGGTTTCTTGCGTCGGCCAGGATGCTCCGGTTCCCCAGCGCCCTTGGCCCCCACTCCATCCTTCCCTGAAACCACCCGACTACATTGCCCTGCCGCAGAAGGAGCGCCGTCGCGCCGCAGAGCTCGTCGAAATCGGAGTAACGCCCATAGCAAGCCCCGTATTTCTTGACCGCCGCTTCTATCTCGCCGTCCGAAAACTCCGGCCCAAGAAAAGAACCCCCCATCTTGTCTCTCGCCCCGTCCGCAAAACGGGGTCTACCGAAGTAAATGTGATACGCAGCATAGGCCGCACCCAGGGCGCCGCCTGCGTCCCCCGCAGCGGACTGAATCCAGATGTCGTCGAAGACGCCGCTTTTCAGTATCTTGCCGTTTGCCACGCAATTCAGCGCGACACCACCGGCCAAACAAAGACGGCTCGAGCCCGTCAGTCTCTTCGCCTCGCCAGCCATCCGGAAAACGATTTTTTCCGTCACCTGCTGGACGGCAAGGGCAAGGTCGCACTGCTCCGCGGAAAGGTCGCTCTCCGGGTCACGGGCGGGAAAACCGAAGAGGTCTTTCCATCTGTCGTCCTTTACCATCCTCAGGCCGGTAGCATAATCGAAATAGTCCTGGTTGAGCCAGACAGACCCGTCTTCCAAGACATGGGCGATGTTTTCTTCGATGAGGCGCTCGAACCTGAGGACCCGTTCGGAGTTCGGGTCCCCGTAAGGGGCAAGTCCCATGAGTTTGTACTCGCCCGAGTTGACCCTGAAACCGAGATAATAGGTGAAGGCCGAATAGAAGAGGCCCAACGAATGAGGGAATCTCAGCTCCTTGAGTATCGTGATCCCGTTTCCCTCCCCTCGGCAGATAGAAGCGGTCGCCCACTCCCCCACGCCGTCGACGGTCAGGATCGCCGATTCATCGAAGGGCGAGGGGTAGAAGGCGCTCGCCGCATGGGAAAGATGATGTTCGGGGAAAAGCAGCTTGACGCCCTTCCTTTCAACCGCGTCGACCCGGCAGAGCTCGTCGAGTATCAGCTTTTTCAGCATCACCTTTTCTTTGACCCAGACGGGGATCGCGGAAAGGAAGGATTTCAGGCCCCTCGGGGCAAAGGCGTAGTAGGTTTCGAGTAGTCGTTCGAACTTAAGAAAGGGCTTGTCGTAGAAAACGAATGCGTCGATGTCCTTCAGGGAAATGCCGGCCTGTTTCAGACAGTACCGGACCGCGTTCAAGGGAAAACCGGAATCGTGTTTCTTTCGCGAAAAGCGTTCTTCCTGCGCCGCTGCGAGAATCTCGTCGTTCTGTAAAAGCGCCGCGGCGGAGTCATGGTAGAACGCCGATAAACCAATTATGTACACCGGATAAGGTCCTGCTCCTCTGGATGACGGGCCTATGATGTTCGTTCCGTCCTTTCACCCCTTCAGTAAATGCCGGCAGCGCAACCGCCCGCCAGAATCTTGCCCAGTTCCCGACATCTCTCCAGGTCTTCACCGGTCAGCTTTTTTCGGGATATGACCGGTTCGTAGACCTTCTTGAATTTGTACCCGAGGGCTATCCTCTCTATGCTCGTGAGCGCGCCTGTTCCATCGTTCCCGGCGCTCACGAAGACGACGTAGGGCTTGCGAAAAATGCGATCCGCATACCGCTGTGCAGGATAAAAAGTACGGTCAAAAAAATCCTTCACCATCCCCGACATGTAACCGAAATTTTCCGGCGTCCCGACGGCAAGACCCTCGACGGCCAGGAGGTCGTCGAGGGTCGCTTCAGCCGCCCGCTTGACGACGACCTCCGTGTCTTCGATGCTGCGGGCACCTTCAGCGACTGCCTGCGCCATCTTCTCCGTGTTGCCCGTTTGAGAATGGTAAACAATCAATATCTTCGTCATCATACATCTCAAGTGGTCAGGTCTTTTTTCACGAACTCTCGCACGGCCTCGTTGAAAGCCTCCGGGTTCTCCATCATCACGAAGTGACCCGCTCGGGGAATGAGCGCGAGCTTTGCTCCGGGGATGCGGTCTTTCATGAACTGAGAGAGCGCCGGCGGCGTCATCTTGTCGTCCTCGCCGCAGACAAGAAGCGCGGGCACCCGAATGCGGGAAATCTCTTCCGTGATGTCCAGCCTGTCGCAGGACAGGAAGTCGCCGTACATGACCTCAGGGTCAGCGGCCGAGAGACCCTTGGTCAGACACTCGGCCAGGCGCTCGCGGTTTTCCTTCGCTACCGCGAATTTGACTATCAGAGAAATAACTGACGCCGTGTCTTTCTTTATTCCGTCGAGGATCAGCGAGTTGACGGGCATCTTCACGCCGCCGCCCACCGGTATGATCCCCGAAATCAGAGAACCGTAACGTGCGGCAAAGGTGAGACTGACCGCCGCGCCGAGGGAATGGCCGATCAGCACAGGTTTCGGCAGCTTGAGGGACTCTATGAGCTTCCTCATCCACTCGACGTACTTGGCAACCTCCTGTTCCCCTTTCCCTTCCGACTGCCCGTGGCCGGGGAGGTCGACGGCGAGGATGTTGAAATCTGCGCCGAGGTCCCGGTATTGGTATTCCCAGTTCGTGTGGTCTCCGCCGGAGCCGTGGACGAAAAAGAGCATCTTCCGCCCTTCGACCCAACCGCCGTCATTCATCCGGTAGGCGATCTTCAACCCGTCGACCGTTTGTGCTTTAATCATGACAACACCATCCAATCCTTTCTATCTCTTATTTCCTACCCTTGAGATTTCTCTTTTCTTTTCGCAAGCTCTTCCTCGCGTAGCTGTTTCCTCAGGACCTTTCCCACCGTCGACTTCGGCAGTTCCTCGCAGAATTCGACCTCCGTCGGTAGTTTATAGACGGCGAGGTTCTTCTTACAGTATGCGATCAGCTCCTCCGCCGTAGCCGTTTCACCTTCCTTCAGAACGACGAACACCTTGATATTCTCTCCCCGTTTCGGGTCGGGGATGCCGATCGCGCAGGCCTCTTGAACCTTCGGGTTTTCGTAGAAAACCTCGTCTATGTCCCTCGGGTACACGTTGTAGCCTCCCGAGATTATCATGTCCTTCTTGCGGTCGACGATGTAGAAATAGCCGTCCTCGTCCATCTTACCGATGTCGCCCGTGTAACACCAACCGTCCCTCAGCACATGCGCCGTCTCTTCCGGCATGTTAAGGTAGCCCTTCATCACCTGGGGGCCCTTGATGATGAGCTCACCCGCCTCGCCTACGGGCATGTCCTTGAGGCCCGTCTCCAGGTCCACGATACGGGCCAGGGTGTCGGAAATCGGCACACCGATGCTGCCCACCTTCCGGGCGCCGCCCGCAAATGGGTTCACGTGGGTGACCGGCGTCGTCTCGGTGAGGCCGAACCCCTCGACGATGACGGCACCTGTTGCGGCCTCAAAATCTCGGATGACCTCCACCGGCAGGGGAGCACTGCCGGAAAAACACCCCTTGAGGCACGTCATGTCGGTCTTCTTGACGTCGGGATGATTGAGCATCCCGATGTACATCGTCGGGACCAGAGGGGCGAAGGTGGGTCTGTATTTTCGTATCGCATCCAGGAGCGGACCCGGTTGCGGGCGAGGCACCAGGACGTTGCCCCAGCCCATGTGGATGGAAAGGTTCATCGCCGTAGAAAGGCCGAAAACATGGAAGAAGGGAAGCGCTCCCAGCATCAACTCCTCCCCTTTTTTCAGTTTAGGGAACCAGGCATCGATCTGTTGAACCTGTTTGCTGAGATTCGCGTGAGTCAGCATCACCCCTTTGGAAACGCCCGTGGTCCCGCCCGTGTACTGATACATGGCTACGTCCTCGAAGTCGACCTTTACTTTCGGAGGATTCGGCGCA
This sequence comes from Syntrophaceae bacterium UBA5761, assembly GCA_002418885.1. GTDB lineage: Bacteria > Desulfobacterota > Syntrophia > Syntrophales > UBA4778 > UBA2207. The sequence continues at coordinate 6,342 of DIEZ01000057.1, forward strand.
TACTTTGCCAAGCACTCTTTCCATCGGTAGACATCGGGGGCCGTCTTCACGTCGGCCGCCATCTTTTTCTTCTTTGCCACCAAGGGAAAAAGGATATTCTTCGGGAACGGGAGATAGTCGCCGATGGACGTATAGACGATCTGCTTGATATTCGTCTTAGGCCGCAGTTCTATCATGCGATTCCCGAGAAGGTCCAGCGTAATCAGAACCTTCGAGCCCGAATCGTTGAACTGATATTCCAGTTCCCGGTCGGAATAAAGCGGGTTGTTCATGACCGCGACGGCGCCGACCTTCATCACCGCGTAGTAGGCCGCCACGCAGGGGATGAGGTTCGGCAGGAGGATCGCGACGGCCTCACCCTGACGGACGCCGAAGGCGGAAAGGCAGGCGGCGAAGCGGTCCACCATTTCTTTCAATTCCCTGAAAGTCAGGGAATATCCCTCAAATATCAATGCCTTGCGGTCGGGAAAGCGGGACGCCGTCCTGTCCAAGATGTCGGGCATGGTGAGCTCTTCATACTCGATGAATTCGGGCACACCTTCTTCGTAGGACCTCAACCAGGGTTTCTGCGGGTAAACGGATTCCTCGGCCATGTTTCTATCCCCCCTTTTTTGTATCCGGTTAAATACGAAGGACAAATAAAGAAAGACGTCCGCAATTTAATAACAAAATGACGGCACAATTGCCACAAAAAAAGCCCCCGGTCCTGGGACAGGGGGCTTTTGCGACCGGTTTTCCTCCGGCTATTTCTTCTCCTCCACACCCATGGCCTGCCACACGACTTCCGCGACATCCAGGGCGGCCATGGTCTCTTCCTTGCCTCTGTCTTTCAGGCCGTCGGTAATCATGGTCATACAGAAGGGACAGCACGTGGCTACCTTATCTGCCTTCACAGCAATTGCCATGTCAGTCCGGGCGTAGGCGATTTTCTCTCCGTGCTCTTCCATCCACATCCTCGCACCACCCGCGCCGCAGCAGAAGCTCCTGTCGAGATTCTTTTCCATCTCGACGAGCTTCAGACCCGGAACAGCGCCGAGGATGTTCCGCGGCTGCCGGTAAATGTTGTTGTAACGGCCGAGGAAGCATGAATCGTGAAGCGTGAACACTCCCTCCAGGGATTTATTCAGTTTTATCTTGCCTTTCGCCAACAGGTCCACCAGGATCTCCGTGTGGTGGTAAACCTCGTAGTTACCGCCTAACAGGGGGTAGTCCTTCTTCAGGGTGTTGTAACCGTGTGGGCAGGTGCAGATTATCTTCTTGACGCCGTAGCCGTTCATGATCTCGATGTTGTACTGGGCCAGCGCCTGGTAGAGGTATTCGTTCCCTCCCCTCATCGCCGAGTCTCCGCAGCAACCTTCTTCCGTCCCCAGGACGGCGAAGCTCACGCCGGCTTCTTTCAGTATCTTCGCGAAAGCCACCGTTATCTTCTTGCCCCGGTCGTCGAAGGAACCGGCGCACCCCACGTAAAACAGGTACTCCGCGTTAGGGTCTTCCGCCACGGTCTTGATGTCCAGGTCCTTGGCCCAGTCGGCCCTCAGCTGAGCGCCGATACCCCAGGGGTTGGAATTGTTCTCCATGTTCCTGTAGGAAAGCTGCAACTCCGGTGCGAAGTCCGCCTCCATCAGGACCTTGTAGCGCCTCATGTCGATGATCTTCGGGACGTGCTCGATGAAGACGGGGCAGTGCTCCATGCAGTGCATGCAGTTGGTGCAATCCCATATCTCGGCCACGCCGACGCAGTCGTTGATGAGGTTCTTTTCGGATTCGGCAACGGCGGGCGCCTCTCCACCTTGGCCGGCGGCCTTCTTCGCCTCAACATACAGCTGCGCCCTTTCGAGCCAGTGGTCCTTCAAGTCTTGGATGAGCTTCTTCGGGGAAAGATGCTTCCCCGTGTTGTAGGCGGGGCAGCCGTCCTGGCAACGCCCGCACCGCGTGCAGGCATCGGAATCGAAAATCTGTTTCCAGGTGAACTCTTCGAGCTTCCCGACGCCGAAGCTCTCCGCCGTCTCGAAATCCCGTATCGGCTCTATCGAACCGGCCGGCTTCAGGTTCTTCATAAACTGGTTTGCAGGCGCGGTCACGATATGGAGCAACCGTGAGTAGGGAATGTAGGCTATGAAACCGAGGGCGAAGAACGTGTGGACCCACCACATCGCCTTGTGAGCTCCCCTCAATGTATCCGGGTGCACCCCCTGGAAAAGCTGCGCCGTCAAGTATCCCACAAAAGACCACATCTCGAAGGTCGGGTACTCGAAGTAGGCAATCCTCATACCCTCGATCAAGAAACCCGTTATCATGATGCCCAGGATCAGCAGCAGGACGACGGCGTCCTCCGGTCGGTTGTCTATCTTGCCCTTGTAGCCGAGCCTTTCGGGTTTTTTTATGTACCTCCTGTCGATCGCCATGAAAACACCGACGATCGCAAAGAGGCCGAAGAGGTCGAAAATGAACGACAAGATAAGGTACGGCTTGCCGTTGAAGTGGATGCCCGAATAGAACTGGAAGGCGTCGAAGGCGGCACCCCAGATGAGGACGAAAAAGGCGAAGAAAATCAGTCCATGAATCAGTCCCGGATAAAAATCCCGCCACACCGACGCCTGAAGGACGCTGTTTTTAAGCAGGATCTTGATCCTCTCACCCCTGTTGTCCGTCCTCTGTTCCGGCTTTCCCATCGCCGTCCACATCTGCCAGCGTTTGTAGAGGCCGTATGCCATGATCGCAATGGCTACCAAAGCGAGCAAGTCAAGAGGGATCTGGAAGCTTTGGGTATTCCAGAAGACTTCCCTGCCTTCGTTTCCCGGGCCAAAAACCATATTTTCCATAGCGTTTTCCTTCCTCGTTATCCCGAAAAAGGGGGGCGAAACATCCGCCCCCCTCCCGATTTTACTCTGCAAGCAATTTTTTCACTTCTTTGGTGACCTCGGGAACCACCTTGAACAGGTCATCCACGATGCCGTAGTCGGCTTTTTGGAAGATAGGCGCCTCCGGGTCCTTATTGACCGCCACTATGTACTTCGACGAGCTCATTCCGGCCAGATGCTGGATCGCACCGGAAATACCGCAGGCGATATAAAGGTTGGGCGACACGGTCTTGCCCGTCTGGCCGACCTGGTCC
>DIEZ01000086.1 GCA_002418885.1 Syntrophaceae bacterium UBA5761
CGACGGGTGGAACGTCCTGATGCGCGTTCTCGGCGGGGACCGTCTCCGCAGGGAATTCGTCCCCAACGATCCCGACAACCCGGAGATCAACTATCACCGGTGCCCCGTCCGGAGCATCGTCCAGGTCAAGGCGCTCATGCGCAAGGTCTACCGGGCCCTGCCCGGACTGTCCATCCCCGCCCTGATCATGCAGGCGAACAACGATCCCAAGGTGGCGGTCCGGAGCGGCCGGCGCCTCCACCGGCGCATCCGATCCGCCGGGAAGACCTACCGTGAGGTGGATTTCCCCCTGCACGGAATCGTCCGGGGTGAGATCGGGCTCACCGTGTTCGCCGACGTGGAGGCGTTTCTGAACCGATTGACATGGTAATCGGACGGGACCATCAGCGAAAGCTAGGCACCGCATCCTTCGCAACCCGCATAAATTCACCACCTCCCGAATTCCGCAGCAATTTTCGCTTGACATGCCTCGAGTATTTTTCTAAGGGTTAGCGTATTGATTGGTTAACCAATAAGTTGGCCAATCAACCAGCAAACATTGATACGACCATTCCTAGGAGGGGAAAGTATGAAAACGGGCAAGGAGTACATTGACGGCATCAAGGCGATGAACTTCGAGTTGTACATCGACGGCGGTAAGATCAAGAACCTTTACGATCATCCCAAGATCCGTCCGGCGATCGATGCCGTGGCGGAGTCGTATGATTTCGCTTTCAACGCGGAGCTTCAGGAACAGTTCGTCACGACCTCACACCTCACCGGTGAGACGATCTCGCGCTTCCAGCATGTCCCGCAGAGTACGGATGACCTCATCCGGAAGGTCAGTATTACCCGGTACGCCAATCGCCATCTGGGCTGTTGTTCGTTCCGCTGTGCCCAAAACATTTTTGCGCCTCTGCTCTACATCACAAAGAAGATCGACCATGACAAGGGCACCCGGTACCACGACAATGCCCTGAACTGGATCAAGATGATGCAGAAGGAGGATCTCCTCGGTTGTCCTGCCATTACGGATCCAAAGGGAGATCGGCGCATCCAGGCGTGCAAACAGAGCGATCCGGAAATGTACTTAAAGGTCGTTGAGAAGAACAAGGACGGGATTGTCCTGAAAGGCGCGAAACTCTGTCAGACCGGCGCCATCCTGGCCCACGAAAAAATTGTGTTGCCCTGTACAACGCACCGCAAGGGCGACGAGGATTATGTTGTCGTCTGCGCCGTTCCCGGGAACGCCCCCGGGATCATCAATATTTCCGTTCGACAACCCCAGGATGACCGGCGCATCCCGGGCGCAGAGATCGACCTTGGGAACATCAAATACGGCGTTCATGAATGCGTGGTGATTTTCAACAACGTCTTCGTCCCCTGGGAACGCGTGTTCATGTGCGGCGAAGTGGAGTATTTGGATGAATTCAACAACATGTTCGGGGCCTGCCACCGGCCGACCACGGGGGGGTGCAAGTCCGGCTGGGCCGATGTCCTGATTGCCGCGACCGACCTGATGGCGGCCAATAACGGCATCCGCAACGTGTCGCATGTTAAGGACAAACTTGCGGACATGTACTCCCTGTCCGAAACGATTTTCTCCTGCGGCGTGGCTGCCGCCGCAAAAGGGTTCAAAATCGGAGATGCCGGTTACCTTCCCGATCCGATCCTCGCGAACAACGCCAAGTATTACATCTCCAAGGCCGTCTACGATTTGATCCGTCTGGCCGAAGATATCACGGGTGGCATCCTCGCTTGCTGTCCCGGAGAGAAGGAACTGACAAACCCGGAGATTGCCCCCTATCTGGCTCGTTACCTCAGGGGTGTTGATGGTCAGCCGGCGGAGCATCGGGTTCGGATCGTCCGCCTTATCGAAAATATCTCCTGGGGACTCTGTTCCATTCTTCACTCCGCCACACACGGGGGAGGATCCGGGCAGGCCTGCAAACTGCTCCTCTACGAGTTCTCCCAATACGCTCCTTACCGTCAGGAGGCCATTGAATCGGCCAAGCGTCTCTGCGGGATCACACCATAGTCTCGCGTCTTGGGTACGTACGGAAAGGTCTCTCACCGTTAGGAGCTTCCGTCCCTTTCTCAGGGGATAAGGTTTCAGACCGGTTAGAGGGTAGACAAGAATTAGAATAGGCAACCATCAAGAAAGGAGGAGAACTATGATTTTAGATCCATTGCACGAGAATCTTTTGCGGCGGGCGGTTATCGGCGATTTGGTCAGCCGTTCGGCGGCACGATTCCGGGACAGAACCGTATTCATTTACGGGGGGGAACGGATCAGCTTCCAGGCGCTCAACGAAAAAAGCTGCATGGCGGCCAACGCCTTCAAAAAACTCGGAATCAAGCGGGGTGACCGCGTTGCCTTCATGACCCACAATTGCATGAACTATCTCTACTGCTGCTTCGGTCTGGCCAAAATCGGCGCGATCACGGTTCCTCTGAACTTTATGCTGCGAGGTGAGGAGATCAGCTACATCATCGGCGATGCCGAACCCAAGGCCTTTTTTGTGGAGGACATTCTGACGGAATACGTCCTGGCAGTGAAAAAGGAATTGAAGGGTGTTGAACATTTCGGCTGGCTCGATTTCGGCAAGAAACCCAAGCCTGACGGCTGGCTCGATACCGGTGAATTTTTCAACGGCACCTATCCAGCAACGGAGCCGGAAGAAGTCATCCATTCCGACGACGTGGCAACCCTTATTTATACGACCGGGACGGAGAGCTTTCCCAAGGGGGTCATGACCACGCATCTGAATTACTACATGTCGCTCTTTCACCTCATCCCGGATGCCAACTTCACCCGTGACGACGCATTCATTATCGACATCCCGATGTTCCATGTCGCGGGAAACACCGTCCTGTTGGGCGCGTTGGCGACGGGAGCCCGGGCAGTAATCACTTATGCCCCGGACCCATTCCAGACCCTGAAGTTCACCCAGGAGGAGAAGCTTACCTACTGGGTATATCCGCCTACCCTCTATGCCGCCATTCCCACGATTCCGGGATTCGAGAAGTATGATCTATCCTCACTGAAAAAGTTCGTTTCCTTCGGCGCAGTCATCCCCAATGTGGTCATTGAGCGCTGGAAAAGCATCAATCCGGACATTCAATGGCGAAATTACTGGGGACAGACGGAAAGCTCGCCCGTGGGAACAACCTCCAGTCCGGAGTCTTTTGACCAAAAACGGAATGCCATCGGGATTCCCGATACCGGCACTGCCGTAAGGGTTTTTGACGACAACGATCAAGAAGTGCCGACCGGGCAGATTGGAGAACTTGTGATACGTTCGGCCGCCGTGATGAAAGGATACTGGAAAAAGGATGACCTGACGGCGAAGACCTTGGCCAACGGCTGGCTCCATACCGGAGATTTGGGCTATATGGACGAAGACGGCTGGATCTATTTCGTCGACCGCAAGAAGGACATGATCAAGACGGGAGGAGAAAATGTCTCATCCCAGGAAGTTGAAGGCGCTCTTCTCCGGCACCCGAAACTGGCCATGGCAGCGGTCATCGGTTTGCCGGATCCTTACTGGATGGAACTTGTTACGGCCGTAGTTGTTCCGAAACCCGGAATGGAAGTCTCTTCAGAAGAGATCATCGCCTTCAGCAAAGAGGCCATGGCCGGATACAAAGTTCCCAAAAAGGTTTTTGTCCGCTCGGCGCTGCCCCTCACGCCCACGGGCAAGATCCTGAAGCGGGAATTGCGGCGGGAATATTCGGAAGAGGCAAAGAAATAGGAAGAGCAGGCAAACAACGCTTCAAAAAGACTCTATAAACAAGTAGAGGTCAAGTTATTGAACGGGTATGATCGCCACCCCTGAAAACGGGCCGGTGACCATGCCCGTTTCTCTTTTGTGCCCGAGGACGAATAATTGCTTGACAACGGTGGGTGAAAGTTACATTGAAGGCTTCGATAATGTAAAGGAAAAGGCGTACATGCATGGAAAAAGACGCGCAGTTGAAACGGGACAGAAACAAGCGAATCCTGACGGACATTCGTCGCGAGCAGCTGACCGCGGCAGCGTACAAGGTCGTCAGCCAGAAGGGATATAACAATTTTACCATCGCGGACATAGCCAGCGAAGCCGGACTGTCCGTCGGCCTCGTTCATTACTACTTCAAGAACAAGCAGGAGCTCCTGCTCCACGTCTTTAAGGAAACACAGAAAAACGTTCGAAGAAATCTTGCTGCGGAATTGGAAAAGGCCTCGGACCCACGGGGAAAGCTGGAAATCTTTATTGACCAGAGTTTTCTATTGTTCCAGAGGGAGAAGGACTACTTCTCCCTGCTCTTCGAGTTTTGGACGGAGATTAACCGTAACGAAGCCATCAAGAAAATGGTTCGGCGACTTTACCAAGCGTATCGAGCGGAATTGTCCATTATCCTCGAGAAAGGCATTGAAGAAAAAATATTTGCGGAAATGGACATTCAGTACACGACCACCTTGTGTGTTTCAATCGTCCAGCATACGATTATTCAGCATCTCATCGATGATACGGCATTCGATTTTAACGAATACGCGGGCCGTATGAAGACCTTCATTATGGAAACCATTCTCAGGAGC
>DIEZ01000032.1 GCA_002418885.1 Syntrophaceae bacterium UBA5761
ACCGGGACGGCGCTCAGGTCGAGGGTGTTGCGTGTAGCCGTCTCGAAAGTCCTTATTCCCCGCTCGCAGAGGATGACCTGGTGATTTCCCGCCGAAAGGATGTATTCCGCCGACATCAGAAGTTCTTCTATGGTGGTCATCATCCCGCGCTTGAGAAGAACAGGCTTGCGTGCCTGCCCCACTTTTTTCAGGAGCGCAAAATTCTGAACATTGCGGGCGCCGACCTGCAGGACGTCCGCATGGGCTTCGACGAGGTCGACATCCGTCGTATTCATCACCTCGGTGACCACCGGCAGCCCGGTCCGCTCGCGGACCGATTTGAGAAGTTTCAGCCCTTCTTCCTCCATTCCCTGGAAGCTGTAAGGCGACGTTCGCGGTTTATAAGCCCCTCCTCTCAGGACCTGGGCGCCCCCTTTCTTGACTACGTAGGCGCTTTCCATCAACTGTTCCTCGCTTTCGATCGAACAGGGTCCCGCAATGACGACGAACTCCGACCCGCCGATTTCAGCGTCTCCGACCCGGACTACGGTGTTTCCCTCCCGCGCCTCGCGGCTCGCAAGCTTGTAAGGCTTTAGGATCGGTACGACTTTTTCCACTCCGGGCAAGTGCTCGATAGACTTGAGCTGGGCCTTGTCCCGACTGTCACCGACGGCGCCGATGATGGTCCGCTCAACGCCCCGGGACGGATGGGCTGCATAGCCGACGGATTCGATCCATGCGATCACCTGTTCGACCTGTTTCTCGGTTGCGTTTCTTTTCATTACGATTACCATTTCTCTCCTCCAAAAAGAAAGGCCATGGTGATGCTGCTGTCACCATGGCCCGAAATACAAAAAGCCATGGACAGCATCTTCGGTCTGTCCATGGCTTTTTGTATTATTTTATCGAGGTTTAAGTCCTCCTGAGCAATGGGCAGACCGATGCGCCAAAATAATAATAGCTAAACCAGAAGCAAAACATACCGGCGACCTTCTTTTGTCTACCCATGAGGAATATCCAATCTATAAACAACGTTGACGCCACATAAACACAGGACCCTTTGTTTGTCAAGGGGAAATTTGTTGCCTGTCATTTTCTTCGTTCATTGTTGCATTACCTCTAAAAACCGTGTATGTCGTGTATGTCTTGACGAACCCACAATTTGATCTGCGGGGCGGGAATAAATGGAAAAATTCGAGGTGATCATTGCGGGCGCAGGCCTTGCCGGACTAGCGGCGGCCTATACGCTGGCTTCTCAAGGAACTGAGGTGCTGGTTCTTGAGAGGGGGGACTACCCCGGGGCCAAAAATGTATCCGGCGGGCGCATCTATTTGAATCCCATTCGCGGCCTTTTTCCCGGCCTTTTCGATGAGGCTCCTCTTGAGCGATTCATCGTTCACGAGGGCTTTTCACTGCTTGCAAAGGAACGAGCCGTAACACTGGGTTATTCAGGCGACGAATTGAGAAAGGAGCCCCACCAGAGTTTCAGTATCCTGCGGTCAAAATTCGACAGATGGTTCGCAGAGCAGGCTGAGAGTAAGGGTGCGATGCTCTTGAACAAGGTAAGAGTGGAGAACTTGATCGAGGAAAAAGGAAGGATTGTGGGTGTTGTTGCGGGCGGAGATGAATTGCGCGGCGACGTAGTGGTGATTTGCGACGGAGTCCTGTCGCTTCTGTCGGAGAAGGCGGGTTTACGAACGGCACCGTTGCCGAAAAATTATGCGCTGGGGATAAAAGAGGTCATAAAGATAACCAAGGAGGCGGTCGATGAACGGTTCGGCCTCCAAGGCAATGAAGGGGCCGCCCATCTTTATGCAGGCGAAGTGACGAAGGGAAGATTCGGAGGCGGATTTATCTATACCAACCTGGACAGTGTCAGTCTCGGGGTTGTTATCGGGATCGATGCCCTGCTGAAACATGAGGAACTCGATGCACCCGCGGTGATCGATTCATTCAAGGAAAGGCCCGAGATTTCCGGGCTTATTAGAGGAGGGGAAACGGTCGAGTATTCGGCCCACCTCATCCCGGAAGGGGGCTACGATGCCGTCGGTAAGCTGTACGGCGAGGGAGTTCTTGCTGCCGGTGACGCCGCCGGGTTCGCGCTGAATATCGGTTTCACTGTAAGGGGTATGGAATACGCGCTTGCTTCGGGGTGTTACGCAGCCAGGGCGATTCTCCAGGCGAAAGAAGGTGGAGACTTCAGCTCCCGAGGCCTTTCCGTATACAGAAATATCCTTGAAGAAAGCTTTGTCTTACAGGACCTGAGAAATTTTCGTGAGGCTCCAAGGGTGATAGATAACCCGCGTTTTTTTGGGCACTATCCCGAGATGATCGGAGACATCATGAAGGATGTTTACGGGGTTCCGGAGGGACCGAAGGAAAGGCTTTACCTCACGGTGAAGAGACGTCTCAGCCTCAAAGAATTGTGGGCTATCTTCATGGATCTGAGAGGGGTGATGAAGATATGAGTGACGAATCGAGATTGAAGGTGAAATTGGGACTGGATGTCTTTAAACCCCTTAAGGAACCCCATATCAAAATAAGGCCCGGCATGGAGAAGGATGGTCGTCTGAGACCCGCACTCAGGATATGTCCTGCCGGGCTGTACACGGAGAGGTCGGACGGCGGTATCTCGCTTTCCATAGATGGGTGCCTTGAATGCGGAACGTGCAGGGTAGGATGCGGCAGCGACGTGCTCGACTGGAATTATCCCGACGGCGATGCCGGCGTCCAGTACCGCTTCGGGTGATCCGACAACGGACAGGCGAAAAGGTCGAGCAATAGAACAACGGAAGGAGGGGTAAGATGAATTTTCAGTTGACGGAAGAGCAGGAATTGATTCGGAAGAACATAAGGGAGTTTGCGGCCAAGCACGTGGAACCTATCGCGGCTGAGGTCGACGAGAACGAACGGCATCCGGTTGAATTGTTCAAAAAATTGGCGGAAGGCGGATGGATGGGCATCCCCATCCCGACGCAGTACGGAGGCTCCGGGTCGGACTACCTGACCAACGCGATAGTTGTCGAAGAGATCTCTCGTTCCTGTTCGTCCACCGGTTTCACCGTTTCCATCCAAGTCGGGATCGTCTGCATGTTGATTCTGCTGCTTGGGAACGAAGAACAGAAGAAAAAATATCTCGTACCGCTGGCAAAGGGCGAACATATGGGCGCCTTTGTTCTGACGGAGCCCGGGGCGGGAACGGACGTGATGGCCGCTACGACGACTGCTGCAAAGGATGGAGATTTTTACGTTCTGAATGGGACAAAGACATTCATATCCAACGGGCCTCTGGCGGATACGTACATTGTTTTCTGCTGGACCGATAAAGCGGCGGGAAGGAAGGGGATGAGTTCGTTCATTATCCCCAAAGGAACACCCGGACTCATTCCCGGTGAACATTTCCACAAGATGGGGCTTCGGTCCTCGCAGACATCGGAAGTGGTGTTCAAGGATTGCCGCGTTCATAAAGACAATCTGCTCGGCAAAGAGGGGTTGGGTTTGACGAATGCCATGACCGGTTTCGACCACGGCCGCGTGGGTATCGCAGCTCAGTCTGTGGGAATTCTGCAGGCCGCCCTCGACGAGTCCATCAGATACTCGAAGGAGCGTGTCCAGATGGGGAGCCCGATTGCCCGACATCAGGCCATCGCTTGGATGATCGCAGACATGGCAACGGACCTCGAAGCGGCGCGGTTTCTGACTTACCATGCCGCCTGGCTCAAGGATCAGGGTAAACCGTTCAGCAAGGAAGCCTCTATGGCGAAACTCTTCGCCTCCGAGAAGGCCATGCACCATACAACAAAAGCCGTGCATATTCACGGCGGTTACGGCTACATCAAGGGGGCGAAGGTGGAACGATTGATGCGGGACGCCAAGATCACTGAGATCTACGAAGGAACTTCCGAGGCCCAGCGCATGGTCATTTCGGGGAACGTGCTCAGATAAAAACGGCGGACGGAGCAGGGCAGAAGTCTGGAGGGAAATTAGCAGCAGCCTTCTGCCCTCGGTCCTTATCAGAAACAGGGGACTCCTATGCTCGACATCGTTGTTTGTTTCAAGTGGGTCGTTGATGAGGCCTTCATAAGAAGAACATCATCCGGCGACCTCGATTTTTCTTCCGTTGATTACAAGATAAGCGAGTATGACAGGAACGCAATAGAGGCCGCCGTTCGGCTGAGGGAAGAATACGGCGGCAGTGTCACGGCGGTAATAGTCGGTGCTCCGGAGGCGGCGAAGGGTGTCAAGGATGCCCTTTCGCGTGGCCCTGACCGGGCGGTCTTTGCCGAAGACCCGCTTTTCAGGGATCTTGACCCGTCTCAGACTGCTTCGGTACTGGGGCAGGTCATCAGTTCAAAAACACCGTTTCATCTTATCATCTGCGGTGAGGGCTCGGGTGATGTCTATTCGCAACAAACAGGTCCTCGCCTTGCAGAGTTTCTCGGCATCCCCTGTGCGGCCTATGTTCAGAGATTGACGGTCAAAGAAGAGAAGGTGATGGCGGACCGGAAGGTCGAAGGGTTCATCGAAGTCGATATCCTGCCTTTACCGGCACTGGTTACTGTGTTGCCCGACATCGCGACGCCGCGAATCCCGGGGGTTAAGGATACACTCATGGCGTCTAAGAAGGCCGTGATAAAGGTGGGGAAGAATGAACTGACGGCCGTTCCTCCTCCCCTGCTGAAAACGCAGTCGCTCAAGGCTGCCCGGGTGGAGCGGGAGTGCGAAAAATTCACGGCGGAAGCGGAAGGTATAAAGCGATTTGTGGCGGCCTTACAGAAAAGGGGCGTCTTAAAGTAAGGAGCGGAAAATGGCGGGTGTATGGGTTTTGGGGGAAAACCGGGAACAGCTTTTCGAGCTTCTGAGTATCGGAAGGTCATTGGCCGATAAATATGGGACTACTCTCGCGGCCTTTGCTTTTCAAGACACGCAGGCAGCGCGGGACTGTATCGCGCGCGGGGCAGACCGGGCGGTCGTCCTGAAATATCGGGGGCAAGAAGGTCCTTTGGATGTGTTCATGCCGACGATTGTGGAGGAGGTTAAGGGCAAAGACCCGGACATGCTCCTCATAGCGTCAACTTACAGGTTGAAAGAACTGGCTGCACGTATCGCAGAGAGGCTGAAAGCCGGTCTATGCAGTGACTGCATCAAGCTCGTCTTCAACGAAGAAGAAAAATCGGTCGAAATGGAGCGATTGATGTACGGCGGGTCGGCCGTACAAAAGGTAGTTTGTCTGTCAAGACCGGCGATGGCGACCATCCCACCCGGCACCTTCGAAAAAGCCGAAGCCGGCTCGGGACCCGGGAAAGAGGGGGATGTAGACGAGATCGTTCAAACTAACGAACCGGCCGTTACCATGCTCGAAAGAAAAGTCAGAGAGAGAGAAGCGAAAGACATAAGAGAAGCGCGGACCGTGATATGTGTCGGGAGGGGCTTCGAGAAGAAGGAAGATATAAAGCTGGCCGAAGAACTCGCGACGGTCCTTCGGGGAGAGATAGCAGGAACGAGGCCGGTTACGGAAGAATTGCACTGGCTGCCTGAGAGCCTCTGTATCGGCTTGTCCGGCATCCAGGTGAGACCCGACCTCTACATCGGCCTCGGTGTTTCCGGCCAGATACAGCATGTTACGGGTTTGCGGGACGCGAAAGTCATCTGTGCCGTCAACCGCGATGCGAATGCGCCGATCTTCGGGGTTTCGGACCTCGGCATAGTCGGCGATCTCTACGACGTCGTGCCGAAGCTGGTAGATGAATTGAAGAAAGGGTTTTAACCGGTCGACACATTCAAAGGGTCACTTTCCTGATGCAAGATAGCCTTTTGCGAGGGTTACGTTGACGTGCACGACGCCTTTATTGAGGTCTTTTAGAGGGTAGTCGGGGGTGATAACCGGAAGTATGTCCGCGTCCCCCTGTCTGCGGACGACCGATCCGGCGGGGACATAACGTCCGTCGGGCACCCTGACCCCGTCCATCAAGATGGCGCCGGGTTCGATGACGCAGCCCTTTCCTACATAAGCCCGGAACACAAGGACCTTCATACCCACAAAGGTGTCGTCAAGGATTACAGCGGGGCCGTGGATTTGTGCCTGGTGAGCGAGAGACACTCTGCTTCCTACATAAACGGCGTACTTTCTGCCGTCGACTTCATAAAGGTTTTTTTCGACAGGTGCACTGTGAGACACGGTCTCAAGGGCATGGATAACAACTCCGTCCTGAACGTTCGAGTCGTGGCCTATAAAAAGCGGCTGACCTTCGTCGCCACGGATAGAAGATCCGGGGGCCACCATCACGTTTCTGCCGACCGTCACGCTGCCGATGACCGCTGCAAGCGGATGTACGTAAGCTGATGGATCGACCGCAGGTTCATAAACACGGGGACTGAAATCTGTAACCACATTCTTTTCGATCATTATCTTTCCTACCGATGAACTTTGCCTGCTCGCTAGTTACCTTCTTCTTACTTTAAATTTGCTGTGGTTGCCTTTTAGCCTTTTGGCTGTTTCAAGCTCCTGCAACTTGGCCCATACTCTATCTACCTCTCTTCTGGTCTCTTCGAGTGGTCCCTCGTTGTTGATGAGAAAATCGGCGTAGAGGACCTTTTCGTCTATGGGGATCTGGGAGCCGAGCCTTTCCTCCGCTTCAAGCCTGCTCAGGCCGTTGCGTGCGACCAACCTTCCTATCTGCTCCTCCGGGGATACGTAAATGAGGATTATCGAATCCACAGCGTCCTGCCAACCTCTTTCGAGGAGCAGCGGGATGTCGGATATGATGATGGCCGAGGGGTCCTTACGTGTGATATCGGTGACCCGGCGCTTCCAATCTTCAAAGACAACAGGATGCACGATGTCCATCAGAATGCGGCGTTTTTCTCTGTCTCTGAAGACAATGTTCCCCAGCAGACGTCGGTTGATCGTTCGGTCGTCGTTGAGGATTTCAGGGCTGAAGAAGGCGACGATTTCTTTCCAGGCACGATGGTCCGGTTCTTCGGCTTGGTGGGCAAGGAAATCATGGTCGATAAGATAGGCGCCTTTTTCATGGAACATCATATCGACGGTCGATTTCCCGCTCGCAATACCACCTGTCAAGCCAACGTTCAACATGGCTCTTCCTACCATAAGGTTCATAAGTCATCAATGAAAAAGACAATTGCCTTGACACCGTACTTGTTTATGGTCATAGTTTTCGGAAGTTTCCGAGGAAAGGAATACCGATACCGGGAGAAATTTCGGCCTGCTGTAATATCCCGGGAAGGCGACCGCCATGCAGGTTCGGATAGAGAAAGACATTTGCAGAAACATCAGCGAAGCCTTGAGTCTTGAGTGGCTCGAGACGGACGGCGCCGGGGGTTATGCCTCGAGCACCATCCTGATGTGTCATACGAGAAAATATCACGGGCTTCTGGTACCTAACCTTGCCGACCCGCCAGGCAGACATGTCCTCCTTTCGAAGTTCGAAGATTCTGTTTTTGTGAAAAACGAAGAGTTCTTTTTTTCCTGTCACCAATACCCGGGTGTTTTCTTCCCCGGAAGCAACCACGTCCTGCAGGGGTACGAATTCGACTACTGTCCCCGTTTCATTTTTAAAATCGGCACTATCGTCATCCACCGGCGGATTATGCTTGTTCAAGGAGGAGGGTGTGTTTTGGTTCGCTACTCCTGCGAATCCGGCGGGACCCTCCGCCTGAGATTAAAACCGTTTCTTGCTTTCCGAGGGCACCATCGATTGTCCAAAGAGAACTCCTTCATAAGACGTGATGTTAAGCGAACGGCGTACGGATTCGAGTTTCACCCGTACGAAGGGATGACGGGCCTGATCATACGGACGAGCGGGGAGGCCGAGTTTACGCCTATGCCCCTTTGGTATAAAGATTTCGAGTACGTTCGGGAGCGGGAAAGAGGATATGATTTTCGCGAAGACCTGTTCATGCCCGGCCTGCTTGAGATGGAGTTGGCAGAAGGCCGAGAAGTTTATCTCTCGGCATCCATCCGCGAGTGCGAGAAGAATCCTCAGGCACTATGGGAAGATGAAAAGAATCAGCGCAAGCAGGCATCCTCTTTTGTGAGAAACTGTGTGCAGACAGTTCGCTCCGACGGGGAGCGGAAGATGTTGGAGGGCGCGATTCAGTCCGGTCGGTGTTTCCCTGTCAGGACACCGACCGGTCGGAATACAGCCGTTGCGGGGTACCACTGGTTTTCTGACTGGGGCAGGGACACTTTGATTTCATTGCCGGGCCTGACTTTTTGTTCGGGGAGGCCGCAGGATGGGGTAGAAATCCTGAAGGCGATCGGTGAGTATGAGAGGGGCGGTCTTTTACCGAACTTCTTCACTGATGCCGGCAAAGCCGCCTACAATTCCGTGGATAGTTCTCTCTGGTATTTCTGGGCCGTTCAGCAGATGATGGACCATACGGGCGACTTGAAAACCGTAGAAGAGTCATTCTGGCCCGTCATGAAGAAGATCATCCGTAACTTTATGGCGGGGACGGACCATGAAATTTATGCGGCAGGAAACGGACTGTTGCACGCGGGCGACTCTACGACGCAACTGACTTGGATGGATGCTTCTGTGGATGGAAGGCCTGTGACACCGCGGGCGGGGTATGCCGTCGAGGTCAACGCCCTCTGGTACAACGCCCTATGCTTCGCGAAAGACCTGTCGGATAAGTTTCAGGACGGCGATGTCGACTTGAAAGATGTCGTTCTCAAGACGAGGGGTTCTTTTGAAAAAGCTTTTTGGGTAGAAGACGGGTCTTATCTGGCCGACGTATTCACGGGTGACGGGATAGACCCGTCAGTCAGGCCGAATCAAATCATCGCCGTCTCGCTCCCTTATAGGGCAATCGGTGTCGATAAGTGCAAGGGCGTGGTCGAAAGAGTGGTCAGCGACCTGTTGACACCCTATGGATTGCGAACGCTTTCGCCTGCCGACCCGGCCTACATCGGGCGGTACAGGGGCGACCCTGGACAGCGCGACACGGCATATCATCAGGGAACCGTATGGCCATGGCTCATCGGACCATTCGGCGATGCTTACCTGAAAACGTACGGCCGCACAAGAAAAGCCAAAGAATTTCTGATGGAACAGCTTATTATACCCCTGAATTTGCATCGTTACCGTGCTGCGGGGCTTGGTTTTATTTCCGAAATTTTTGACGGTAACCCGCCGTACCACCCCAACGGGTGCATCGCGCAGGCCTGGAGTACCGCCGAGTTCATCAGATTGCTGGTGTCTTTATCGCATATCCCGTGAAGCTGTAAATCTTGCAATGCGGATAAAGTTTGATATTATGCCTGAGCAGGTTCGTCCGGCCGGACGAGAGCCGTTTGTCTGAGGGGAAACATGCCGTCTGTTTGTTGTTACTTCCAAGTCCATCAGCCGTGCAGGCACAGACATTTTACCTTCTTCGATATCGACCGAGACCATAGGTACGAAGACGACGAAAAGAACACCGTAATCCTGAAAAAAGTAGTCGAGAAGTGCTATCTTCCGGCCAATCGAGTGATGCTGGAGCTTGTCCGGAAGTACAAAGGGGATTTCAAGGTCGCCTTTTCGATCACAGGCATCGTCCTTGAGCAGATGGAAATCCATTGCCCCGAGGTGATCGACGGTTTCAAAAGACTCGCCGACACGGGATGCGTCGAATTTCTGAGCGAGACATACTATCACTCTCTCGCCTTTCTCTTCTCCCGGAGAGAGTTCAAAGATCAGGTCGAGTTACACAAAAGGAATATCCGCAGGCTTTTCGGCCAAACACCCAAGACATTCAGGAATACTGAACTCATCTATAACGACGACCTTGCCAGGGAAGTTGAAAAAATGAATTACAAGGTCATCCTTGCCGAAGGAGCGGACCACGTCCTCGGGTGGAGAAGCCCGAATTTTATCTACCGGCCGGCCGGATGCCTGAAGCTGAAACTTCTGCTCAAGAATTACAGGTTGTCCGACGACGTTGCCTTCAGGTTTTCCGACAGAAAGTGGAAGGAATCTCCGCTTGTTGCCGATAAGTATGCCCACTGGATTCATCAGATAAACAACTCGGGTGACGTCGTAAATCTGTTCATGGATTATGAGACCTTTGGCGAACATCAATGGGAGGAGATGGGTATATTCGATTTTCTGAGGTCGTTTCCCCGAGAGGTACTTAAGCACCCGGATTTCAGGTTTCAAACGCCGGGCGAGGCTGCTGAAGAATTTGAGCCCGTCGCCCAGTTGAGCGTTCCCCATTACACCTCCTGGGCGGATATGGAACGGGATTTGACGGCGTGGTTGGGAAATCACATGCAGAATGACGCGGTCACCGTTCTGTACAGCCTGGAAAAAAAAATCAGGAAAAAGAAGGATCCGGAGGCGCTCGAGACGTGGAGAAGGCTTCAGACGTCGGACCACCTGTATTACATGTGTACAAAATGGTTTGCTGACGGAACTGTGCACAAATACTTCAATCCTTACCAGTCACCTTATGACGCGTACATCAATTTTATGAACATCCTCACTGATTTTTCGAACACCCTAGAGAAGGCGGGACGGAAACATGACAAATGACGTTTTTCTTTTCGAGACCAGCTGGGAAGTTTGCAATAAAGTCGGCGGGATCTATACGGTAATAAGGACAAAGGCCCCCTTCGCAGTCCAAAATTTCGGCGAAAATTATTACCTCCTGGGGCCGGACCTTAAAGCAAACCCGGAGTTCGAAGAAACGGACGAGGAATGTTGGGTAAAAATTCGCGAGGCAGCGGCCATCAAAGAAATACCTTGCCGTTTCGGGCGGTGGAAGATACCCGGTGAACCGAAGGTCATCCTCGTCTCCTTCGGGAAAAAATTCAATAAAGACCAGCTCCTATATGAGCTTTGGGAAGATTACGGAGTCGACTCGATTTCAGGCGGGTGGGACTACGTGGAACCCGTCATGTTCAGTTATACCTGTGGGGCGGTCATCGAAACAGTGTACAATATCATTGTCAGGCCGACAGGGGGAAGCGCTGTAGCACAATTTCACGAATGGATGTGCGGGGCCGGTCTTTTGTGCATAAAGAAGAGGGTTCCCGAGGTCGGTACGATCTTTACGACCCATGCCACGATTCTCGGGAGGTCCCTGTCGGGTGCGGGCGTGGATATTTATGCGAAGATGGAACAGATTTCCCCCCAGAAAGAGGCCGCAGCGCAGAACATCATGGCAAAATATTCGATGGAAGCGGCGTCTGCGCGGGAAGCGGACTGTTTCACGACGGTAAGCCAGATTACTGATGTCGAGGCTAAGAACTTCCTCGGCCGGAATTCCGACGTCATCCTGACCAACGGGCTCGACATGGAGAACGTGCCGAACTATTCGGTCAACAGGAAGGTTCCGATGAAGCATCGCGAGAGGCTGATTGAGTTCGCCTCTGGGTTTCTTCGGAAAAAATTGGATGCCGGGGTTCGATTGATGCTGATATCGGGAAGATATGAATTCCACAACAAGGGGATCGATGTTTTTCTGCAGGCCCTCGGTCGTTTGGACAAAGACGTCAGAGGAAAGGTCATGACAGAGGTCGTTGCCCTGATCTGCGTGTTGGGAGAACATATGGCCATCAATCCTTCCGCGCTCCAGGCCGGGCCGTTGGACGGCGGCGTCCCCCTGATCTCGACCCACCGCCTTCAGAACGAGCAGGGCGACCCGATCTTGAATGCGTGCAACAACCTCGGACTCAAAAATCTTCCGGAAAATCATGTTAATGTCATCTTCGTCCCCGCGTTTCTCAACGGTCATGATGGGCTCATCGACATGGACTACTACGAGGTGCTTTCTGCCTGTGACCTTGGTGTATTCCCGTCCTATTATGAACCATGGGGTTATACGCCGCACGAGAGCGTCGCATACAGCGTTCCGACGATAACTACCGATCAGGCCGGCTTCGGGCTGTGGGTACAGAATGCCGTCGGACAGAACGGAGGAGTTCTCATCCTGAACAGGAGAGGAGTGCCGTTCAACGTGATCGTAGACAACCTGCGTGGGATGTTGGCGGAATCGATTTCCTGGACGGAAGAGGACTACGCTGAGCGCCGACAAGAGGCGAGAAAAGTGGCGTTGCAGGCGGGATGGAACAAGTTTTACGACAGGTATCTTGAGGCTTACGACCGGGCGCTGACGGCAGCGAGAGCGAGGGTTTTAAGCCGCGAGGTTGCGGACCTCAGAGATAGGGAAGGCCATGTCTTTGCCGGCACAGCCTCGACACAACCCCATTTCCGGAGTTTTACGGCGGTCGTCAGCTTGCCGAGCGAGATCGGCCGCCTCAGGGAACTTGCCTACAACCTCTGGTGGAGCTGGCATCCAAGCGTTCTTGAGCTCTTTGCCCATCTGGACCCCAAAAAATGGAACGAATCGGATAACAATCCCGTCCGGATGCTGGAAAGTGTTTTGCCGGAGAGACTCATGGAGGTGGCGGCCAGTGAAGGTTACCGAAACCTGTATGGGCGAATCATCTCGGAATTCGACGGGTACATGAAGGCGAAAATGACCGGCAACCCTGAATTGCCGGCTGAACTCAGGTGGTCGTCGCCGATAGCCTATTTTTCTCCCGAATTCGGTTTGCATGAAAGCATCCAGGTCTATTCGGGGGGTCTCGGCGTGCTTGCAGGAGACCTCCTCAAGGCGGCGAGCGACATGAACATTCCCCTGGTAGGCGTGGGGTTGCTTTACAGAAACGGTTATTTCAGACAGAGGATCGACAAGGACGGATGGCAGGTTGCAGAATACGAGGAAGGCGATTTTTCCGGCATGCCCGTCCAGATCGTGCGGGACGAAAAGGGGCACGACGTACAGATTGCGGTTGAACTCCCGGGGAGGACGCTTTTTGCGAATATCTGGGAGGTGCGGGTCGGGCGGGTCAATCTTTATCTGCTGGACTCGGATGTCGCGCGGAATACCGTTCAGGACAGAAGGATTACCTCGAGGCTTTATAGTGACGAACCACGAATCAGGATTGAGCAGGAAATACTGCTCGGCATCGGCGGGGTAAAATTGCTGAAGAAGCTGGGTATCAAGCCCAGTGCCTATCATATCAACGAAGGGCATTCCGCGTTCCTTATCTTTGAGCGTATAAATGACCTGATGATCGACGAAGGGCTTTCGTTCGAGGAAGCAAAAGAGGTCGTCAGGAGTAATACCTGTTTCACGACCCACACGCCGGTAGATGCCGGCAACGAGCGTTTCACTAAGGATATCATCGAATATTACTTCTCAAACTTCGTCAAGAGATGGGGGATTACCTGGTCTCAATTCTGGGAACTCAGGCTTAGGGAAGGCGCCGACGAGAGTCCTTTTTCTATGACGGTCTTGGGTCTCAAGATGTCTGCGATGTCGAACGCCGTCAGCAGGATGCACTGCGAAGTGGCAAAACGGATGTGGTGCAAAGTATGGAAGGGGTTTCACCACACAGATGTCCCGATAAAGCCGATCACGAACGGTGTTCACCTGCTGTCTTATGTGGCTCCGGAGATGCGAGAAGTTTTCGACGTTTACCTGGGGCGTGGTTGGGAGAGGAGGATGTCGGACGGGCAACTGTGGAAAAAAGTTCATGACATTCCGAACTCCTACCTGTGGAGGATAAGGAGCACCCTCAAGTTCAACCTTATAAATTTTTTGCGGGAGGTCGTCTCCAGACAATGGATAAAATACGGAGAGTCCAAGCTTTGGCGTGAGGAATTTGTGGCGAAGATCAACCCGGCAGCGTTGACGGTCGGTTTTGCCCGAAGGTTCGCACCGTACAAGAGAGCTAACCTTTTGTTGTCCGACCCGGATCGTCTCGACCGCATCGTAAACGACGACAAGTGTCCCGTTCAAATCGTTTTCGCGGGGAAGGCCCATCCCAGCGATAAGGCTGGCATAGACCTCATCAAAAAGGTGATCGATTTTTGCAATGACAGGAGGTTCATCGGAAAACTGTTTTTTCTTGAAGACTATGACCTCCGGATCGCGAAGCATCTCGTTCGGGGCGTGGACCTGTGGGTCAATACCCCCAGGCGGCCGTTTGAAGCATGTGGAACAAGTGGCCAGAAGGTCGTCATCAACGGGGGCCTGAACCTGGGCGTTTCCGACGGGTGGTGGTGTGAAGGGTTCAATGGGTCGAACGGATGGACGATCGGCCCTGTGATGAACAGGTTTGTCGGTTATGAAGACAGCGCCGATGCCGACGCGAGGGACGCCGAATCGTTATACTCCAGCCTGGAAGACGTCATCGCTCCGATGTTCTATGAGCGTGATGCCTCCGGAGTTCCTCAGGATTGGATGTCGATGGTCAAACAGTCGATCATGACCCTTGTGCCACGGTTTAACGCGGAGAGAATGACAAGGCAGTATTTGGAGGAGATGTACATACCAGTGGCGAAGAGGGGTCACGATATGACTCAAGATTCGTTCAAGCTGGCGAAGGAGTTGTCGGATTGGAAGATGAAGGTCCCACTCAGGTTTTCGTCTCTAAGGTTGGTAGATGTGAGTTTCGAGGGTATCCATGGCGACTCGATCCCTGTTGGCGAACCTTTCACCGTAAAGGTGAGGGTCGACCCGGGAAAGATGGAAAGGGATGAAATACTGGTGGAACTCGTCATCGGAAAGGTTGAGAAGCAGGATTTCTTAAGAGAACCGGCGAACATCCCCCTCGAATGTTCGGGGTCCGAAGACGGGATATTGACATATTCCTGCAGGCACAGCGTCCAGGAAAGCGGCTCTTATTCTTACGGTGTCCGGGCCATTCCTTATAAAAAGGACCTGATGAAGAAACAGGAGCTCTGTTTGGTTCTTTGGGGGTAAAAGGGCTGCTCCAGGGCTGCCCGCGGGCGACTATAAGCCGATACTCACAGGCTGTAAACTTGTTCCCCGGGAAGAACAGTAAACCCATGTTTCAGCAGGACGTCGATAGCCGTATCCGTAGGGTTGAAACGGAAGATGATGATCGCGTTCTCTCCGCTTCTTTCGATGAAGGCATACATGTACTCCACGTTGATGCCTTCCCGGGAAAGCACGGACAGGATTCCGTGAAGACCGCCGGGACGGTCGGGCACTTCCACGGCGACGACGTCCGTACACTTCAGGGTGAAACCGTTTTCCTGGAGGACCTTCCTCGCCGTAGGAACGTCATTGACGATCAGTCGTAGGATGCCGAAATCGGAGGTATCGGCAAGCGCGAGGGCCCGGATGTTTATGGCGGCTGCGCTCAACACGCCGGTAACCTTTTCGAGGGAACCCGGTTTGTTTTCCAGAAAAATCGAGATCTGCTTTACTTTCACGAAAAACCCCTCCTTTTAGATGTTCCTCTTGTCGAGGACGCGCGTCGCCTTTCCCTCGGAACGCTGGATCGTTTTTGGTTCCACGAGCTTGACCTGAGCCGTTATTCCGAGGTAATCCTTGATGTCTTTCTTTATTCGCTTCTCGAGATTCTGGAGCTCTTTGACCTCATCGGAGAAGAGCGTTTCACTGACCTCGACTTGAATCTCGAGGGTATCCAGAGTGTCGACGCGGTCTACGACCAACTGATAATGCGGCTCCACCCCCTCGATCCCCATGAGGATGCTTTCGATCTGCGACGGAAAGACGTTGACTCCACGGATGATCAGCATGTCGTCGCTTCTTCCTGAAACCCTATCCATCTTAACAAAAGTCCTGCCGCAGCGGCAAAAATCAGTCGAAATCCTCGATATATCCCGCGATCGGTAGCGGACGAGGGGAAAGGCCTCCTTGGTTATGGTTGTGAAAACAAGTTCACCAGGCTCACCGGGAGGCAGGACTTCACCGGTGTCAGGGTCGATCGTCTCGACGATAAAATGATCCTCGAAGATGTGCATGCCGCTACGCCCTTCGATGCATTCCATCGCAACGCCCGGCCCCATCACTTCAGATAGGCCATAGATGTTCAAGGCTATTATGTTGAGGCTGTCTTCGATCTGAAGCCTCATTTTTTCACTCCAAGGTTCGGCGCCGAACACGCCTACTCGGAGCTTGAGGGATTTCATATCAACGCCCAAGTCGGTCCCTGCCTCGGCAATGGTCAGGGCGTACGACGGAGTGCAGCAGATCGCCGTCGGTCCGAAGTCCTGGAGGATGGTGATCTGTCTTTTCGTGCTGCCGCCGGACATAGGAATGACGCTGGCCCCGAGTTTTTCGGCGCCGTAGTGGGCGCCAAGGCCGCCCGTGAAGAGGCCGTACCCATAGGCATTGTGAATTATGTCGTTTTTGGTGATGCCGGCGGCGGTGAAGCAGCGTGCCACCAACTCGGACCAGTTTTCGATGTCCCGTCTCGTATAACCGACGACCGTGGCTTTGCCGGTCGTGCCGGATGAGGCGTGGAGCCTGACGACGTTACTCATCGGGACGGCGAAGAGGCCGAAAGGATAGTTGTTCCTCAAGTCCTCTCTGGTCGTGAAGGGGAGTTTCCGGAGGTCGTCAAGAGATTTGATGTCGTCGGGGTCGACCCCAGCCTGGTCGAAAGCCCTGCGGTAAAAACCCACCGTGTGGTAGACCCGGTGCACTACTTGCTGGAGTCTTTTGAGTTGCAGGGCCTTTAGGGCTTCTCTGGGCAGGGTTTCTGCTTCTTCGTTGTATATCATGTGTTCTCCTTGAACATCAGTTAGAGAGTGCGCCTTTGATGAATTCCTCCGTCATCCGGTAAGCCTCATCGTCGCTGAACTGTTTCGGAGGGTGTTTCATGAAATAGGCCGAAGGAGAGTGAAGAACGCCTCCCTGTCCCCTCAGGAGGGCGAGCTTGCAGCATCGAATAGCGTCAATGACTACGCCGCCTGAATTAGGTGAGTCCTCGACGGACAAGCGCAACTCAAGGTTCATCGGGACATCGCCAAAAAGCCTTCCTTCCATACGCAAGTAGGCTATTTTGTTATCTTTTTGCCATGGTACCCAGTCGCTCGGCCCGATGTGGATGTTTTCATCCGACAGCCGGCGGATGACCTGCGATTGGAGCGCTTCCGTCTTCGATTCTTTCTTCGAAGCAAGGCGTGACCGGTCGAGCATGTTCAAAAAGTCGGTATTGCCCCCTATGTTGAGCTGATACGTCCGTTCCAGCTTAACCCCTCTATTCTTGAAAAGGTTGGTAAGGACGCGGTGGACGATGGTGGCGCCCAACTGAGACTTGATATCGTCTCCGATTACCGGAAGGCCTTTTCCGGCAAAGCGGTCGGACCATGCCGGGTCGCTGGCGATGAAAACAGGGATGTTGTTGATCAAGGCTATACCGGCGTCGAGGGCGCATTCCGCGTAAAATCCGGTCGCTTTCTCGGAACCGACGGGGAGATAGTTGAGAAGAATCTCGGCTCCGGAATCCTTGAGTATCCGTACAACATCCTCTCGGGAAGGTTCCGGCTCACGGGCGACGCAAAATCTCAGTTTCTCCTCATAATCAGAAAGATGAGGTGCGATGCTGTCCAAGACGCGTCCCATTCGCACCGTCACGCCCTTTCGTGGGACATTCCGATGAAAAACCGTCGTACAATTCGGGAGCTGAAAGATTGCCTCGGAAAGCTCTTTCCCGACTTTTCGCTCGTCGACGTCGAAAGCAGCAACGACTTCGATGTTAAAAGGTTTGAAACCTCCGATGTCCCAGTGCATCAGCCCTGTCGTGTCTTCTTGGCCCTTTTGGTCGCGATAGTATTCGATCCCTTGGACGAGGGCGGAAGCACAGTTGCCTATTCCTACGATCGCTATCCGTATATTCTGACCCATAGAAAATCAACCCCCTGAAAATTATTGTCATGCCGATTGCCAGGACTGAGAGCAGACTGTGGTGGAAAACAAAAAAGCAATGTTAATCGTACTTATATAATAAGAATCGGCCGATAATTCAAATGTAATTTTCAATCAATGATGGACCGACGAATGTCGGTCAAACTCGGGACCGGGCGAGTCAACCGTACTGCTCTTTCAGCCAGGAATGATATTCCCCGGTCCGGACTCTCTGAATCCATTCTCCGTTGTCCAGATACCAGTGGATCGTCTTCTGGAGACCGGAACGAAAGGATTCTTTGGGACGCCAGTCTAGTTCCCGGTTGAGTTTAGAAAAGTCCATGGCGTATCTTCGGTCGTGACCAGGTCGATCCTTCACGAAGGTTATCAAGTCTCTGCGAGATTTGCCGCCGGGCGAGGCTGAAATTTCGTCGATCAGGTCGCAGATCATCCTGACGACGGTGATATTCTCCATCTCCGAACCGCCTCCGACGTTATATATCTCCCCCGCCGGACCGGACTTCATTATGGCCCAGATTGCCTCACAATGATCCTCGACATAAAGCCAATCCCTCACATTCCGGCCGTCTCCGTAAACGGGAAGGGGTTTGAAATCAAGGGCATTGATGATGGTCAGGGGAATCAGCTTTTCCGGGAACTGATAGGGACCATAATTGTTCGAACAGTTCGAAAGGGTAACCGGAAGGCCGTATGTCTCATGGTACGCCCTGACGAGATGGTCGGAAGAGGCCTTGGAAGCGGAATAGGGGCTGTTGGGACGGTAAGGTGTCTTTTCCGTGAACATTCCCTCCGGCCCGAGACTTCCGTACACTTCATCAGTGCTGATGTGATGGAAGAGTAGAAAACGGTCTTTCCGGAGTCTGGCAGCTTCGAGAAGGTTGAAGGTGCCGACGATGTTGGTAAGGATAAAGTCGGCCGGTCTCTTGATAGATCGGTCGACATGGGATTCGGCGGCGAAATGGCATATTCCGTCCGCGGCATACTCGGAGATTATCCGGATCATCGCATCGAGGTTGCAGATGTCGGCTCTGATGAACGCATACCGACCGCCGCAAATCTGCTCAACTTCCCTCAGATTTTCTCTATTCCCGGCATAAGTCAGCTTATCGATGTTAATGACCCTGCCCCGAAAATCGGATCTCTCGAGGAGAAGCTGACGGATGAAATTGCTCCCGATGAAACCGCATCCCCCCGTAACGAGAAGGTTTTCGAACGACCTCGACACCGCTTCCATTCTATCCCCTGACAGACGCTAAGGTCTTGCAATGACATGTTAATTCTGTCAAACTTATTCTCGAGAAGCTGACGTTATTTAACAAATAAACCGATAAAATAATAGCATTATTTTTTTCTCGGGAAAGGAAACGAATATGGTTGTAGAAGGAAGTCCGGTGCCGCTATTCGAAGCCGGCTCGAAAGTTAGTGGTTTCAGGGTCATAAGGGTGGAAGAGATCCCGGATGTCCGGGCTACGGCATACTTGATTGAACATGAAGCAACGGGTGCTCGAATCATTCATCTGCACACCGATGACCCGGAGAACCTTTTTTCCGTGGGGTTTCGGACGCCTCCCCGAGATTCGACGGGCGTCGCCCATATTCTCGAGCATTCGGTGCTGGCCGGGTCCGAACGGTATCCCGTCAAGGACGCCTTCAACGAGCTGGCAAGGGGGACGCTGCAAACGTTCATCAATGCCTTTACCTACCCGGACAAGACCGTTTATCCCGTTGCCAGTAGGGTCAGAAAGGACTTCTTCAACCTTGCCCGTGTTTACGCCGACCTGGTGCTCCGGCCGAGGCTGCTGAGAGAGACATTCTTGCAAGAAGGGCACCACCTCGAGTTTTTGGACGGCGGTGACTCGGACAGTGACCTCACCATATCGGGTATCGTGTACAATGAGATGAAGGGGGTCTATTCCTCCGCCGATGCCCTGATGTGGAAATCGCTCCAGGAAGCCCTTCTGCCCGACACGATCTACGCCTTCGACTCGGGAGGAAACCCCGAAGTCATTCCTTACCTGACCTATGAACAGCTTGTCGAATTCCACCGAACCTACTACTCGCCGTCGAACGCCTATTTTTTCATCTGTGGTGACATCCCTACCGACGAACACCTTTCCTTCCTTGAGGAGATGCTCGACGGATTCGGGAGGACGGACGTCGATTCGGGGGTCGAAAAACAACCGCGGTGGGAAAAACCGGTACGGGTCAGCTCCACCTATCCGATAGCCCGGGAGGAAGATGCGGCGGGAAAGACCTCGGTCAATGTGGCCTGGTTGCTCGCAGATAATACCGACAGCGAAACCATCCTCCTCCTCAGGATCTTGGCGGAGGCGCTAGTCGGAGGCGCTGCCGGGCCGTTACGTAAGGCGTTGATCGAGTCCGGCCTGGGTGAAGATATGACGCCTGTGACCGGACTCGAAACCGACCTCCGTCAGGCTGTGTTTGCCGTCGGGCTGAGAGGTACCGACCCGGACAAAGCCGATGCCATAGAAGAGGTCGTTCTCGATACCCTCAGAGACATCGTGACTGACGGGTTCGAGCGTGACGTCATCGAGGGCGCACTCCATCAGGTCGAATTCGAAGGAAAAGAGATAGTCAGGCGTCAATATCCTTACGCGATAAAACTGATGCGGAAGGTCTATCAGACTTGGCTCTACGGGGGTGACCCTTTTTCTGATTTGAGGTTTACGAGTGCGGTCGACCGCGTCCGCGATAGATTGACCCGGGAAAAGGACCTTTTCGAGAGGGTACTTGAAGAGTGGTTCCTGGAAAATCCCCACCGTGTGCTCTCGGTCCTCGAACCGAGCAAGAATCACAACGAGGAGTGGGATCGGACGTTCAACGCCATGATGAGGCACTGCAAAGAGAATCTGTCGCAGGCGGAAAAGGAGGACATACGCCGTGAGACGGAGACGATGAAGGTCCGTCAAGTCGAGCCGGACTCGGAAGAGGCCCTCGGCACGCTCCCCAAGTTGCGGATCGAAGACATCCCAAAGGTGGTCGAAACGATACCGGGTGAAGAGACTATTGTGGACGGCGTACCGGTGGCGGTTCATGACGTCTATTCGAACGGCATAGCGTACATAAACGTCGCTTTTGACGTCTCCGACATCCCCGACGAGCTGCAAGCTCTTCTCCCGCTCCTCGGGAAACTGACGACGGGCATGGGGGCCGCCGGCCTTTCCTACGCGGAGATGGCTAAACGCATCGCCCTTAAAACGGGTGGAGTCGACTGTCGACTTGAAGCGGGACTAACGGCAGACGGCCGGGGGGATTGGCAGAAGATGGTGTTCTGCGCCCGTTGTTTAGACAGGAACATCCGGGAAACTCTCGCGATTCTGGCAGACCTGCTCTGCGCCGGTGATTTGAGCGATGCGGGCAGGATTAGGGATGTGATATTCGAAAAGCGCAACCGGTTGCACGCATCGGTAATCCCCTCAGGACATCTGTTTGCCCGAAGGACGGCGGCTGCTCCGATATCCGTTCCCGCCTATCGGGAGGAACAGTGGTACGGCCGCATGCAACTTCAGGTTCTGAACGGCCTTGCCGATAATTTTGACGATGACCTGCGCCAAATCCTTGACAGGATGCGTGAGCTGCGGGAATGGGTGTTCAAAAAAAGTCGCCTCCAGGTCGACCTGACCGCCGGCGGCAAGACGTTGAGTGCCTTGCTGGAAAGTGTGTCCGGACTGATCAACCGCCTCGGCAACGGGCCCGGGGTCGTTGCCTTGCCGGTACCGCAGAGACAGACACTCAACAAGGGGGTTTCGATACCGGCGAAGGTTTGTTTCGTGGCTCGGGTGTTCCCGGCTCCGCCGTACATAGACCGTCTTGCGCCGTCGCTGATGGTTCTCAGCAGGGAACTTTCGAACAATCATCTTTACAAAAGAGTGAGGTTGCGGGGAGGTGCCTATGGGGGCATGAGTGTCTATGATGCGGTGGCGGGATACTTCGCCTTCCTTTCTTACAGGGACCCTAATCTGGAAGAAACGCTGAAGGTTTACGACGATGCGATAAAGATCGCCGCCCGCGGTGACTTTAAGGAAATCGACATAGAAAAAGCGAAGATCGGCACTATCGGACTCACCGACAGGCCCATGGATCCGGCCACGAAAGGCTATACGGCCATGGTAAGGCGCTTCGCGGGCATCACAGACAAGGATCGACAGGCGTTCCGTGATGCGGTCTTCGAATCATCGCTTGCGTCGATCACGGAAGCCGCCGAACGACACCTCACCGGTGTAGTGGAGCGTTCATCGACAGCCGTCTATGCATCCTTGGAGAGGCTACGGTCGGCAAATGAAAAGACCGAAGAGGCGCCCTTGGAGATTGAACCGTTGACCTCACCAGCGTGAGAATATTCCCTTATCTCTTCTGTACCAGAGGTTGGGCATTAGTCGGTAGAAGATTCTCGAGATGGGGCCGATGAATTCGTTCGTTCTCCTGTCGAACTGACAGGACTGGATGACGATTTCTTTGACCTCTTCTCTCGTACCACCTTCGTTGAAGATCCTGTATGCACTGGCAAATAACGGGCTGTACATGTTTTTCTTTTCCAGGAATCGATTGACGCTGCGGATGCTGTTCGGGCCTTCGGGCGTACCGTCGATCCTTTCTAGTACCCTCATGTTCGTTTCGATGGGGTTCCCCGTGTAGATATCGTAGAATAATTTGCCGTAACGGTAATTTTTGCTGGCTTCCGAAGACACGGTTACATAGAGGTCTCCCACGCCGGCCTGGCTGTGGAAAGCCTGAAAACTACCGCCCAGGAGCAGGGAGAGCGACCTTATTTCGACTCCCGACCGGGTGAAGAGCGTTCCCGGCAACGACGGCCCCAGGTTGAGGCAATCCGTGACACCCTTGAGGTTTGCCACTATATTCTTGAGGGCGCCGCAAGCCTCGACCCCGACGATGTCGAAGTTGTAGTAGGAAGACAGTTCTCTGCGGTTGAATTTCATCAGCTCGCCGCGAACGATGTTGGAGATACGCTTCTTTCCGGCCACTGTGACGCATACGGGGTTGCCGATCGCTATATCCGTGTCGAAAAAGGGTCCCCCGATACAAACCACGCTGTATTTATGCTTCAGGTGTTGCAGATGGATGTGAATCATCTGTGACGGCGTGATAAGGGCGCTCGTTTTTTCATCCGAGGCAAGGCCTTTGATGGGTGAGATCAGGCAGGTTGTCCCCCTTTTTTTTGCGATCAAAGGCTTCAAATAGTTCAGAATTTCCGGCAGTCCGGTTATCGTCATGGAAAGAAAGATGAAATCGTGTTCCTTGACGACCCATTCAAGGTCGTTTGTGGCGAAAACTTTATCCGACAGACGGGGAACCCGGTCCATGCCGCCCAGTTTCGAAGCCAGGTCTTGCGTCAGGTGCTTCGGGTTGAAATGCTCGGTATTGATGGCCTTGCAAAGGTCAACATCATGATAGTATAGAGTGACTTTCTTGCCGTTACTGCCGAATTTGTAGGCGAGTGCGGTGCCCAACCTTCCCGGCCCTATTATAGCAACCTTACTCGTATCCACCAACGACCCCCGAAATCATACCTTGAAGAAGCCTCTTAATATAGGTATAAGGTCCGTAAAATGTCAAACAAAATCGCTTTGTTCTCGGCAGGGATGTCTATCATTAATGGTTTGAAATTACGAGATATTAGGGGTAAGCTGCGTCGCGGTTGAGGATGAAGAGCGAAGGAGTGATAGAAGAGAGGAACATGAACGGTTATGCAGTGATCATGGCGGGGGGCAAGGGAACTAGGTTCTGGCCGAGAAGCAGGGAGTCGCATCCCAAACACCTGCTTGACATCCTGAGCCCGAAGTCCATACTGAGGGAGACGACGGACAGAATCCGGTCGCTGATTCCGCCGGAACGGATTCTGGTGGTTACGGGCCGATTGCATTCCGAAAAAGTTCGTCGTGACCTCGAGTGTATCCCGCCCCGCAATATCCTGGTTGAACCGGAAGGAAAAAATACGGCGCCTTGTATCGGACTCGCGGCGCTTCACGTCCGGAAAGAAGACCCGGAAGGGGTGATGGTAGTGCTTTCTGCGGACCATTTTATCGGGAAGGAAGACTCTTTTCTCAAGGATATATACGTTGCAGGGGAAATGGCCGGTAGAGGCCCTTGTCTTGTTGCCTTGGGTGTGGAACCGACGAGAGCCGAAACCGGTTACGGGTACTTGGAGGTAGGGGATGAGGTAGCGGCAATAAGGCGAAAAAAAATCTACCGGGTCAAATCGTTCCATGAAAAACCGGCCGCCGAGAAGGCAAGAGAATTTGTGCAGAACGGACGCTTTTTCTGGAACAGCGGAATTTTCGTGTGGAAAGCATCAACGATCCTTGCTGCAATCGAACGATTCTTACCCGACCTTCACGAAGGTTTGAAAGAAATAGGCCGTGTCCTGGGGACACCAAAAGAGGATGATGTAGTGAAAGATGTATACAAAGGCCTCGAACCTATTTCGATCGACCACGGCGTCATGGAAAAGAGTCCCGATGTCCTAATGCTGAAGGGTACTTTTCAGTGGAGCGACGTCGGGAGCTGGGACGCCTTATGGGAGATACGGGGTAAGGATGAATGGGGCAACGTGATCGCCGGCGAAGTCATCAACGTCCGGTCCAGGAATTCATTCGTTCACAGCCCGAAAAAGCTCGTGGCTATCGTTGATGTAGAGGACCTCATAGTCGTGGAGGATGACGACTCCTTGCTGGTCTGCAGGCGCGGGTCTTCGCAAAGGGTCAAAGAGGTCGTCGAGGCACTCGAAAAGAAGGAGCTCAAGAGGTATCTGTAATAGTATGTCGGGGGATGAGGCGGCTTCAGCGAAGGAGCGGCAATGATCGATCGGTTCGGAAGAGAGATAAACTATCTTCGTGTTTCTGTGACGGACCGCTGCAATCTGCGGTGTGTTTACTGCATGCCCGAAGAGGGTATATCGGCCATGAATCATGAAGATATACTGCGGTACGAAGAAGTGCTTCGCGTGGTTCGGTCTTCGGTAGGGCTGGGAATCGTAAAAGTACGGGTGACGGGGGGTGAGCCCCTGGTTAGGCGGGGGGTCGTCGGTTTTCTCTCTTCGCTTGCATCCCTGCCGGGGCTTAAAGACCTATCACTGACGACCAACGGCGCGTTGCTCGGGTCTATGGCGGACGACATCTTCGATGCCGGCGTAAGAAGAATCAATGTCAGCCTTGATTCGTTGAACAGTGTCAAGTATACGCGGATAACTCGGGGTGGGTTTCTCGATGACGTACTCGGTGGGCTTGAACGGGCGCGGCGGGTGGGATTTTCGCCGATAAAGATCAATGTAGTGACTATCAAAGGCCTTAATGAAGATGAGATAATCGACTTCGCCCGGTTGACCCTTGAACAGCCTTACCAAGTTAGGTTTATTGAATTGATGCCTCTCGGACGCGCCGCCGATGAGCATGATTCCCGCTATATCTCTAACGACGAGGTACGTCGTCGGATAAGCCGGCACTTCGAACTGGAACCCCTCGAGAGAACAAGCAAGACGGACGGACCTGCCCGCATCTATCGATTGAAGAACGGGACAGGGGAAATAGGTCTGATCGGTTCAACCAGTCGCCATTTCTGTAGGTCATGCAACAGACTAAGGTTGACCGCGGACGGCAGGCTTAGGACATGCCTGTTTTCTGAAAGAGAAATAGACCTGAAAAGGCCGCTCAGGAATGGATGCCGCGATGATGAACTCGTCGGTCTCATAAAGAGGGCCGTCGAAGAAAAGCCCGAGGGTATGGACCGGTTGACGGGCGGAGGAAGGCCGAGAAAGTGTATGCGAGAGATGTCATCTGTCGGGGGATAGCACCGCAACGACAGAGCCATCCAACCTATCTTCAACTTACGGGATTTCACGTCTAATCGAATAAATACACCACAGAAAAAGGGAGGCTTTCGCCTCCCTTTTTCTGTTCATTAATAAGTCGCTGTTGCTATTTTGAAGCCTCTATGGGGATACGCATGGAGTAGAAGGAACGGTACACGAACACGAGAGCGATGAGCAGGAAGACAAGACCCACCAAAGTAGCAGAACCCCTCATCGCCGGGACGATCGCGATTTCCATGGCAAGCATTCCGAACAAGGTCGTGAACTTGATTATCGGGTTCAACGCAACCGACGCTGTATCCTTGAAGGGGTCGCCGACGGTATCGCCGATGACTGCCGCTGCATGGAGGGGCGTCCCTTTTTCCTTCAAGTCGACTTCTACAACTTTCTTGGCATTATCCCAGCAACCGCCTGCATTGGCCATGAAGAGGGCCTGGAAGAGGCCGAAGACGGCGATAGAAATCAGGTAACTGATGAAGAATGAAGCAGCCTGGGGACCGGTTACAGGCGCCGAGAGGAAAGCAAAGGCCAGGGCGAAGCAGAAGATCGCGATGAAGATGTTTATCATTCCTTTCTGCGCGTAGACCGTGCAGATTCTCACGACTTCTTTTGAACTCTCCGTCGAGGCGCTCAAGCTGGCG
Organism: Syntrophaceae bacterium UBA5761; assembly: GCA_002418885.1. Lineage (GTDB taxonomy): Bacteria > Desulfobacterota > Syntrophia > Syntrophales > UBA4778 > UBA2207. The sequence continues at coordinate 26,188 of DIEZ01000032.1, forward strand.
CTGTCGTCGAGCCTGATATTCTTCTTGATGTACAAGACGGCACGGTAAGCACCCGTCACGACAGCTTGTGTCGATGCACCCGTAAACCAGTAGATTACCGCACCACCGCACAGAAGACCGAGAATAGTGTAAGGATTCAGGAAATTGAGGATCATCTCCGGCTGAATGCCGAGGGCCTTCTTGAGAAGCAGGATAAGAGAGAAGATCATCGTCGTGGCCCCGACGACCGCCGTACCGATCAAAACCGGTTTTGCTGTCGCCTTGAAGGTGTTGCCGCAGCTGTCATTCTCTTCGAGGTAATGCTTCGCAACGTCCATACGGGGTTTGAACCCAAACTGATTCTGGATTTCCGACTCGACGTTGGGAATGGTTTCGATGAGAGAAAGCTCGTAGATGGACTGGGCGTTGTCCGTGACAGGACCGTAGCTGTCGACGGCGATCGTAACAGGACCCATGCCGAGCATACCGAACGCCACGAGACCGAACGCGAAGACCGAAGAGTAGTCCATAAAGTTGGATAACCCGAACGTGCTTGTGTAGTAGGCGATGAACATCAGGATGAAGATGGAAAAACCAATCCAGAATGCGGCGAAGTTGCCGGCGACGAACCCGGAAAGGATATCCAGCGAGGCGCCACCTTCACGGGCGGCAGTAACGACCTCCGCACAATGACGGGAGTTGAAACTTGTGAATGCTTTGACCAACTCAGGGATCAGGGCCGCGGCCAGTGTCCCGCAGCTGATGATCACCGAGAGTTTAAACCAAAGATCGTCGGGTAAATGACCGAGCTGCCACTTGCTGACAGCGAAGGTCACTATGATCGATATGATCGAAGTGATCCAAACGAGCGAAGTCAAGGCCGCTTCGAAGTTGACCTTTTCCTTGCCGGCCATCATACCGTTGACGATGACGTTGTTGATGAAATAAGAGGCGATCGAAGTCACGATCATCAGGATGCGCATCACGAAAATCCACACGAGAAGCTCCGCCTGATACTGAGGAAATGCACCCAGGACGATGAAGCTGATCAGGGCAACCCCCGTGACGCCGTAAGTTTCAAAACCGTCCGACGTCGGACCGACACTGTCGCCGGCGTTGTCGCCCGTGCAGTCTGCGATGACCCCCGGGTTTCGCGGGTCGTCTTCTTTGATCGCGAAGACGATTTTCATGAGGTCGGACCCGATATCGGCGATCTTCGTGAAGATACCGCC
>DIEZ01000045.1 GCA_002418885.1 Syntrophaceae bacterium UBA5761
CACAACTTTCGGTTATATCTCATCATCAACTCAGGACACCCCAAAACAGATACTGGTACCGGTGAACTAATGCCGGCAAAAAACAGAGTTTTGCAATTGGCTCCATTGTCATAGAAAAATAAGCTATCATCTGAAGAAGGTCTTTTCTACCGTTTGCAAATTCAGATACGTACGCTATCATTGGATGGACTGTATAGAAGACCGGCCGACGATGCCGAGAGTAGCGACCCATATTTCTGAGTTCCGATGACCGGATGTATCGAACGCCATCCCCGGATGCAAGGTGAGGGGATTCTCCCCAGGGATGTCCTTGTCTGGCTTCCGCCGGGCTATGGGTCTCCACCGGGGCAGCGTTACCCCGTCCTGTACATGCAGGACGGCCAGAACATCTTCGAAGAGGGGAATTCATTGAGCGGCCTCTCCTGGCAGGCTGACGAGACGGCCGGCCGGCTGATGCTGGAAGGACGCATTTGTAAGGCCGTCATCGTCGCCCTGTACAACACGGAAGACCGGCAGGAGGAGTACGGCGACACCGAAAAGGGGAAGGCGTACATGCGGTTTGTCGTCGAAAGGGTCAAGCCCGTCATAGACGACGCCTACCGGACTGTCGCCGAACGGAACGGAACCTCTGTGATTGGGTCTTCCATGGGGGCGCTGATCTCTTTCCTTCTGGCCTGGAATCACCCGGAAGTCTTCTCCGCGGCAGCCTGTCTCTCCCCTGCCTTTGTGTACGGGGGCAACAGCGTCATCCCCCTGGTCCGGGGGTATCGGGGATCACGCAAAGAAATACGTCTTTACGTCGATAACGGCACTGTCGGTCTGGACCGAGACTTGCAAAAAGGGTGCGATGAGATGATGGAAGCACTCCGGGAAAAGGGGTTTGTCCCGGGGCGGGATGTGGAGTGGTACTTCGACGAGGGGGCGGAGCACTCGGAGGCGGCGTGGTCGAGACGCCTTTGGCGTTCTCTCTGTTTTCTGCTCGGGACAAACTTAGTCTTGCCTTTTTCCGCCGGTTGCATATAAGGTGCCTTGCAGACGTACTAAAAGACCTTACTCGGGGGTATCACAGTGATTCTATATTTTGAAGATTTTGAAGTGGGCCATCGGTTCCGGTCGCCGGGGATCACGGTGACGGAGGGGCAGATCATCGATTTCGCCATGCGTTACGACCCGCAGGTCTTCCACATAGACGCCGAGGCGGCAAAGACGACCCCTTACGGGGGACTCATCGCAAGCGGGATACACACCATCGCTCTTACCTTCCGGGCTTTTCTGATGACAGGGGCGCTGGAAGGCTCCAGCCTCGGGTCGCCGGGATTCGATGAGTTACGGTGGCTGCGCCCCGTCCAGCCCGGCGACACGCTTTATGTCGTCGGTGAAGTGCTCGAAAAAAAGGCGTCCAGCTCGCGGCAGGACCGGGGGGTCGTCCGTATACGCTATACGAGTTACAACCAGCGGGACGAGGAAGTCATGACGATGGTAGGGAATCAGATCATCCGGAGGCGCCCGTAAGCCCCCAAAAAATCCTGAAAGGCTCTGCGGGGACACACCCGAGACCAGGCTCAGGTATGATTTCCTGTATCTTTCCGTTCTCGATACAGTGGCGCCGCGTTGTAATTGTACCGACCGGATGATTAACGATTCTGTAAAAGGAGGTTTCGATGCAGCTATCCGATCTCGAGAAGTATTGCGAAAAGGCGATTCAGGCCGGAGCTACAGACGCGAAGGTCATCCATCCGAGCACGGTAGTGACCGCCCCCTGGGTGCGGTTCAAGTGCCTCTTCGGCTGTCCGTACAAGCACCGCTACAGCTGTCCGCCCCACACACCGACGCCGGCGGAGACGAAGGCCCTCCTCGATTCCTACCGGCGGGCCATCCTGTTTCATGTCGAGGCCCCTTACTCAAAGGAGCGCGGCAGGAACATGGTCGCTTGCATGGATGCCCTAGTAAAGCTGGAGGGAGAGCTCTTCAAGGACGGCTACTACAAGGCCTTCTTGATGCTGGCCGGCCCCTGCGTGCTCTGTAAGGAATGCGGGCTGAATGAAGGGATTCCCTGCCGCTTTCCGGCAAAGACCAGGCCATCCATGGAGTCTTGCGGGATCGACGTCTACCAGACCGCCCGGAACAACGGTTTTTTCATCACGCCCTTGAGGGAGAAGTCGGAGACCCAAAACCTCTACTGCCTCATGCTGGTAGACTGAATACAAGAAAGGGACTGTCCCAAAGGGCGGCCTTTATACAAGTCTTCGCCGAGGCGATCGGCGGAGAGAATCGGACAAGAGAGCTCCCGGCGTTCTCCCTGACATCGGAAAACGCGCGAAAGCTCTGAATGGAAATTCGGAGCCAAACTTTCATTAATTCAACGGACGTACCTTCGGTGCGGCGAGAGAGGTAGAGAGCGTGAATCAAGCAAAGGACAGGCTTAAATCACTGGGAAAAACGATAGACCACGTCATCGAAACAAGCCCCCACAGCAGAGAAATCTTGGATGCCTTCCGGCCGGTGATTCTTGAACGCCACCGGCTGATGGAAAATCTGGAATGGGAACCAGTCGACACGACGGTCATCAACCGGAAAAAATTGAATAAAGGAATTCCCTTGATAAAACAGGTGGAGCTGTTGCGTCGCGGCGACCCCTGGAAAGAGGTCGCCCTTGCCCTGATCCCGGCTTTCAAGCAGGGCTTTACAGACCTTCAGGGTGATCTGGACGCGTTGCAGGACTGCATCGTGAGCGGTGCCCTCGATTTTTATGAATATTTCAAGGCATCGTCCGTAGATGCCGATAGAATCCCGGAACGTATGTACGAGAAGGCGAACGTCCGACCCGCCGCTTCCCGCCTGTTTCTCAGAACACTGACGTGGGTAATTCTTCACAGGAGGAGGCGCGACATGGCGTTCTCCATAGAAGAAGCCGACTGGCACCAGGGCACCTGCCCGGTATGCGGCTCCTTCCCGTCGATCTCCGTGATAACGGAAAAAAACGCCCAGCGGTGGCTTCACTGCTTCCAATGCGGCCAGGACTGGCGCTTCAGCAGGGTCATCTGCCCCTGTTGCTCACATGAGGGTCAACAGGGAATGACCTTTTTTTTCGTCGAGGACAAAAAGCAGGAATGTGTCTTCATCTGCGAACAATGCAATCGGTACCTGCTCTCACTCAATCAGGTGCGCGACATCCAGGAGATCGACCTCGACATCTCAGCTCTCGGCCTTGCCCACCTCGACATCCTGATGCGGAACAAAGGCTATGTCTCTATGGTACCGGCTGAATGGTACCCGTCGTAGGATCCCGCTGACCGAACCCCGGCCGAAGCCTTCCTCGCACCCTTCCCGGCATGTCATAACTCTCAGACCTACTAAGGAGTTATGTTAATATAAACACAACCTTAGGAGCCACATTTCTGTTGACTTATCAGAGAAAAGACATTAGATATGCGCAAACGTAATGTAGCTCAAATTTGACATGAGCAGGATAGGAGGCTCCTAAGTATGAAGATAAGCAGAAGAGGGTTCCTGACCCTGTCCGGCGCTGTGGGTTCCGGGTTGGCCCTGTCTTCCCTGGGCATAAACCTGAAGTCTCTGCGGGCATACGCGGAAGAACTCGACAAAATGAACAAGGTCAAAAGCGCACGGCAGGTAGTCACAACCTGCTGTTATTGCTCCGTCGGCTGCGGTCTCGTCTGCAGCGTCGACAAGGCCACGGGTAAAATATTCAACATCGAGGGCGACGCAGACCATCCCATCAACGAGGGATCCCTCTGCGCGAAAGGGGCCGGATTCTTTGACTTGACGGAGGCAAACAAGCATCGTCTCACCAAGGTGCTTTATCGAAAGCCTTATGGAACCGAGTGGGAAGAAAAAGACTGGGAATTTGCGATTTCCCGGATCGCTCGTCTTGTTAAGGACACCCGGGACAAGGGTTTCGTCACCCGAAACAGCAAGGGAGAGCTCGTCAACCGCTGCGAGTCGATCGGTCACTA
>DIEZ01000020.1:0-33749 GCA_002418885.1 Syntrophaceae bacterium UBA5761
TCCACGATGTCGTGGCACTCAACAACTAATGATTATAATTGGTTGTTAATACGTTTGCGCCGCACGACCAAAACTTCGTCATCAATAAGCTCCATGTTTCGACACCTTAGGGCAAACGCAATCATGCGAAGGTTTAAAGGTTCGGATTTATTAATCAGAAAAAATGATGCAAGTCGAGGAAAATTTTTCAGCCGCAGTCCCGGCCTCGCTGAAAAATCAGATGAACGGTCGACATAAAAAGGTCAGAGTGTTGTTAGTTTCTGGATTTCGGCGGCATGACGACGGCCTCGCCATCCATGACAACTACACCGTCCTGATTCGTGCAGGTTGTCTTTAATCTGAGACGGTTCTTAACCACGTCACGGTCTAAAACTTCTGCCTTTGCCGTGATCGTGTCGCCGATCCTGACGGGCGCCAAAAAATTCAGCTCTTGTTTGATATATATCGTGCCCGGCCCGGGGAGCTGCATTCCAAGGACGGCGGATATAAAACCACCGCAAAGCATGCCGTGGGCGATCCTCGTTTTGAAAAAAGTGGTCCTGGCGTATGACTCGTTGATGTGGGCCGGATTCTGGTCGCCCGTCACTCCCGCAAACAAATATATGTCGGCCTCGGAAACCGTCTTGGAAAACACTGCCGAATCGCCTACCTTGATGTCCGCAATCACTTTTCCCATCATAACGGCTCCTCCTCCGTTCTTTTCCGCATCGTCACACCCACGTTTGCTTCACCCTTTAGATTATGTTTGTCCTTCCCACCTGGTTGTGGGGCTTTTTTCTTCTTAATACCGCCCACGCTCTTGGTAACACTTTCCGAGTCGTCCCTTTCTTCCAGCCAGCCGACGATTCGTGGGGCAAACTCCTTCTGGGTCTTCGAGCTAACGTATATTCCGATATGCCCTGTCTCCAGGCAGACATCTTCCGTGTCCGTGCTACCTACTACCTCCGTCAGCTTATCGCAGCATTCAGGCGGAACGAGATGGTCCAGTTTTGCGTAGATGTTCAAAAGCGGCATGGTTATTCTTTTTAGGTCTACCTTCTTGCCGTCAAGGATCATCTTGTTCTGGATCAACAGGTTGTTGTGGTAAAGGTCTTTGATGAACTCTCTGAAGGCCTCGGCGGGAAAATCTGGACTGTCAAAAATCCACTTTTCCATGCGGACGAAATTTTCGACAAAATCTCTTTTGTCGATATTCTCGATGAAACCGACATACTTATCTATAATCAGGCGAGCCGGATTCAACAACAGAAAACCGAGGTTCATGATGTCGCCGGGCATATTGCCGTAAGCATCGATGAGTCTGTCGGGATCGATATACTTTGCCCAGATGTTCAGCAGGCCCTGGTCGGTGTCAAAGTTGGTCGGCGTTACCGTTGTCACTAAGTTCTTTATCTTCTCCGGGTAGAGTGCCGCATACATGACGCAGAACGTCCCGCCCTGGCAGATGCCCATCAGATTGAGACTCGTCAGTTTTTCTCTTTCCAGGATGAAGTCTACTATGTTGTTCATGTATCCGTTGACATGGTCGCCGATGGTGAGAAACCGGTCCTTCCTGGTCGGATACCCCCAGTCGATCATATAAAGCTCGATTCCCGAATCGAGGAATGTCTGCACGACGCTCCTTCCTGGCTGGAGGTCGAGCATCGTTTCTCTGTTGACCATCGCGTAGCAAACCAATAGCGGCGTCCTGAACTTCCTTTCCGTCACAGGACGATAGTGCTTCAGCTTCACCCTGTCTTCCTCATAGATGACATCGTATGGCGTCGGTGCAATCGTCGTGTCCAGTGGGCCAAGAAGGACATCCCGGGCCGTCCTCATCCTTTTGAACCACTGTGCCGTATCCCCGACAATCTTCGCCAAAATCAGGTCACTGGGCATCGGTTTTAGTGCGCTCAGGCCTTTCGAGTCGAGACTCTTCTCTTCCTTCATATCCCTTCCCCTTGTGTTTCTTTTCCAATTCCTTGACCCGTTTCTTCAAGATATAAAGATCCTTGTACACCCCGTCCATATCCCTGTTCGTCGGCACAGGTAAATCCTGGAGCAAGTCCATGAGCAACTGCTCCTTGGTCACCCTGTAATCGTGCAGGGCCTGCAATGTTTTCCTCATGGCCTCGCCGTATTCCGGCGACCGCAAAAAAGTCAGGTAATTTTCTTCGAGCCTGTTTACCCAGAGCCTATAGAACTCCTTAGAATCATCAAGTACCTCTTGTCCGCGCTCATTGATGTTTTTGATTTCTTCCTGCAAGGAACGAAGTGTGCTCTCCATAGGCTGGTAGAGCAATTGAATAAAGTCTACCAGCGTGAACTGGAACTCACTGAATTTGTCGAGCGCCCGGCCGGCGTGTTCTTGGTAATATCGGGTCAACCCCAGTTGGGGCATGTTCAGAATGCGTTTGAACTCCTTGATGTACAACTCGGAAAAAACCTTGTTCATCTTTCGGGCGATGTCCGTCATCTGTTCGGTCTCTCCCGTTCCCAAAAGTTCGGGAAAACGCAGATGGGCGGCCAAAAGAGGTTGCAAAGCCTGCATGACGGCCAATGGAAGGTCTGTTACTGGGTGGAGAACTCCCTGGTCGGTATCCCCCCCTCTATGTATCGCCGTACTCAGAGCCTGCCAGAATTCGTAGAAGGACTTCCAAGGATTTTCATCCTCTACTGCACCCTTTTCTCCTCCACCGGCCGTATCGTCAGGGTACCTGTTGTAGGTGGCCATTTTAAGCGTCGATTCCCATAGGCCGGATGTCGCCTTCATCCATTCAGAGAGGAAATCTCCGGTGTTCCCTGCATCTTTTTCCTCCTGGCTCATTTTTTCCGCCCTCCTTGTTTATTCGTTCCCGTTTTCTTTTTTTCTTTCGACCTGCTTTTTACGGGCTTAGGACGAAAGACCTCCATCAGGTCTTGAAATTGCTCGTTCTGTACTTTGATCAGGCCTTGAATACCTTTAAGGACGTCGGCCTGACCATAGTCCAATGCCTCTTGAGTCGGACTCTTTGCTTTTTGTTCTTCAAGTTCCCGTTTCAACGTCTCATACTTTGAGACTATATCATCATAGTCATCCTTGGGTACAGCCCCCATCAACCGAATAAAGTCGCCGTAAGATTTTTTAAAATCCAAGAAACACGGTTGTACTGGTTGCCAAGCCGCCTCATTCTCTTTCACGCTTTCCATACCGCATAACTTTCTGAACATCGCCATCTGGGTCTCAACCAGGGCGATTCCTTGCCTCGACATTTGCAACATACCGTCGAGCAGCTCTTGACTGCGGGCCGCGTCGAGAAGAAAATTTCCCCAAAATTCCAGTTGCTTCCTGTCCATCAACCCCTCCCGCCTCTTTTATCGGCCCTGTTTCCCTTGGATGTCGAGGTCAAGATGAAAACGAACAGGTCCCCGTCTGCCTCCCAAAAAACACGAATGGAGAGAACACTCCGACGTCGGCAAAGACCATGATGTCGCAATGGCTCCGTGTCCTTTCGGGAAAGCGGTCACTTCCACGTCGATATAGTCGAGTGGTGCAAGTGCCGCCTCTTTATCCACGAGGTCATCATCCTCGGCATAACAGATAAGCCACTTGATGTTCTTTTCCGCCAAGCGCTTTAAGTTCAGTTCCTTCCCGAACAATTTCACAGGAAGAGTTCCTTCCGGGCTTATCGGGATCGTGTAAGAATCGAAACTCATCTTAGTGATCGCCGGCGGTAGATCCTGCCTGTCATAAAGCAACCAGTAGTTGAGTGCCGCCGCTGTCTTGTTTATCCTCAACTTTTCAATATCTACAGAATCAAACATCTTAATGTCCCGATAAAACACATATGCCGGGGCTTCCCTGTCCATGCTTTTAAGTTTGTATACCCAGCTCATAACCCTGCCGTCTACTACCTGGTTACCGCTCGGCAGTGTCTTCAAGGCGTACCCGAGGTCACGGAATCGCGGCGGGATGTGCTCCAGGTACTCAACGAGCGCCTTGCTCCTCGTCCCGTCGATCGGAGTGACACAAGTTATAAAAGCATCTACCAGGCCGTCGAGCTCACCGGAAAGCAGATTGGCCAGGCACACAAACCCACCCTGGCAAAACCCGTTCAGCGTGACGGGCCTACCGTGCGCTGCCACGATCTTTTCGCAAAACAGACGCATATCCCTCGCATCATCTTCACCCGCCATCACCTGAACGGCGGGCGTCCGGCCGATGTCCTTGATGATCCTCACGTAAGTCGGTATGCCTTGGTTGGCGAAACAGTGGACGTAACTCTTGTCCTCACCGGGCAAGAAGGCAAGAATGTTTGCCCCGAGGACGTACGGAGGAATGATCAGCACCGGTTTCATGTCGGGCCTGACGTTTACTCCCTTGTGCTTCGGCAAGACCTGGTAGAGGGTGAACCTGTCTGTCTCCGCTGCCTTCACGTACCCACCGTCGTCGAAGTGAAAACCGAATTCAGGCGCTATAGCCCTGATCTCGTCAGGGTACTTTTTAACTATCGCTTCTAAGAGCTTAGCCCTACGCCATGCCGTCGCCGAAAGGTCATGGCCTTCCCGGCCGACAATCGTATTCACCAACGCGGCATGAGTTTTACTCGCTTCCGTCATGTGATACTCGTTCATGGCCGTGAGCGAGCTTTCCAGTCCTTTCCTTGCGATCTGCATGTTGAACTGTAAGAGTTCCAGGTAGTCACGAGCGGTTTCATCGATGGAATGTGTCAGCAGCTTTTCCGTTTCAAGGTACAAAAACGTGTCGAGAGCACTCCAGTAGGGCACCATGAAATCGGCAATATACTTGCCGATACCGCCTAAGTAAATCTGGGAGGCCTTGACCTCTTGCAGGGCGGCCTCCCAAGCCTTTATCGAGTTTTCTAAGTATTTCCCGCTCAGACGTAGCGCCTCCTCGGCGATGTTCCAGTGCCATTCCGCTAATCCATGCATAGGAAACCTCCCACTATAAAACGTCTTGCCAACCTTCGGGACCTTACTTTGTCGAGGTGTAGAGGGCTTCCAGTTTACCGAAGCTCTCATCTATGGAGCGTCGGCAATCCTCACAGCATTTCTTGTACACGTCCGTCCACTCCCTGAATGCTTTCTTCCAAGCATCGGGCACACCCGGCGATTGTTCAAGGTATGTAAGAACCATTTTCTCGGCTTGTTCCTGAAAGGCCGTCATGACCTTGAAACTGTTGTCGACGGCAAGCTTGTTTAAATCGATCATCTGCTGAAGCATATTGTACTGCATACGGCACCTCCAATATCATTACCTAACCATCATGGTTTCTTCTCCGTCTTTCCCGATTCCATAAAAAAGGACTCTACACGCTTGAAGCTTTCATCAACGGCGTTCTTGAACTCCTCGCAACCCTTCTTGTAGTTCTTGACCCACTCGGCGATGACCTTCTTGCCTTCTTCGGGGATGCCCGACGTCTGGTCCAACTGAAGTTTCAGCAATCGCTGCGTCTGTTCCTGCAACATCATCAATACGTTAAAGGTGTTGTTGAAAGTGGTTTTGTAAAACTCGATCGTCTGCTTTGCAATCTTGGATGTATCCATGGTAGCTATCCTCCTGAGAAAAGAAATTAATGGGGTCACAAGACCCGACATTTGGCAAATATTATAATTACTCTGAGAAAAGATGTCAAGAGAAATATGTTGCGTTGCAGCGTCTTCTGGACAAATATGAAGACGGTCATCAATTAAGCGTATCATCCTTGATCGTATGAGTAATATTTGATTGTTGATTGTCGATTTTAGTTGATATTCTTTGGAAAGAGGTATATATATGTTGCATTGCGCTAAGTGACGACGGAGGGTCCATGCCAGGCAAAGCCATCATCAAGAAATACTCCAATCGCCGTCTGTACGACACGGAAAAAAACCGTTACATAACCCTGCAGCAGGTCGCCGACCTCATCAAAGAAGGACATCAGGTGGAAGTTATCGATGCCAAAAGTAACGACGATGTTACTTCCTATATCCTTACCCAGGTCATTCTGGAAGGAGCGCGAAAGAAAAACTTCCTTTTACCCGTCCCTCTGCTCCACTTATTCATCCGCTACGGCGAGACAATTCTCAGTGAATTCTTTGAGAAGTATCTGCATCAGGTCATCAAAAACTACCTGACGTACAAGAGCACGGTGGATGAACAGTTCGCGAATTGGTTGAACTTGAGTGTCAACCTCGCGGGAGGCAAACCCCTCTCGGAGTCGGCCTCCTTACAACCGCTTTTTGATATCTTCAAACTGCCTATAACGGAAAGTCAGGCGCACGATGAACGCAGAGACAGCCCGCCCGAAGGGGACACTAAGAATAGTTCCCATGAGGACTCGGCGTGAATCGGCTCTACGAATGCATGGATGAAATCTACGGGGGAGTGAAACTCACATCCCTCCCCCGTAGGCTTAAAGTCTTTCGTTAGATTACCCCTTTTGCCTCAAGTTCCTTCAGCGCGACTGGTCCGTAGCCTAAGTACTTCAGGTAAACGAATCCGTTATCATACCCGACCGGACGGCACACCCACTTTGTCCGCGGCGGCGTTTCCGTCGCTTTCCACTGGGCCTGAGCGCAGATTACGGAACCGTAGACCGGATCCTGTACCGGCGTAAACATACCGCGGTCCCGCCAGTTTTCGTCGTGCATGGCCTTCCACGGCGATACGATCTCGGCGACGGTGGGCGTGATCGGGGCGAGACGACCGCTCTTGGCATACTCGATAGACATCCGAGTCAACTCTCCGCTGGTGTACTTGGAGGTCTCCGCATCGATCATCGCCTGGTATTTAAGCTGCCAGTCCTTTTTCATGAACGGCGCGAGCGTAGTCCAGGAACCAGCTCCCCACTCGTCCCACTTACCGATGATGTCGACGAAGGCCTGCCACATCTCGAGGCGCAACCCGCCCAGGAATACCCCTCCGTCCTTTGTCGGGTAGAAACCATAGAGCCAGAGCGCCGTGTCGAGGCTGCCGAAGCGTTCATTCAATACCCCTTGGTCGGCATACCAATGAAGGGCATAGTCGTGGAATCTCTCATATGCTTCCGCCGTCGACACATCCAGGGCCTGCCCTTCTCCGGTCATGTTACGGTGGTGGAGGGCGGCAAGAATCCCGAGTGCGGCAAAGGTTCCGGAAGTCGCCCACGCGATCCAGGGGCCGGCCTTCGTGGGAACAGCATAGGGAACTTCCGCCGGCGTCTTTCCTTCCGGCAAGACCTCGCCGGTGCCGTACTGAATTCCCGACCGCGCCTGGCTGACGTTGTCGTAGTCGTACTGCTTTCTCGCGCTTTCCCGGCCGAACTGGCCGAAGGCGGTTATCGACGTAAAAATAAGACCGGGATTGATCTTGCTCAGCTCCTCGTACCCGATTCCCCAATCATCCATCGTACCGGCGGGATAGGTCTCAATCAGCACGTCTGCATTGCCCACAAGTGTTCTCAGTATATCCCTACCTTCCGGCTTTTCCAGGTTAAGAGTTATGTGGTACTTGTTTCTTCCTTCCTGGAGGTAAGCAAGACCCGTACCCTGGTGCATCATTCCGTTAGGCGAATAGGTCCTCGACAGGTCTCCCCCGGGAGGCTCGATCCGTATCGTTTCCGCTCCCAACTCCGACAGGAGCGATGAACAATAGCAGCCTGCCATGCTTCTCGAACTGATGTCCAGAACGACGATATCATCCAGCGCCTCCGGCTTCTCATGATTCTTTGCCGGGTCGTCCAGTGATCGGATGTAGTCCGCCCAATCCGCCCATTTTGCTCTTTTTAGTTCGACCATTATCATCACCTCCTTAAAATTGCACCGGATTTACCGTCCCAATCTGGAGGCGGTCGGCGGCCCTGCTGGTCCTTCCATAGTCCGAGAACTCCGTTCGCATAACACTCCTCGATCTGGGACTTCGACCTACCCAGAATCGCCGCCATGACGTAATCATTGTCAAAGCCTACAGGCCTGACGGTCCAGCGGTGCCTTGGCGGGCTCTTGGACATCATCACCGGGAACTCGTGATCAGGGTAATACCCGTACATCGGGTCGTCTATCATCTTGACGAACCCCCGCTGTCTCCTGTGGGGATCCTCGAACATATCCTTTCCGCTGTGCAGGCGGGTTGCCGAGAACCCATACCGGATGCCGAGCTGTTCGACCTCGTCGGCGGTCTTCGTCCGCGCCCAGTCGGCAATTACCTTCAGGATCGCTAAGGCGTTCTCGTCTTTGAGACGCTCCGTGTGTTCCTTGAATCTTGGGTCCTCAGCAAGTTCCTTGTGGCCCATAGCGGCACAGAGTCCTTTAAATTCGTCGGGAGCCGGCGCAGCAACCGCCGCAAACTGGTCGTCCCTGCAGAGGAACGTGTCCGCCGGGCAGATGCACTGGTCGCGGTTTCCCGAGGGCTCCGCTCCCTTGCCCGCCAACTGCTGGTAGGGCCACACCCAACCCATGGCGCGCATGATATTCTCGGTCTGCGACAACTCGATATACTGCCCCTTTCCCGTTTTCTCCCTGTGATGGAGGGCGGCAAGGACGGCTACCTCTCCCATCAAGGCGCCGTAAACGTCACAGACCCAAATGGACTGCTTCAATGGCGGTCGCTTGGGAAAAGACGAGATCCAGGCGAAACCGGAAAGGGCCTGTGCCGCTCCGTCGTTCGACGGCCTGTCTTCCTCCGCGTACCGACCCCACTGCCCAAACCCGTTTTTCTCTATGTAGATGATGCCCGGGTTTATTTTTCTTATCTCATCGTAACCTATGTTCCATCTCTTCGTGACCGCCGGCCGGAGGTTGAACTCCACGATGTCGGACTTGGCGCACAGTTCTTTAAAGATTTCCTGGCCGGCCTCCTGATGAAGGTCCAGGCCCATGTAAAGCTTCGACGGGTTGATGTGCATGAACATAGGACTCTGCTCTTTGTAAAACCAACCGAAAGGATTCAGCGAGCGCGTCACATCTCCCAACGGCGGCATCTCGACCTTTATTACCTCAGCGCCCATCGTCGCCAGAAAGGCGGGCCCCGCCGGACCGAACAAAAGGGTACAGACTTCCAGGACCCGTAACCCCTTGAGGGGTGCCGGCCTTGTATGTTTGTTTGCCAGATAATCCTTGAATGCCGTCATTCTTTCCCTCCTTCTTAAATCTCCTAAAAGATTTCGAAAAAAACCTCCGAGTTTAAACTGAGTTCCTTTTCCGTCACCTCCTTCACGGACGTATTTCCCGCTTGAAAATATTGCCCGTTATATCTTCTTCGATGCCTCGAAGCTTCTCCGCTTTACTGCAGCTATTTTTCCTCTATTCAGCGGATTTTACCGTATCAAGGGTCTATCAGACGGCCGACAGCGGTTAATATTCGAAAAGCTTTTAAGATAGTCTACAACTGAAAAGGTCGACATTGCAGAAACAAGTTTCAGGTCAACGTAAGAATCGAACCATGACGACAATTGGAAGGATGTGCGCGTAACAATCTGGCGTTTTTTTAACATCATAATGGGTCAAAAAGCAAGAAAAAAAGGGAGGTAGAAGAACAGGGCATATGGAAAGGTACCCGCTCCGACAGTGAGCAAACATAAGGGCTTAATGCCGCTTGGGGTCAACCAAGCTGTCGTAACTGACTCCTGATGTAGGCCGCAGCGCGTTGCCTGCCGGAGAAAATTCCATAATGGCCCTCACAGAGAATGTCCGCGTTCAGGGCGAGCAGCTTTTCCATCGACCGACGCCAGAGGATGACGTTTGACTTGAAACTTGGGAGGAAGGGGCCGTGAATATCCTGCCCGAAGAGTATCCGTTTTCCGCCGCGGTCGAGGTAGATAGAGATAGACCCAGGTGTATGGCCGGGCGTATGAAGACAGTGAAGTTCTTCTTTACCGAACAGCAGTACCTCATGTTCGCCCTTGAGTTTTTTATCCACCGGCGTAGGCGGAAAGTTCGTTCCGTACCAATTTGCCGCTGTCAATACCGGGTCACCCTTCTCGATGGCCTCGGCATCGAGCTCGTGCACGACCAGTCGGCTGTCGAAGCGTTCTCTGAAATACGGGGCCGCGCCTATGTGGTCGATATGGCAGTGAGTCAGAATCACCGTCGAAATCTTGCTCGGGTCAAGGCCGGAGTCCTCTATATTCTTTACGAGGCGCCCCGCACTCTTCCCGGTGCCACTATCGATCATGACGAGTTCTTCCGGGAATGTGACGACAAAAACAGTTGCATCCTCCGAGTGGGATACACCCGGGCCCCCGACAAGATAAACGCCGTCGGCAATGACTTCCGCTTTACCCATAGCAACCTCACACTTGCTGTTTTTAAAATTATACCCTCAGAGTTCCGATTAAGTCGTTAATATCACGGACGGAATGGCGATACATGTAATTGGTTATGCCCTCCAGGACCTTCGTTGTTGCCATAGGGTCCATAAAGTTTGCCGTACCGACCTGGACTGCCCTGGCCCCGGCAATGAGAAATTGAAGGGCGTCGTTTCCGTCGACAATCCCTCCGATACCTATCACGGGGATCGATACCCGATTGACCACCTCCCAGACCATCCGCAAGGCAATGGGTCTGATTGCCGGCCCTGACAGGCCTCCGATGACCTTTCCGATATGGGGGACCTTTCTTTCCACGTCGATCGACATGCCCTTCAACGTGTTGATAAGGGAAACGGCGTCCGCTCCGGCCCCTTCTGCGGCCTCGGCGATGAGGGCGATATCCGTCACGTTGGGCGATAATTTGACGATGACCGGCAGGTCCACAGAACCCTTAACCGCCCTCGTGACCTCAGCGACTCTATCCGGGTCGGAGCCGAAGGCGATACCGCCCTTTTCAACGTTGGGACAGGAGACATTGACTTCGACTGCCTTCAAGCCCGGAGCGCCGCTGAGAATCTCAGAAAGCCTCGCGTATTCGTCGACCGTCTCCCCGAATATGTTGGCGATGACCGCCGTGTCATAGTCTCTCAAAAAGGGGAGCTTCTCGGCCAGAAAGGCCTTAACGCCCACATTCTGCAAGCCGATGGAATTGAGCATGCCGCAGGGTGTTTCCATGATTCTCGGCGGCGGATTCCCGCTTGCCGGCTCCAACGAAAGGCCTTTCACCACAATCGCCCCTAAGCTGTTTAAGTCCACATAGCGGGCGAACTCCTCGCCATAACCGAACGTCCCGGACGCCGCCATGACAGGATTCTTCAGTGTCAGGCCGCGACCGATGGTGACTTCCATTCTCGGCGGTCTATCGGCACGGTCAGTCAAAGCAGACCTCCTTGAGATTGAATACGGGCCCTTCCGTGCATACCCTCGCGTATCCTCCCCTTTTTACCCTGACGACACAGCCAAGGCAGGCACCTATCCCGCAGGCCATGCGTTCCTCGAGTGAGGCCTGGACGATGAAGCTTCTATCTCTCATGATTTCCTGCATTTTTTTGAGCATGGGAGAAGGACCGCAGGCATAGACAGCGGTCTCGTCTTCTTCAAAAACACCCAAGTCCTTCGCAAAAAGGTCCGTGACTAACCCGTGATGGCCGCAAGTGCCGTCGTCGCTGCTGACGCTGACTCGCCCGATACTTCCAAGCTCTCCTTTGCCCACAATACACGTACCGCTCCGGGCGCCTATGTAACTCACAACCTCAACAGACCCCGTTTCAGGCAGATTCCTGTAAGCCTTGGCAAGGAACGTCAACGGTGCCACGCCCACCCCTCCCGCAACGAGGACGACTCGTTTTTTGTCACGGTAAAGAGTAAAGCCTTTTCCGAGCGGCCCGACAACCCCAACCATCTCGCCCTCTTTCAACTGCGCCATGAGCCCCGTACCCCGGCCGGCTACGCGGTAGAGTACCTCGACACAGGCTCCGTCACCGTCTTTGTTCACGGCATAGATACTCATCGGTCTCCCAAGAAGGGACACATCCCTCCCGCCGGGGCGTATCATCAAGAATTGTCCGGGCGAAGAGGAAAGGTATTCTTTCCCGGCATGAAGAACGAGGTGATAGTGGTTGTCTGTAACCTTCCGGTTCCTCTTGACCTCCCCGCTGAGGGGCCACTTCACATTCGAATCACAGGTCATCGGAGGACGTCCTCTTCATCGTATAACGGAAATCGCACCACATGATCAGCGCATCTTCCTTCGTATCATCGTAGTAGTTAGGCCGTCTGCCCGCGACAACATAACCGTACCTTTCATAAAGGGCGATGGCCGCCTGGTTACTCTCCCTTACCTCGAGAGTCCCTCTCAAGGCGCCCTCTTTCTTCGAGCGTTCGACCATAGCTTCAAGCAACTTCGACGCAACCCCCCTCCTACGAAAATCGCTCCGGACCGCCAGACTGTTCAAGTGACTCTCGTCGGCGAAGGCCCAAAAGCTCACGTATCCCACTATTTCCTGCCTTCCGCAGGCTCCGGCCAGGGCGACAAGATTTCGCGATATCCGGGCTCGCAACTCACTTTTAAACATATTGACGGTCCAGGGTGTACGGAAGGACACCCTTTCGATGGCCATGACTTGATCAAGGTCTCCATCCTCCATCTCCCGCAAGGTCACGGGCTCAAGGGTAGACATGCCGATTTCACAAGGCGTCATAAAAAAATTTCAGGCTAAATCAAGCAAGACGGCGATCGCAAGAAAAACAGCACAGAATACCGGAACCATCCCTTTTAGTTTGATTGTGTTCAGTGCAACGGCGATTCCAAGCAGCGGTAAGAATGAGTATACATATTTTAACACCGGGAAAACTTTTTCCGGTATCGCCGGATAAACCCAAAGAAGGGTGCCTTCTGCAACGAGAGTAAAGACCGCGAGAAAACCGACCGATGCCAGGAAATATCCGGCCAGGCCGCAAAGTTGTTTCTTTTCGACACCGGCGAGATCCCCGTTTACCGCGTCGGATAGTGCCCTCCTCGAAAGACCGTCGTTCGCCCTCATGATTGCAATGTCCATCTGCCGGCCGAGGATGCCGAGCGGGATGAAGAGCAGCGCCGCCGTGGCAACCAGTTCCTTGGATATACCCCCCAAGGCCTTTCCCGAGATCACTGTGCCCGCCGTGATGACGATCGCCGCGACCGAATCATTGGGTGGGATATAGGCGCCGATCTGAAACTGGTCGACCCAGAAAAGTTCTACCAGCGCCCCGGTCAATAAACCGGATCGAGGTTCGCCAAGAATCAGACCGATAAGGGCTCCGGCAACGATGGGCCTGGACAACGCGGCCTGCACGAAGAGCCTGTCCAGACAGAGTATTCCCCCGAGAACGGATGCCGTCAGTACGTCAAGGAGCAACGTCTCTTCCTTTTGTCGCCGCCAACCCAGGCAATTCGCGCTTTGCCTTCTTCAGGGATTCTTGAAAACTGACGGGTTTATCTTGTGGAACACACCTTAGCTCTATCTGTACACCCGCATTGTTCAGTGTGACCAAGTCGCCGATGTCTCGTTCCCCAAGACGAATGGACCTTGCCCATTGGACCGCACCCTCCTCCTCGTAGACATTCCCTATGTTCAGGCTGTCATAATGAAAACCGAGGTTGAAGGCTTTTACGGCCGCCCGGAGAGTACTGAAGAGGATGATGGTTTTCTCCCCCGATTTATCTTCGTAGGAGTGATTCTTAACAAAATCCGCAACGCCGGTGATCACGACTTCGATCTCCCGGGGAACCGCCATCCTGATGACTGTTTCCCGGAAGAAATCGTTCGCCACGTCGTCGTCGGCAACAACAATGCAGGCCGCCTGGACATACGGAACCCATGCCTCAAGGATCTGTCCGTGGATCAGGCGGTTGTCGACTCTCACCAGGGAAACATTCATGGACCTACCGTCATGGAGTTGACTACTTGCTTACCACTTCTTTACTCAGAACTTCACTCGCCAGGTAGATATTTTTCCGCCCGTAATCCCTGATCAATGAAGCGAGTTCCGAAAGCTTCTTTTCGCCCCGCATGTCGAGCTTCAGCAGCATGGGGAGATTTACACCGGTAACGACTTCCACCTTCCCTTCTTTCAAGAAAGACAGTGATATATTGGACGGAGTGCCGCCGAAGAGGTCCGTAAAAATCAGAGTACCGTCGCCGGAATCCACCTTTTTTATGGATGCCTTTATCTCTTTTTTCAAGTCTTCGACCCCTTTTGAATAGTTGACTGAGACAAACACGACACCTTCAAGGGGGCCTTTTATCATCTCTGCTGCATTGATCAACTCACGGCCGAGGTCGCCGTGGGTTATTATCAAAACACCGACCATGCTCATCCTCCCCATGCCAAACTGAAGGATGTAAGCTAAATGATTGCCATAGGATTGTCAAGAAGTTCGGATGACAGAGGCTTAATCCTTGACAAAAACCCTTTGGATGAATAGTTTTATTCTACTTTCTTCGGGGGAGCACTTCTATGGCCCATACTCTTTACCTGTGTCCGCACTGCGGAGCAGAAATCGATATTTACCGCAACCCAGTCCCCACGGTCGACATCATCATCGAAATCGATGACGGCATCATACTTATCCTGCGGAAAAACCCGCCCACCGGTTGGGCGATCCCAGGCGGCTTTGTCGATTACGGCGAATCTCTTGAAGACGCAGCCGTCAGAGAGGCCCGGGAGGAAACTTCCCTCGAGATAACATGCCTTAGGCAAATGCATACCTATTCGAACCCCGACCGCGACCCTCGACAGCATACCATCTCGACCGTTTTCATAGCTAAAGGCAAGGGGATACCGCGGGCCGCGAGCGACGCATCAGACATCGGAGTTTTTTCTCGGGACGATTTACCCAAACCGCTTATGTTCGACCACAAAGCTATCCTCGAAGATTACTTTCGCCTGGTCGAAAAAGGAGGGGCCGGCCTTGCAAATTCGCCGGAAAGGCTATAATATATAATAACTTACCGCAGGAAGGTGATCATTCATGACAAATCTCTATAAGTGCAAAAAGACCAACACCTTTATAACGGAACCCTGCCGGGAAAACGTATGTGAATGGTGGTTGAAGAGCGAAACTTTCTGCAACTGCACGTGGGTGGCCTGTAATTACGGGCCCTTTACCCTCGAAGAAGTCGGTGAAATGATGGGTGTTACCCGCGAGAGAATACGACAGATTGAGTCAAAAGCGTTGAGAAAATTACAGCACAAAAAAAGACGTGACCAACTCAAGGATTTTTCCACAACAGACTATGAAAACGATATCTACTGAATCCTGTGTTTCTTCTTGCTTTCCAGCTCAGAGATAAACCGTTTCATATGCTCTTTTCTCTCCGCCCTTGAGTACAACAGGGCCGATATCTCAAACTCGTGCTCGAGAGCAGCCCCCCTATCAAGTCTCGGCACGATATCCGATATACGTTTAACGGCCTCGAGCGCCTTCACCGGTCGTTTTGACAACTCCCCGGCCACCGTGAAAGCCACGTCCATAAACCTGTCGGGCGGTGCTACCTTGTTTACAAGGCCTATTCTCAAGGCCTCCATGGCCCCGATCGGCTCACCGAGCATGGCGATCTCCTTTGCTTTTGCCATACCCACGATACGCCACAAAGGGTCGAACAACGGGTTCAACCCAAACTTCAATTCCGGGTGTCCGAAGATGGCGCTTTCGGAGGCGATGATTATATCGCAGGCCGTCGCCAGGTTGAATCCACCCCCCAAGGCGATTCCACCGACCGCCGCGATGACCGGCTTTCTGCAATTCATGATCTTCTGCAGATACCGGATGATGGACTTGAAATAATCATCGATCTCCCCGTCAGGCAGGGCTTCCATCTCCTTGATGTCCATTCCCGCGGAAAAGACGTAATCCCCTCCCGTCACGATGACCGCTTTGACGGAATCGTCTTCGTCCAGACGGCTGAAGCAGACTTCCAATTCCCGCCTCATATCCTTAGAAAGAGCGTTCATTTCCTTCGGACGATTGAGACAGACGACCCAAAAATCTTCCTGCGGCTCGACCTTGATCGTCTTGTACTGTGATTCCTCTGCCTTCAGCATACCCGAGTCAGCTCCTGCAGCGTGCAAACGATGGTATCAGCTGTTTACGAGGGGAATCCATGACGCCCCTTGATACGAGGCTTTCTCCGTCTCGTCTCTCAAACGGTTAAGTATGGAAGAAGCCATCTCGTCGGCGATGAACCGCCAGACAGATACGCCCTTTTCCTTGGGATAGACGACTTCCGGCTTTCCTTTTATCCCCGCGAGGTTTGCCGCAACGTCTACAGAACGTTCCATATCTCCCAATTCGTCCACCAACCCCATTTTAAGTGCCTGCCGTCCCGTGAAAATCCTGCCGTCGGCGACAGGTCTCAATTCTTCTACGGAGATATTCCGCGAAGCCGAAACGGTTCCAAGAAACTGGTCGTAAATGTCGTCGACAACCCCTTGCAAGAGCGCTCTCTCTTCCGGCGTCATCTCCCGTGTCGGCGCTCCGATGTCTTTGTACTTTCCGCTCTTGATAACCGCCGACTTCAGACCGACTTTCTTCAGAAGCTCTTCGACATTGGCGAACTGCATCAATGCACCGATGCTTCCCGTCAGAGTCCCGGGGTTCGCTACGATCCGGTCCGCCGCGCAGGCGATATAATAACCCCCCGAAGCTGCAACCGAACCCATGGAGGCGACGACTTTCTTTTTCTTCTTCACGGTTGACAGTGCGTCGAATATTTCCTGAGACGCTGAAACCCCACCTCCCGGCGAATCTATCCGCACCACTATCGCTTTGACCCTCTCGTCTTCGCCGTACTTGTTTATTAGTTCAACGACCGACTTGGACTCCATGATTCTCCCCTTGATCGGGACTACACCCACCCGGTCCCTGAACGGTGAAAAGCCCCTGCCCCCTGCCGCCGAAGTAATCCCGAAGAAGATCAGGAATGCCAGGAACCCCACTGTTAGGAGCATCAGAATCCCGGCCAGGAAGGGATGCCTTTTCATGTAATCACTCATTCCATTTAAATATCGAGCTTAACCCCGGCCAGTACCTTCCCGAGGTTCGACCCCACCTTTTCTCGGTTATTCATGTACTGGTTCCCTGACGCCTCATTCAAAGAGTTTTCGTAATCGCGGATACTGAGTCGAATCTTTTTGCTCTTGTGGTCAACGTTCTTCACCGCTGCCGTCACAACGTCGCCGACCTTGAAATTTTCTGCCAGAGACTTGACTTTCTTCTGGCTAAGTTCTGATACGTGCACGAGCCCCTCGATCCCTTCTTCGATCGCGACAAAAACACCGAAATCAGTCACGTTGGTTATCGGCCCGGATACGATGGAGCCGACGGGATACTTCGCAGTGATTTCATCCCAAGGGTTCCCTTCAAGCTGTTTGATTCCGAGGGAAAACTTCTCGTTATCCACGTCCACCCCCAGAACCACCGCCTCTACCTCCTGGCCTTTCTTGAAGAATTCCGAAGGATGCTTGACCTTGCGGCGCCAGGATATATCTGAAACATGAACGAGCCCGTCGATTCCCTCTTCAAGGCCGACAAACACGCCGAAGTCCGTTATGTTCCTCACCACACCCTTGACTAAGCTTCCCGGGGGGTATTTCTCTTTGATTGCAGTCCATGGGTTGGGAGTCGTTTGTTTCAATCCCAGGGATATTCTCTTCTTTTCTTTGTTCACGTCGAGGATCATGACGCGAACGTTCTCTCCGACTGATACGACCTTCGAAGGGTGTTTCGATTTTCTGGACGTCCAAAACATCTCCGACACATGAATAAGCCCTTCCACGCCGGGTTCCAGTTCCACGAATGCCCCGTAGTCCATGATGGTGACTACTTTTCCCTCCACGATGGTGCCGACGGTGTATTTCTCGTCGATGGTATCCCACGGGTTTTCCTTCAACTGCTTCAGCCCGAGCGAGACCCTCTCTTTCGCTCGGTCGAAGGAAAGCACCTTGACCGTGATCTTATCACCCTTTGAAAAACTGTCCGACGGGCGCGTTATCTTTCCCCAAGAGATGTCCGTCACGTGAAGAAGACCGTCGATCCCGCCCAGGTCGACGAATACGCCGTAATCAGTGATATTCTTGACTGTACCCTCGACAATCTTTCCTTCTTCGATCGTCTCGAGGACTCTCTTTTTTTCTTCACTGCGCTCTTTTTCCATGATCGACCTTCGCGACAAAACGATATTGCTCCGCTTC
Source organism: Syntrophaceae bacterium UBA5761 (assembly GCA_002418885.1). Lineage (GTDB taxonomy): Bacteria > Desulfobacterota > Syntrophia > Syntrophales > UBA4778 > UBA2207. The sequence continues at coordinate 18,042 of DIEZ01000020.1, forward strand.
CGGTCGAAACTCAGCACATTGAACTGGAGGGCCTGCCCGACGTAACGGTCCAGGTCCTTCACCGGTCTTACGTCGATTTGCGAGCCCGGCAGAAATGCCGGTATACCGATGTCAACAAAAAAGCCCCCTTTAACACGGGACGTCACCGTTCCCGTGATCACCCCCTGTGTGTCATAGGCCTCTTTGACGTCACTCCATAACTTCATCCTGGCTGCTTTTTCCCGGGAAAGTATGAGATTGTCCTCTTCATCCTTGCGGTCGATGAGAACCTCAATCTCATCCCCAACGGAAACCGTTAGATCTCCTTTCTCATCCCTTAATTCCGACGCCTGGATCTGCCCTTCCGTCTTGTAACCCACGTCGACCATGATGACGTCGTTGCCGATCTGAACTATACGGCCTGTAACCACTTCCCCGAGCGGAACTTCCTGCAAACTCTGCTCGTACAACTCGCTGAAGCTCAGGCTCTTATCCACCTCCGAATGTTCTTGCCCCACCTCAGCCTTTACTTCTTTTTCGTCCATTTGCTGATTATCGTTAACCATTAACCCCCCTCCCGAAATGATGCCGCCTTTTATCGATGAGAACTAACACATTGATTGTGAAATATCAAGCGAATACGCCTTAAACTGAAGGTTTCTTGTATGTTCAATGCTTCTGTAGCGCCTTTCGAACAAAGTCGATCATTAGCCCGACGACCTCTTCCACGCCGTACAATGTCGAGTCGATGATTACTGCATCGTCCGCCGGTTTGAGCGGTGAAAGATCCCTGTTGCTGTCCTGTTCGTCCCTTTCGACGATTTGCCTTCTCACCTCGTCGAATGACGCAGTGAAACCGTTTCTCCTGAGTTCTTCGAACCTCCTTCTCGCCCTCTCATCTACAGCAGCGTCGAGAAAGAATTTCATGTCGGCCTCCGGAAAAACCACCGTACCCATATCTCGTCCCTCCACCACGACGCCCCCTTTCTTCACCATGTTCCTCTGTAAGGCGAGAAGGCCTGCCCTCACGGCCGGCAAGGCCGAGAGTTTCGACGCGAGCATGCTGATCCGCGGTGTTCTGATTTCGTCGGTCACGTCTACTCCGCCGGTAATCACCCTGCTTCTGCGCCCCCTCGTAAGCCGGATGTCGGAATTCTCGCAGAGAAAGCGCAACTTTTCGGCGTCTCTTTCAGTCAACCCTTCCCGCTCTGCAAGGAACGCCACCGCCCGGTACAGGGCACCGGTGTCGACGTACGTGTAAGACAGTCGGTCCGCAAGACACTTGCTGACCGTACTCTTACCCGCCCCAGCCGGCCCGTCTACCGTGATCGTCAAAGACTTTTTCAATCTCCTGATCTTTCCCCTTTCTCGGCAGACGCAATACGCGAAGCCTATACCACAAAGCAAAGCCCCTCACAATCACTCTGAATGTAGGGCAAGTAGCCTTGATTGCATAGTAGAGTTACTGTACAATGCGCTATAATTCTGCAAAGAATTAGTAGGGCATGACCCCCTCACTAATAAAATTGGTCCGCTAGTGTTAATCATGCGAGTGGAGTTTTATGCAGACTTTTAGGAAGTGGTCGGTGTTTTTCGTAACCGTCGTCATCTTGCTCCAGCCGGGAGCTGCCGGTGCAGCCTTCACGGTCGATGATGAAGTCAAGCTCGGAAAAGAATTCTACGACAAACTCGCAAAGCATGACATTCTTGTCCAGAACGAGAGAGTGAACAAGTACATCAACCACCTCGGGAACGCCGTTCTCTCACAGAGCACCAATGTACTTTTCCCCTTTCGGTTCTCCGTCATCAAAAGCTCCGCGGTCAATGCCTTCGCCACACCCGGCGGTTACATCTACGTCTACAAGGGGTTGATAAACCTCGTGGAAAACGAAAGTCAACTCGCGGGAGTACTCGCCCATGAAATCGCCCACGTGAATTCAAGGCACATCGCCCAGCAGATCGAAAAATCCCAGAAGCTCAACTTAGCTACCCTGGCCGGCATCCTGGCCGGCGCCTTTCTCGGCGGTGGTACGGGCACGGAGGCGACCGTGGGTTTGACCTTGGCCGCTACGACTTCTCTGAGCCTTAAGTACAGCCGGGAAAACGAAGAAGAGGCCGACAGGCTCGGCATCTCTTATCTCGTGAACGCCGGGTACGACGGCAGCAGCATGTTGACATTCCTTAAATTGATGAAAACTTATGAATTTTACTCGAACGCACTTCCTTCCTACTTCATGACCCATCCCGGCACCGATGAAAGGATCTCTTATCTGGATGCACTGGTTCGCGTCCGCTACGGCAAAGGCGGCGCAAAGAACATCCTCGGCGGTCTAGGCCGCGTCCAGGTCCTTCTGATGCTCGAGGACAGGGATACCGAAGCCGCCGTAAGGTATTTCAACGACAAGCTCGGTAAAAACCCACAGGACGTCGATGCCTTGTTCGGCCTTGCGGTCGCACATATGAAGCTCGGCCAACCCGCAGCTGCCTTTGCGAATTTCTCTGAGGCCCTCAGAATTTCTCCCGACGACCCCGAAATACTGCTGGAGCTGGGGAAGGCCTACCTCGCGAGCGGCAGGACTCCCGACGCCATAACCTTGCTCAGGCGGTCCTATGAACTCGACGATAAGAACAAAGACACCCTTCTTTCCCTCGGCAGGGCCTATGAAGAGGCGGGAAGTTACAGCACGGCCCTCGAATTCTACCGACGGTATTCTTCCAAAAACCCGAAGGATGTCGACATATTCTATAACATGGCGATGGCCTTCGGCAAAACCGGCAACAACGCAAAGTCGCATTATTACTTCGCCCTCTATTTCAAGAACAAAAACAAGGTCGAAAGCGCCCTTTTCCATCTCAAAGAGGCCCAGAAGTACGGAGACCCCGAATTGAGTGCCGAAATCGAAAAAGAGGTCGAACTGCTGCGCCCACCCAAAAAAAAATGAAGCCTCGTAGAAACGTCCTGCTGGTCAACCCCTGGATTCACGATTTCGCCGCTTATGACTTTTGGGTAAAACCCCTCGGATTGCTATACCTGGCGGGCATCTTGAGAAAGAACGACTACTCCGTGCGCCTTATCGATTGCCTTGACTCCCGGCATCCCGCCCTCAATAGCTACCCGGAAGCCCGGCCGCCGAAAAGAAAACCCTTCGGCCAGGGAAAGTTTGCCCGGCAAGTCATCCCCAGCCCGAACCCTCTGCGCGACATCCCCCGTTCTTACCACCGGTACGGGATCCCGCCGACGCTCTTTCAAAAAGAGCTCCAGAGAGGAGAGAAACCGGATGCCGTCCTCGTCACAAGCACGATGACCTACTGGTATCCCGGCGTAGTCGATGCAATCAGGCTGATTTCTCAGAGCTTCCCGGGGACGCCGGTCATCCTCGGCGGAAACTACGTCAATTTCTGTCCTTCCCATGCTGCGATGTACTCAGGGGCGGATTTTATCGTCCCTGGTGCCGGCGAAAGAGGAATCCCCGACCTTTTCAAGTCACTATTCGGTGATGACTTTGAATTTCAGCCCGACCCGGACGACCTCGATTCCTATCCCTATCCCGCCTTCGACATCCTCCCCGGGGTCAACCAGGTTTCGGTCATAACTTCGAGAGGATGCCCTTTCCGGTGTACCTACTGCGCCTCCCATCGACTGAACCCGGTGTTCAGGAGGCGTAACCCCGAAGGCGTCGCCGAAGAAATCGCCTTCTGGAACAGGACCATCGGCGTCAGGGATTTTTCCTTCTATGACGACGCCTTCCTCTTCAATCCCGAAGAAATGGCAGTCCCCCTCATGAGGGAAATCCAGAGGATGGGACTGGACTGCCGCTTCCATTGTCCGAATGGTCTCCACCTTCGCTCCCTCACGGAAGATATTGCCTTCCTTCTTCGCAAGACCGGCTTCACAACCCTCAGGTTCGGGTTCGAGACGTCTAACCCCGACTCGCAGGCCGCCACGGGCGGGAAAACGACGAATCAAGACCTTTCGCTTGCGGTCCGTTCTCTCAGGCACGCCGGGTTCAGCCCAAAGGACATCGGCGTCTACATTCTTTGCGGACTCCCCGGCCAGACCGCCGACGAAGTCCGCGAAACAATCCTCTTCGTCAAGTCCTGCGGCGCGAGGCCGATCATAGCCGAATACTCTCCCATCCCGGGCACAGCTCTCTGGCAGGAAGCCGTGGCTGCTTCGCCCTACCCGCTGACGGAGGAACCTCTCTTCCACAACAACACCTTGCTTCCCTGCAGGAGTGACCGTCTGACATGGGAAGATTACCGGGCACTGAAGAAACTGGCCAGGGAAAACACCTTTGAAAATGAATGAAATTATCGTCAACCTGTGGCATAAAGGACGTTACTATACCGGGCAGGTGCAGATGATCATAGATAAGCATCTTCTATTTTGGCTGGCGGGACAGGTCGCCGTAGGCCTTTTAGCGGCTTTTTTCCTTGCCTTTGGAATCGGCATCTTGTACGGCTCATACAGCCTGACAAATCCCCATGAATTCATCATGTACTTCTTTTCATCCAGCCTGATTATCCTCATCAGCGGGGTTTTGCTTCTGTCGCCGATGATAAACATATACAGGTATTTCACTTCCTTCCACGGCAAAAAGGAAAAGAAGGAGATTATTCCCGATGGACAAGATACTACTGGAAAAGATCAAGAGACGTCTTGATGATTCAGTGCCGGACATGATACGTTTACAGCTTGAGTTGACCGCCATACCCGCCCTGGCACCAGAAAACGGCGGGGACGGCGAATCCGACAAGGCCGCCTTTCTGAAAAAATTTCTCCTTTCCGCCGGATTTTCCGATGTCACAGATTATCCCGCCCTAGACAGCCGCGTCACATCCGGAAGCCGGCCCAACCTTATCACCGTAATCCCGGGGAATAACAGCGAGAGAACGGTCTGGATACTTACCCACCTCGACGTCGTCCCGCCCGGCAATCTCGACCTCTGGGACCGCAACCCTTACGAGGCCTACGTCAAGGACGGCAAGATATTCGGAAGGGGTACTGAGGACAACCAGCAGGACCTCGTTGCTTCTCTTTTCGCGGCAAAGGCGTTTCTCGACGAGGGCGTCCGCCCCGAGAACACGGTCGGCCTCGCCTTCGTTTCGGACGAGGAGACGGGCAGCAACAAAGGACTCAAGTACCTCCTCGAGACACAACGGTCCTTGTTCAGGCATACGGACCTCATCGTCGTCCCCGACTCGGGGAGCAGCGACGGGTCTAAGGTCGAGGTCGCCGAGAAGAGCATGCTCTGGATAAGGTTCAGAACGGTGGGGAAACAATGCCACGCCAGCAGGCCCGAACTGGGGCAAAACGCCTTCCTGGCCGCTTCACATCTGGTGGTAAAGTTGAGTTATCTCGCCGACAGCTTCAACTTTTCCGACCCGCTGTATGAGCCGCCGGTCAGTACCTTTCAGCCTACACGTAAAGACGCCAATGTCCCGAACATCAACACGATACCCGGAGATGATGTCTTCTACCTAGACTGCAGGGTGCTCCCCCGGTACCCCCTTTCTGAAGTCCTCGATGCCATGAGGAAGGCTGCCGGCGATGTCGAAAGAACCTTCGGCGTCAGAATCGAGATTTCCCCGGTCGAACAAGTCCAGGCACCGCCGCCGACGCCGACGGACGCACCCGTCGTCAAGGCACTTGAAAGGGCCATAAAGGACATCTACGGCGTCAGCGCCGAACCCGTTGGCATCGGGGGAGGCACCGTGGCAGCCCCGTTCCGCCAGGTCGCCTTTCCGGTCGCTGTGTGGTCCAGGATCGACCTCACGGCGCATCAACCCAATGAATTCTGTTTCATCGAGAACATGCTGGGTGACGCCAAGGTCTACGCCCACCTCTTCCTCCAGGGTTCAGATTAGGTTGGCCTCAATCAGGGTCATTGCGCTCAACCCTGTCGAGTGGTATCATTCGACGCAGGACAGACAGAGGCAAAACGAAATTTGAAGCCGGAAACTGAAGACATCGCGGTAAAGAAAATTTCCTTCCCCGACAACAGCCTTCTTCGTGACCTTTTCGGCGAGAGGGAGAGGAATCTCAAGCTGATCGAACGCCTGGAGCGCGTGAAGGTACAGGCGCGCGGCAACACCTTGACGCTGAGCGGCAGTGGAATAGCCGTCGACCTCATCGAAAACCTCCTGCTTCAGCTCTACGGACTTTTAGAGCGGGGTTATCCCATCTACTCCACCGATGTTGAATACGCCTACCGGATACTCTGCGAAAACAATGCCGTTCAGATCGAGCATATCTTTCTCGACACGGTCTTCATCTCCTCAAAAAAAAGGACGATCTCCCCGAAGAGTATCGCGCAGAAGATGTATATCGACGCCATGAGAAAGTACGACATGGTGTTCTGCATCGGGCCTGCGGGTACCGGCAAGACCTACCTCGCCATGGCCATGGCCGTGGCCGAACTCCTCGAGAAAAAAGTAAACAGGATCATCCTGGCAAGGCCGGCAGTAGAAGCCGGCGAAAAACTCGGCTTTCTGCCGGGCGACCTCGCCGAGAAGGTAAACCCATACCTCAGGCCGCTTTACGACGCCCTTTTCGATATGCTCGACTTCGACCGGGCGTCCGCCCTGATCCACAAAGGGATAATAGAGGTGGCGCCCCTTGCCTTCATGCGCGGCCGGACGCTGAACGATTCCTTCGTCATCCTTGACGAGGCGCAAAACACCACGTCCGAACAGATGAAGATGTTCCTGACCCGACTCGGGTTCGGCTCTAAGGCGGTGATCACCGGCGACGTGACACAGACGGACCTTCCGCCGGATAAACCCTCCGGCCTGATCGAGGTCGAGGGTATCCTCGGCAAAAAAGAAGGTATCAAGTTTGTTTATTTTTCCGAAATAGACGTTGTCAGGCACCCTCTCGTCCAACAGATCATCCGCGCTTACAACCACCTGGACAGGGGGAAGAAAAAACAGAAGGAAGAGTCTCCCTTCACAATTCAAAAATGAACAGAAACAACGTCCTTTTGAAGCCGAGGAACCACGCCGAAGGTCTGAGCCACATCCCGGATTTTTTGAAGCGGGTGTCCTTCCAGAGATGGCTTATCCTCATCGTCTTCAGCCTGTCGCTTTCCCTCGTTCTGTTTTCTGACCGCGTGGCCTCGGTCCCCGATTTCTTCGCCGGCGCGATTGCGGGGAAAGACCTCCGAGCCGACCGTGATTTCCCGGTCATAGACCGAAGCGCGACCAACCAAAAGAAGGCCGAGGTACTGAGGACGGTAGAACCCGTTTTCGACAGAGACGAAGACATAGCATCTCTTCTGACTGTAAGGATCTCGGCCGCCTTCGACGGAGCGCGCAAATCCCTTCAGCAGGAGAAAAAAACAGCGTCGCCCCACACTAACGGTCGGCGTGAGTCATTACGGAGTATCAAGCAGGATTTCGAGTTGACTTCCGGCATTGTCTTGGCGGACCGGGAATTCGCCGTTTTGGAAAAGAGGGGGTTCTCGGAAGAGATCATGGGCGGCATCTCGAGGCTTCTGAACGACGTCTTCAAGAATCATCTCATCAGCCGCAGTGATTTCGAGAGAGTCGAATCCACGAAAGGTATCGTCATCAGGAATATCGGCACCGGCGAGGAAGAAATATTCAGAAACACCTACCCGGTCATCATGGTCGAAGACATCCTCCCCTTGCTGAAAAAACGAGCGGAAGCGATCCTCCGACAGGAGGAACCGGCGATTCGTGCCGTGACCGTTTCCATCGTCCGAAAAGCCGTGAGACCCAACCTGGTCTTCAACAGAGAAGCAACCGAGTCGCGGCGACAACTGGTGATGAAAAACCTCAAACCGGTCTACGTCATGGTTCATAAGAACGAATTGATAGTGAGGGAAGGCGACCGGATATCTCCTCAGCAGATGGATACCATCGAGGCCTACTACCAGGCGCGAAGCGGAAGCGCCGTCATGAGGCTGTCCCTTTTCCTCGGCATCTTCTTTACGGTCGCAGTCTTCACCGTCGTCCTTTACTGCCTTTCAAAGGGCTCCTTGAAGAATCTCGAAAACAGCAATGGTGACCTTCTTTTCCTCGGCTGCATCGCCCTCTTGCAGGTCCTCGTGGTCAGGATAGGTATCTTGGTCTCCGAGGCAGTCAACCATGCCTTCCCGGCGATCCCCCTCGACGCTTGCTATTACGCACTGCCTTTCGCCATGGGACCGGTGATCGCCGTAGTGTTCCTCAACCGAAACATCGCACTCATCTTCTCCGTCTTCCTCTCCTTCTTAATTACTTTTCAGTTCGACAACAAGATGCCCATGTTCCTCTTTTCCTTCCTGGGAAGCGCCGTCTCGGTCTACAACATGAATTACGTCAACCAGCGCTCCGCCACTTACAGGTCCGGGCTTTTCGCCGGCCTCGTCAATGTCTCAGTCATCCTTTGCATCATCCTCCTGTCGGGGAAGCCGACTTTTCCCGACACCTTCATAAAACTCCTCGGCGGTCTCATCGGCGGCATCTTGTCGGGGGTCATCGTTGCCGGCATAGCACCGCTGCTGGAATCGGCTTTCCACTACACCACAAGCATCAAACTCTCGGAGCTGTCCAATCTGAACCAACCGATCCTGCAAAGCATGATCGTAGAGGCGCCGGGTACATACCATCACAGCATGATAGTGGCGTCCATGGTGGAGGCCGCAGCCGAGGCGATCAACGCAAACTCACTCCTCGCAAAGGTGAGCGCCTACTACCACGACATCGGGAAATTGACGAAACCGCTCTATTTCATCGAAAATCAGATCGGCTGCAAGAACAAACACGACTACCTATCCCCCAAGATGAGCAGTCTCGTAATCATCTCTCATGTCAAAGACGGATGCGACCTCGCTATGCGCCACAAGCTCGGAAAGGCTATAACCGACGTGATCCGGCAGCACCACGGGACGAGCGTCGTCAGTTACTTCTACGAAAAAGCGCAGAAAGACAAGGATCCCACAATCCGCTCGATCCCCGAAAGTGAATTCCGCTATCCGGGCCCGAAACCACAGACAAAGGAGGCGGGGCTGGTACTGCTCGGCGACGTCGTGGAGGCCTCTTCTCGGTCCCTGACGGACCCCACCCCTTCGAGGATCAAAAGTCTCGTCCAGACGCGGATCAGGCAGGTCTTGAACGACGGCCAGCTCGACGATTGCGAACTGACGCTCCGAGACCTGAACAAGATCGCCGAGGTCTTCGAAAGGACGCTGAACGCCATATTCCATCACCGTATCGATTATCCCGACCAGGGAGTCAAGGAAACCGACGGGCGAAGGGCGTCAAACGGTGTTTATGATTTTAAGCCGGCAGAAAAAGCTAAAGGTAGACATTAAGCGGGCGAAGACCGCCCTCGAACGCCTTCTCGAACATATCGACTGCAAGGGTCGGGAAGTGAACGTTCTACTCCTCGACGACGAGGGAATCCGCGCGTACAACAAAGAATACCTCGGGCGCGACAGGCCGACGAACGTCATCGCCTTCCCCATGCAGGAGGGAGACTTCGGCGACTTGAACCCCGACATCCTGGGGGACATACTGATATCCGTGGAGACAGCCCAGCGAGAGGCAGTCGAATCATCTATCCCCTTCGCGGAAATGGTGGACTACTTGATGATTCACGGCCTCCTCCATCTGCTCGGCTACGACCATGAGACAGACCGTTCGGCGGGCCGCAAGATGAAAAAGAAAGAGGAAGAGCTTTTTTTCTCTCTCTACAGGCGCTCTATCACGGCCGGCGACTGATACTGATAAAAAAAGGCGGATTTTCTCCGCCCCCCTTCAGCTCTTGTGCCGTGCTTTATGCCCCGCCGACCGTCAGGAACCTTTCCTTGCCATACTGCTGCTTCTGATTTTTACGATTTGATTGGTCATTATTTTATTTCCTTTGAGGCCGTTAATCTTTTTAATCTCGGCAACGGTCGTGTTGTGTTTCGCCGCTATAGAAGCAAGGGTGTCTCCCCTCTTCACCCTGTATTTGATTGTCTCTCCGGCTACGGCCGCTCGGACGACCTTTTTGCCCGCTTTCTTCTTCGCCGACTTGACGGGCACGTCCAGATCCCTCTCCACAGGAATCCTGATTCTCTGCCCAACCTTCAGAGGTCTCTTTGCGGAAACTTTATTGACGGCAAGTATATCCTTCCTCGAGATGTGATACCTTTTGGCTATGCTGCCGACGGTCTCTCCGGCCCTGACACGGTGTTTTATGTACTTGCTTGCCGACCGGCGCGGAGGAGGCGGCTCCCACTTCGGAATCTCGTCGGCCACCTTGGCAAATTGCACACCCGTCCCCGCGGGGACCTTCAGGTTATAAACGCCGTCGGGAGTCGTCCTCAGCCTCAGCTCGGAGTTCAGCATCTGAAGGGTTTCGACCTGAACGTTCATCTTGTTGGCAATGTCCTCGAGTCGCATGCATTTATTGCTCTTGACCATTTCATAGGGAATCGGTTTTTCGGGGTTTTCCGACAGGTCCATCCCATATTTTTTGGGGTCTCGGATGATGTGCAGGGTTGCGAGAAATCTTGGCACGTAACGCGCTGTCTCCTGGGGAAGCTGCCGGTAGAGATCCCAGAAACGGTCGAGATAGTTGATGTGTTGCTTCGAGATAACCCTCAGGACCTTACCTTCTCCGCAATTGTAGGCGGCGAGCACGGTCAACCAATCGCCGAAGATGTCGTGAAGCTCCTTCATGTAGGCGATCGCCGCCTTCGTCGATTTTTCGACATCCATCCTCTCATCGACCCACTGGTCCCGCTTCAGGGCGTATTTGTAACCCGTGGAAGGAATGAACTGCCACAACCCCAATGCCCTTGCCCTCGAGAGCACACCGACCTGAAAACCGCTCTCGACGAGTGGGAGCCAGGCCAGCTCTTTCGGCAACCCGGCTTCCTTCAAATTTTTTTGTATGGACGGAAGATACATCCCCGCCCGATGGTATGACCTGAGGAAAAACCCCCGCTCAACAGTCTGGAAAGAGCGGATCTCTTTTTCCACATCGGCATTCATGATAAGCGGGATTTCGCTTTGTTTCCCGTTAGTGACGGTGTGGCGGGAGGCACAGACTTGAACGATCATCTTGGAGATCATCAACCGCAGGTCGTCCTTCTGCCGACACAGGTCGGGATCTCCGTTGACTTCGAGAATGAGGGCGTAGGCCTCGTCAAGGGACTTGAGGGCGTCATCTATGTCGCCCTTCTCCCAGAAATTTCGCGATTGGCTCAAGAGGTCGAGTGCCACGTCCAGCGTTTCCTGACCGCTGGCCTCTCGTAGGGCTTCTCCCTTTACCTCTTTGCCTGCGCTGGATTTCACACCCAGTGACGGCTGGTCGTTTTCCTTTGAGTCCGTCTCCGTTATCAGCCTGACCTTCGGAACCTGTTCTTCTTTGGATGAGACCAGGACGGCTTTAGTCTTCACCGTATCGCTTTTGCCGGCTTCGGTCGCTGCGGTCTTCTCAAGCGGAGCATTTTCACTTTGAAAGAGGAAAGTGAGATTTATCCGGTCTGTCTGCCGCGATGCATCAGCCGCTTCGACAGGGTACGAACAAGACATAGAAAAAATCAAGCACAGCACAAAACCGAAGAGTCCGAATCGCACCATCTTACACCTCCTGGTAAAAGACTGCTCCGTTCAGATCAAAGACCGCAGAGACGATAATACATTTTTACCCTTATGAAAAGGAAAATATGCACAACTTTTTCCTCATCTTTTCCCGTAAGGGTCATTCTTTTTTCAACAGGTAGGCCTCGATGAAGTCGTCTATGTCCCCGTCGAGCACGGCCGCCACGTTGCCGACCTCGAGGTTCGTGCGGTGGTCTTTTATCATCTTGTAAGGATGGAGGACATATGAACGTATCTGGCTTCCCCAGGCGATTTCCTTTTTTGTCTTTTCGATCTCGCTCAACTTTTCGTTCTTCTCTCTTTCCTTGAGCTCGTAGAGCCTCGACCGCAGGACCTTCATGGCCATGGCCTTATTCTTGTGCTGCGACCTCTCGTTCTGGCATTGAACGACTATGCCTGTGGGGATATGCGTGATCCTTACGGCCGAGTCAGTCTTGTTGACATGCTGGCCCCCGGCTCCTGTCGACCGGTACGTGTCGATCCGCAAATCTTTCTCGTCGATGTCGACTTGTATCTTCTCGTCTATCTCCGGGTAGACGAAAACGGCGGCGAAGGACGTGTGTCTCCTGCCGCCGGCGTCGAAAGGTGAGATTCTGACCAAGCGGTGTATGCCGTTTTCCGCCTTGGCATACCCGTACGCATGATCTCCCTCGATGGTCACCGTAACGCTTTTCAACCCTGCCTCTTCACCGGGTTGATAATCGATGATGTTTGCCTTGAAACCCCTTCTTTCGGCCCACCTCAGGTACATCCGGAGGAGCATCTCCGCCCAGTCCTGCGCCTCCGTCCCGCCGGCGCCCGCATGGATGGAAAGGATGGCGTTCCTGGCGTCGTCCTCGCCGCTGAGCAGGGCCTTGAGTTCATCGTTCCTGACTGTATCCCGGAGCCTGCCTACGTCGCGGTCGACCTCTTCGAGGGCCTGCCGGTCGTTTTCTTCGAGTGCCAGTTGATGAAGTTGCTCCAACTCCTCGAGCTCTTTCATCCGCTCCGTCCACGAATGAACGGAGTTTTCGAGGCGAGTCTTCTCCTTCAACAGCTCTTTGGCCTTTTCCGCATCGCCCCAGAAGTCTTCCCGGGCAGCGAGTTTCTCTATTTCCTGCATCCTTTCTCTGCGCGCGGCTAATTCAAAGATAGTCTCCCAGTACGGCCATTCTTTTCTTCAGGTCCTGCAGGGTTTCCGTTATTTCTTCGATCATTTTTCTTCCTCCTCACAATGGGCCGGAGAAACAGTATCGCCGTGGCGGCAAAGCACCCATAGGCAAAGACGTCTCCGAACCTCGAATAAAAAGTCATTCCGTCCGTCCACTTGACCTTCCCTTTGAGGACGGTTCTTTCAAACAGCCCCGTCCGGGCGACGACCTCACCCGTCGGCGCGATGACGGCGCTGATGCCGGTATTGGCCGCCCGGACGATGTAGGCCCTGTTTTCGACAGCCCGCAACTTGACCATCGACAGGTGCTGATAAGGGGCCGCCGTACGGCCGAACCAGGCGTCGTTCGTGATGTTCACGAAAAGACGCACGCCCAGGCGCCTGTATTCCGCTGCGATCTCGGGGAAGACGGCCTCATAACATATCAACGTTCCGACCTTTTCCGTGTCCAGCCGGAGAGGGTGGAATCCTTTCCCCGGCAGCATGTCTTCCATGCCGACGATGATCCTTCCCATGAATGGGATGAGGGACCGCAGGGGTACATACTCGCCGAAGGGCACAAGATGGACCTTGTCGTACCTGCCGGCGACGGTGCCCAAGGGAGAGAGGAGGAAGGCGCTGTTGAGGACATGCTGTCTTCCCCCTTCGACCAGGTAGCTGGGGCTGCCGAAGAGCAGGTAGGAGCCTGATCGGCGCGCAATGTCCGCGACCTCCCGATGGTAATCATCCCTGTCTTGAAAATAAAAGGGCGTAGCCGTCTCCGGCCAGACGATCAACCCCCCTTCTGAGGGACGGCCTTCGAGCGTCAATTTTCGGTAGATGTCAATGGTTTCCCGCTGATATGCCGGGTCCCATTTGATGCTCTGGTCGATGTTACCCTGCACGACCATGACTTCCCCGCCGGGGGCTTTTTCCAGGTCCGCCCTCACCTTTTCCGTCTTATAGTACCCGTAGGAAAGGATTAGTCCCAGGGTGACAACCGCCGTCGCCGCCTCGGCGATGACGACGGCCTTTTTTTTCTCCTTCAGATTCAATAGGTCATAGAGGACGGCGTTCACGAAAACGACGAGAAAACTGATGCCGTAGACCCCCGTCACGTCTGATATCTGCAGCAAAAGCAGATTCCGGTGCTGAGAGTAACCAAGATTTTCCCACGGAAACCCGGTCAGCAGGTGCGACCTACCGAACTCGACGCAGACCCACAGTAATGGCGCGGCTAATGCTATCGACCCCCCCTTTTTAGACAGAAAAGCAAGCCCGCCGGCAAAAAGGGCCGTATAGACGCTGAGGATCGCGGCTACCGCCAGCATAGCCGCGAGTCCCACGTACAGAGGCAGATAGCCGTATTTCACGACGACGTAAGCAACCCAGTACAAGACGCCGACGTTGCAGACAAAACCGGCGACCACGCCCGCCTTGAACCCGTCTTTCGCGGAGACGCCCCTTATCGCATAGAAGAGGGGAAGAAAGGCAAAAAAGGCCGCGACCGAGATGTCCGCCTTCGGGAAGGAAAGGCAGAGGAGTACCCCCGAAAAAGAAGACAGGAGCAGCGTTTTCCTGCTCATGTCGATATCTCTGGCAGGGCCGCTTCCTCGCTCTTCTCCTTTTCCGCCGTCCTCCTGACCCTGACCTTTTTGATCCTCTTCTCGTCGGCAGACTCAACGGCCATTTCCAGGCAACCGCAGGAGACCTTTTCCCCGGACGCCGGTATCTTCCGGATCAGATGAAGGATGAGCCCGCCGAGTGTCTCGTACTTTCCCTTGGGTATCTGCACACCGAAACACGCCTCGACCTCCTCTATCTCGACCCTACCGTCCACCAGGAAGGTGCCGTCGGCGATCTCGACGATTTTTTTCTCTTCCGACTCATACTCACCCGCTATCTCCCCTACGATCTCTTCGATCAGGTCTTCGATGGTGACGAGGCCCGCAGTGCCCCCGTATTCGTCGATGATGATTGCCATTTGACGGCGTTCCGCCTTCAACTCATGGAACAAGGAGTTTATGTTTTTCGTCTCGGGCACGTAGTAGGGTTTTTGCAGGACGGCCAGAATCTCATCGCTGCCCACCTCTTGCGACCACATCTTGAAAAGGTCTTTCACATTCAGAATGCCGACAATGTTGTCCAACGTCTCCCGGTAGACGGGCATCCTGGTGTAGCCGTGGTTCGATATCAGTTCCAGTATCTCGTGTATCGTCGTATCGACCGGAAGCGCTACGATCTCCGTCCTCGGTTTCATGATCTCCCGTACGACCGTCTCCCTGAATTCGAGGATGTTTCGGATCATCTGACCGGAGTAATGGTCGATGATCCCCGCCGCCTCTCCCTCGGCGATGATTTCCTGAATCTCCCGCTCGAGCCGCTCCGGCTCTTTCTTTACCGCCGCCTTCAACAGATCCCTTATACCCACCTGGAAATTCCTCCTCCATCAACCCCGGCGCCTACAAGCAAGGCCAGGACAGAGATCGAAAACGAGGCCTGCCCCGTCGCCTGAGCGACGGACATTCCGTCCCGCGGCCAAGGCTCTATAGTTCGAATCCGCTGTAAGGATTAACAAGGGGGTCTCTGAAACAGCTCGGGCAAAAAACCTTCGTGTCGACGTGACCGCAGCCGTAACCCCAGAGGTCGAATTCACGACAGTCTACACACAACGGCCTGCTACAGCCGTCGCAGTAAATGACGGACTGTTTCGCCCCGCAGATACCGCAGATTTCCGTATTATCAGTCACTCGCATGATGGAAACTCCATTTCGATATCGCTGGGCGAATATTATAACAGGACACACATAACGGCAAGCAAATCAACAGAATGCAAAGGGGCCGGCCTTTACTCTGGCCGACCCCTTTGATCATTGGCGGGGTCGATGGGATTTGAACCCACGCTCTCCGACGTGACAGGCCGGCGTTATAACCGGGCTTAACTACGACCCCGAATTCTATTTTTCACTGGTAGGCGGAACAGGACTTGAACCTGTGAC
>DIEZ01000020.1:33789-34840 GCA_002418885.1 Syntrophaceae bacterium UBA5761
TATTCCACAGCAGAACGAGCGTTGTCAAGGATTAAATCCTTCTTTCAGGCGTTGATCCTCACTTCCGGCGCTTCGGACCCGGGCACGATGGGGACCTGGGTCTCTTCCTCCTTTTCTCCTGTCCGTGCCTCTTCCGACTTGCCGGCCAACGCGACCTGCAGAACATCGTCCACGTTTTCGACCAAGACGATTTCAACGGCTTTCAAAACATTCGGCGGAATGTCTACGAGGTCCTTTTCGTTATCCTTCGGGATGATGACGACCTTGAGGTTCGCACGATGGGCCGCAAGGATCTTTTCCTTCAACCCACCGATCGGCAACACCCTTCCCCGCAGAGTAATCTCACCGGTCATGGCGAGATCACCCCTGACCTCCCGCTTCGTGAGCGCCGAGGCGATCGATGTGGCGATGGCGATGCCGGCGGACGGTCCGTCCTTCTGGATAGCGCCCTCCGGTACATGGACGTGAACATCCATGTCCTTATAGAAGTTTTCCGGGAGGCCGAACTCATCCGACCTCGACCTCACGTAAGTGNNATTCCTGCATCACGTCGCCGAGCTTCCCCGTGAGCGTCAGCTTTCCCGTGCCCCGCATGATCGATACCTCGATCGGCAAGAGCTCCCCGCCGAACTCCGTCCAGGCGAGTCCTATCGTCAGCCCGACGGCGTTCTTGCCCTCGGCCTCGCCGTGCCTGAACTTGGGAATGCCGAGGTACTTATGGACGTTCTTGGAGTTGATCTTTATCTGCCCATGATTGCCGCTTGTGACGATCTCTTTCGCGACTTTACGGCAGATAGAGGCGATTTCCCGCTCGAGGTTCCTCACGCCCGCCTCCCTCGTGTACTGACGGATGATCGTCAACAGCGCGCCGTCGGTAAAGCTGATGTTCTCGCTCTTGAGTCCGTTTGCCTCCATCTCCTTCGCGACGAGGAACCTCTTCGCGATATTCATCTTTTCCGACTCGGTGTAACCGGCGATCCTGATCACCTCCATCCTATCCTGAAGCGGCGCCGGGATCGTATGCAAGACGTTCGCCGTCGTGATGAACATG
>DIEZ01000020.1:34941-35062 GCA_002418885.1 Syntrophaceae bacterium UBA5761
TCCAGGCATAAGACGGGGTTACTCGACCCTGCCTTTTTCAGCAGCTGGATTATCTTTCCCGGCAGAGCGCCGATGTAAGTCCTCCGGTGTCCCCGGATCTCCGCCTCATCCCTGAGTCCAC
>DIEZ01000059.1:0-6965 GCA_002418885.1 Syntrophaceae bacterium UBA5761
CCCGAGGCTCTTCACTTGGAGTCAGAGGTTTGGGGCCTGCCCGGCTTGTGGAGGCGCCGGCACGGCGCCCGTAGAACCAGACGACGGAGAACCTCGGCCCTGCCCCGCCTGCGGGGGGACTCGGCTCCGGCCTGAGGCCCTTTCCTTCCGGCTCGGGGGACGAAACATCGGAGAAGTCTCCCGCCTGCCGATCCGAGACTTACGAACGTGGGTCGAAGGGCTTACCCTCAAAAAAGAGGAAGTCGGCCGGCAAATACTGCCGGAGCTCTCGGGCCGCCTCGCTTCCCTCGACAGGCTCGGCGTCGGGTATCTCGCCCTCGACCGGGCGATGAACACGCTCTCGACAGGAGAGAACCAGCGTATCCGCATCTGCGCCGAACTGGCCTCAAGCCTACGCGGCACCTGTTATATCCTCGACGAACCCACTGTCGGCCTCCATCCGCGGGACGTCCGGTCTCTGCTGGAGTCCCTCACCGAATTACGCAACCGCGGCAATACGGTAATCGTCGTCGAGCACCAGGAACCCGTCATCCGCGCTGCCGACTACGTCGTCGACCTCGGCCCGGGGGCGGGTCCCCTGGGCGGCGACATCGTCCGGGCCGGACCCCCTTCCGTCATCGCCCGAGCGAAAAAATCCGTGACCGGGGCGTGGCTCCGCGGAGAAGGACGCATCCCTGCCCGGGAAAAACGTCCCCTCGAAGGCTGCGAACGAGTCACAGTCGTCGGCGCCCATCTTCACAATCTTCAGGATGTGACGGTCGATTTTCCGCTTGGGCGCCTTACCTGCGTGACCGGCGTGAGCGGCTCGGGAAAATCGACCCTCGTGCGCGACATCCTCTTCCGCGCCCTGAAAGCTCGAATTGCCCGCCGGGAGCTACCGCCTGTCCTGGAGGACCTCAAAGGCTGGGAAAAGGTCGACCACGCCAAAGAGGTGGACGAATCGCCCATCGGCCGCACACCCCGGTCGGTCCCCGCCACTTACGTCGGCGTAATGAACGCGGTACGCGACATCTTCGCCCAAACACCGGAGGCCAGGGCGAGGGGCTACAGTCCGAGCCGCTTCTCCTTCAACGTCGCCTCCGGGCAGTGCCCGGAGTGCGAGGGGCAAGGGCACCACCGGGTCCGGATGGCCCTGCTTCCTGTCGTCTTCGTTACCTGCGAGGCTTGCGGCGGCAAGCGTTACAACCCCGACACATTGAGTATTACTTTCAAGGGAAAGACCGTCGCCGATGTCTTGGAGATGTCGGTCGACGAAGCCGCGGACTTCTTCGGCGTGTTTCCCAAGGTGGTCCGGCCCTTGAAATTCCTCTCCGAGATCGGCCTGGGTTACATGCGCCTGGGCCAGCCGAGCACGAACCTTTCGGGCGGCGAGGCACAGCGGACAAAGCTCGCCTCGGAACTCGCCCTATCCGGCGCCGGACGTTCGTTTTATGTCCTCGACGAACCGACGACGGGCCTCCATATGGCTGACGTGGCGAAACTCCTGTCGGTCATCCAAAGTCTTGTCGACCGCGGGGACACGGTGATCGTGATCGAGCACGACCTCGACGTGATCGCCTCCGCGGACTGCGTGATCGACCTTGGCCCGGAGGGGGGTGACGGAGGGGGGCGCGTGATCGCCTGGGGAAGGCCGGAAGACGTTGCGAAGACGAGCTATTCCCGTACGGCGCCTTTTCTCAGAGAATACCTCGAACGACACCGCTGACCGGGAACCGGGCAACCGTCAACTCCCGCCCAGGTATTCCCTGCGGCGCGCTTAAATTCAAACCTTTACATGGATGACCGGGAGGGCCAGGTGTTTGCGCGCCGTCTCGCCGGGGAAACGGGTCTGCTGTCGTGCCGTGGGCTCACCGCGCCTGCCCTTTCCCAAGACTTCGATCGGATGGGAACCGCCCAGGTGCAGGGTGTGTTTGCCGAACCTACCGCCCAGGACGTCCGCCGCTCTGTACAGGCGACGCACCTTCTCGGCCTTCACCGGGTCCTCGAAGAGAGAGTACTGGACGTTCCGGTCCGGGACCAGGTCCAGGAGAATCGCCCCCGTGGCCCGGTAGATTTCCCTCCCCTCGTAGATCTCAGCAAAGAGGGCTCGCAAGGTCTCCGATACTTCCATCGGATAGGCCGAGGGGCGGTTAAACCCGGCCTCTCCGCCCCGAAAGCTGAAATTGTTTTTCTTGAGGAAAAGGACGACCCTCCGGGGGGCAAGGCCGTAACGTCTCGCCTTGATGCAGGCCGATTCGTAATTCCGCAAAAGCTGGGCGAAGAGATATTCCGGGTCGGTCGTAGGGGGTGCGAAGGTCTTGGTCTTGCTGATGGAGGCATAAACGCTCTTCTCGTCTGTGGAAACGGGATAGACGGACTCCCCCCGCAGTTCCCGCCATATCTCCCGACCCGGCTTGGTAAAATGCCTCAGGACCGTCTTCTCCGGGAGCCTCGCGAATTCCAGGGCGGTACGGACACCGATCTTTTCGAGGTAACCGGCGGTCGCCGGGCCGACACCCCAGACCTTCTCCACGGGCAGGCCGCGGAGGTACTCGGGAATCCCCCTCCCGGGGATCACGGTGAGGCCGTCCGGTTTCTCGTGTTTGGAAGCAACCTTCGCCAGGACCTTCGTAATACTCAAGCCAACGGACACACTGATGCCCAATTCCTTCTTGATCTCCTCCTTGACCCTGAGGGCGATGGTCTCGTAGGAAGAATGATGCACCCGCCTCATCCCTGAAAGGTCCGCGAAGGCCTCATCGACAGAGTATTCCTCGACCTGGGGAGTGAATCTCCTGACGATGCCGAACATCCGCCGGGAGAAGAGGCTGTAAGTCTCGTAGTCGGAGGGCAGGACGATGAGGCCGGGACAGAGCGCTTTCGCCTCGTGGAGGGGAACGCCCCGCTTGACCCCCAGACGTTTGGCCGCGTAGCTCGCGCAGGCGACGATCCCGCGCTCCCCTCCGGTGACAAGGGGCTTTCCTCTCAACTCCGGGTGGACAGCTTCCTCGCAGGTGGTGAAAAAGGCATCGCCGTCCACGTGGAGGATCGCCTGCGGCCAGGAACGGATGCTGAAGACCGTTTCGTTCATTGCAGTCACCGATGGTATTTCCGGATAACGGCGGTTATGACACCACCCACCCGGAGTTCTTCCTTCGGACGTATGGGAGAGTACTTCTCGTTGGCCGCCTCCAGGAGGATCCTGCCGCCGCGTTTCGAGAAGTACTTCATCGTCCACTCCCCGTCCACCTGGGCCAGGATGATGTCGCCGCTTTGCGGCTCCCTGCCCTTCTCGACGATCACCAGGTCTCCCGGCATGATCCCCGCCCCCGCCATGGAGTCACCGCTCACCTTGAGGAGGAAAGAAGATTCCGGCCTGGTGATCAGGTACTCGTCCAGGGAGATGAGGTCCCTGAGTTCCTCTTCCGCCGGTGACGGGAAACCGGCCTGGATCTCACCCACGAGAGGGAGCGGGAAGGCAGGGCGCAGGGGCCGGAGAAAACCCTTCGAATCCTTCTCTAAAGCCCCTTCTCCGAGGAGCTTTTTCACCCAGAAATGGACTACGCTCTTGGAGCGCACCCCCAGTAGCGCCGTCATCTCGGAGTAGGTGGGCATCCGACGATTCCGGAGGAAAAACTCCGAAATCTTCCTTTCCACGTCCCGGGAAGTCCTTCTCGTTCGGTCCATGGCCCTGATCATAGTAGAACGTTTGTTCTACTGTCAAGGGAATTTTTCAGCAAAACCTCATTGACATGCTTTGTAAAAGAAGGTATTTGAAACATTCATAAATCCGAGCGAGGTGCTACCTGACGGAAAGGTTGATCAAGGCTGCCGCGACCGGCCTCGGCAGCGGATTTGTCCCCTTCGCTCCCGGTACGGCGGGGACGGTGGTGGGTATCCCTCTTTACCTTGTTTTCGCCCGTTTTCCGTGGCCCCTTTACCTGCTGTCCATAACGGCCTTCGCCTTTTTGGCCGTTTACGTATCAGGAGAGGCGGAAGGCCTTTTCCGGGAAAAAGACGCCTCGCAGATCGTCATCGACGAGATCGCCGGCCTTCAGTTCACCCTGTTCCTGGTCACGCCGACGGCCTGGCATATGCTTTGCGGTTTTCTCCTCTTCCGGTTTTTTGATATCATCAAACCCTTCCCCGCCCGCCTCTGTGAGGCAAAATGCCCCGGGGGTTACGGTGTGGTGGGGGACGACGTCGTTGCTGGAATCTACGGGAATGTCGTGCTACTCGCTATAATCCGGTTCTTTGGCATATGAAGACGACAGCCCTTTCGAAAGAAGGTTTCGATTTGAAAATCGGCATATTAACCATCGGAAACGAACTGACGAGCGGCAGGATACGGGACACGAATTCTTCTTTCATCGCCGAGGCCGTGAACAGACAGGGATGGCGTGTCTCGGTAATCATGTCCGTAGGCGACGAATACGCCGACATAAGGAAGGGGCTCGACTACATCCTTGATGCGGCCGACGCCGCGATCGTCACAGGCGGCCTCGGACCAACGGCAGACGACATCACCACGGAGGCCGTAGCGAAGGCTTACGGCCTTGCCCTTTACACGGATGAGGACGTGCTGCGGGAGGTCAGGTCCCGTCTCGAGCGACTCCGGGTCGCCTGGACACCCAACAACGAAAAACAGGCGATGTTTCCCGAGGGGGCGATGCCCATCCACAACCCTACGGGGACGGCCTGGGGATTCGCCCTGAAGAGGGCGGACAAGCTGATCTCCGTCATCCCCGGCGTCCCCGGCGAAGTCGAGCGGATGCTGCCGGAAGGAGTCATTCCGCTGCTGAAGGAAATGGAGCCCGGGCCGCGGACGGTCGTCGTCGGCCGGACCATCAAGCTCTTCGGCCTCTCGGAGGCCAAAGTGGACCAGACGGTGTCGGGTCTTGACCTCGGATTCGAGGGTCTGAGCATAGGTTTCTACCCCCGGTTCCCCGAAAACCACCTCGTCCTCACCGTCAGGAGTCCTTCGGAGGAAGAGGCGAGAAAGACCCTTTCGGATGTGGAGTCGAAAGTCGAGGGGGGCCTGCGAAAGTACATCTTCGGTCATGATGACAACACGATCGAGGGCATCGTGGCGTCTCTATTGACGCGGAAGAGATTAACACTTGCGGTGGCGGAATCCTGTACGGGCGGGCTCATCATGGACAGACTCACGGACATCCCGGGAAGCTCCCTGTTCCTGGAGCGTGGCTATGTCGTCTACAGCAACAAAAGCAAGACCGACCTCCTCGGCGTACCGGCGGAGGTCATCGACGGATGCGGGGCCGTGAGCGAAGAAACGGCCCGGCTGATGGCCGAAGGTGCGGTGAAAAAGGCCGGAACAGACCTCGGCGTCGGGGTGACGGGAATCGCCGGCCCGACAGGCGGCACGGAGGCCAAACCCGTGGGCACGGTGTACATCGCCCTCGCCGACAGGGAAAAAACTACCTGTCGCCTCTTTCACTTCCGCGGGGAGCGCCGACGGGTTAAGGAGATCTCGGCCCGATGGGCGCTCGAGATGCTGAGAAGATACCTGACGGGGGCGTATCCCAATGGCTGACGACGAGCGCGTCCGGTCTTTCCTCGCTATCGACCTCCCGGAAGGGGTAAAGTCCGGACTCGGAAGAATCAGCGAGAGTTTGAAGAGGCGGGTCGGGGGCGTCCGCTGGACAAAGCCTGAGGGAATCCACCTCACCCTCAAGTTTTTCGGGGAAATCTCCGGAGAGGAGATAGCCCGGATTTCCAGGGTGGCGGGGTCGGCGGCCTGTGGGACCGGTCCCTTTCACCTCACGGTTGAAGGACTGGGGGTCTTTCCTAGTCCGAAACGACCGCGGGTCCTCTGGGTCGGCGTCGGAGGACGGCTGGACATACTGGCGTGGCTGCAACGGGATATAGACAATGCCCTCGAAGTCCAGGGATTCAAAAAAGAGGGCCGAGGCTTCAAACCGCACCTGACCCTCGGCCGCTTCCGGTCACCGGGCGAGGTCTCGGGCCTCGAGCAGGTTCTCGAGAAAAAAAACGATTACCGGGCGGGAGGGTTTACGGCGGATGGGCTCACTCTGTTCAAGAGCGACCTGACACCGAAGGGGGCCGTCTACAGTGCACTTGAATTCTTCCCCTTCGAGGGAGAAGGCGAACCGGCGGAAACCGAAACAAAAAACTCTCCACAATAATAAAATTGATCGGAGGCACAACATGGCAGGAGACGACAGGCAGAAGGCGGTAGAGCTGGCGATCACTCAGATCGAACGGCAGTTCGGGAAGGGCTCCATCATGAGACTCGGGGGGAGCGAGGCTATAGCCGACATCCCCGCCATCCCCACAGGCTCTCTCAGCCTCGACATGGCCCTCGGCATCGGTGGCCTTCCCCGCGGCCGGGTAGTCGAGATCTTCGGGCCCGAGTCAGGCGGCAAGACTACCCTCGCCCTCCACGTGGTTTCCGAGGCCCAGAAGCGAAACGGGCTCGCCGCTTTCATCGACGCCGAACATGCCCTCGACGTCTCTTACGCCCGGCGGATCGGGGTCAACACGGACGACCTCCTGATCTCGCAGCCCGACAGCGGCGAACAGGCCCTGGAGATAGCGGAAACGCTGGTGAGGAGCGGCGCCCTCGACGTGCTCGTGATCGACTCTGTGGCGGCCTTGGTCCCCCGGTCGGAACTTGAGGGCGACATGGGCGATGCCCAGATGGGCCTCCAGGCGAGACTTATGTCCCAGGCCCTGAGAAAACTCACCGGCAGCATCAGCAAGTCAAAAACGACGGTGATTTTCATCAATCAACTCAGGATGAAGATCGGCGTATTCATGGGAAACCCGGAAACCACGACGGGCGGAAACGCCCTCAAGTTCTATTCCTCCATACGGCTGGACATCCGGAAGATTGCCTCCATCAAACAGGGTGAAAGCGTCATCGGCAACCGGACAAGGGTAAAAGTCGTCAAGAACAAGCTGGCCCCACCCTTCCGCGAGGCCGAATTCGACATCATCTTCGG
>DIEZ01000059.1:7003-14365 GCA_002418885.1 Syntrophaceae bacterium UBA5761
TCGAAAAGAGCGGCGCCTGGTATTCGTACAGGGGTGATAGATTAGGCCAAGGAAGGGAGAACACCAAACAATTCCTCCGGGAGCACCCGGAGCTTACGGCCCAGGTGGAAAACGAAGTCCGGGAGAAACTCGGCGTGAAGGGCGCTCAAGAGGCGCAATGAGATGGCTGGCGACCGGCCCTTCGAGAAGGCACAGCAGAAGGCCCTGCGCCTCCTGTCCCTCCGAAGCCGCAGTAAGAAAGAAATGGAGTCCCGACTCAGGGATAAGGGGTTCGGTGAATCCGTCGTCGGGAAGGTAATCGAGAAGCTTTCGGGCCTGAGATACATCGACGACGACGCCTTCGCCCAAGAATGGGCCAGGGACCTCGCCGTGAACCGGCTTTACGGAGACCGGCGAATCGAAAGGAGTCTCGGCGAAAAGGGGATACCCCGCGAAATCATCAGGAGGGCCATAGCCGAGGTCCGGAAAGAGTTTCCGGAAGAGGAGGCGCTGGCAGTGCTCCTGAAAAAAAAGTTGAAAAACCGTCCCGTCGCGGAGCTCGACCGGAAGGAGAAAAACCGTCTGGCCCGGAGTCTGATAGGTAAAGGCCTGCCTGCGGGGAAGATATTCGAAGTCTTAAGAAACAAGGAGGAAGAGATTGATGACGGGGAGTGAAATCAGAAAGCAGTTTTTAAAATTCTTCGAAGACCGGGGACACACCATCGTCCCGAGTTCGGGGTTGATTCCCAAGGATGACCCTACGCTCCTTTTCACCAATGCAGGCATGGTGCAGTTCAAGAATCTTTTCCTCGGCCTCGAGAACCGTGGCTTCACCAGGGCGGCGAGCTCCCAGAAGTGCGTCCGCGCCGGCGGTAAGCACAACGACCTCGAAAACGTCGGCTATACGGCCCGTCACCACACTTTCTTCGAGATGCTGGGGAACTTCTCTTTCGGAGACTACTTCAAGAAGGAGTCCATCGCCTGGGGATGGGAGTTCCTGACCGTAACCATGGGGCTGCCCAAGGACAGGATGTGGGTCACCATCTACCAGGATGACGACGAGGCCTTCGAGATCTGGAACAAGCAGATAGGGGTTCCCACCGAGCGGATCGTGCGCATGGGAATGGACAGCAATTTCTGGATGATGGGAGAAACCGGGCCTTGCGGGCCGTGCTCGGAAATCATCTACGACCAGGGACCCGACGTCGGTTGCGGCCGGCCCGAATGCAGCGTGTTTTGCGAGTGCGACCGCCATCTCGAGCTCTGGAACCACGTCTTCACCCAGTTCGACCGCGACGAAAAGGGAAACTTCAATCCCCTACCCAAACCCAACATCGACACGGGCATGGGCCTTGAGCGTCTCGCCGCCGTCATCCAGGGCGTCAAGAGCAATTACGAATGCGACCTGCTTTTCCCGATCATCAGGTTCGTCGAAAAAATGAGCGGTAAGCGTTACGGGAAAAGCGAAAACGGCGACGTGTCCATGAGGGTCATCGCCGACCACAGCCGGGCCGTAACCTTCATCATAGGTGACGGGGTGCTCCCCAGCAACGAAGGGCGCGGCTACGTCCTGCGCCGCATACTGAGGCGCGCCTGCCGCCACGGAAAACTCCTGGGCTTCGATAAACCCTTCCTGCACGACGTCGTGATAGCCGTCGTCGACGTGATGAAGGACGCCTACCCCGACATCGCGGAAAAACAGTCTTTCATCCAGAAGGTCATCTTCAACGAGGAACAACGTTTTCTCGAGACCCTCGACACAGGACTGCGCATCCTCAACGATGAGGTCACAGACCTCAAGAAAGCCGGAAAGACCGTCATCCCCGGGGACGTCGTTTTCAAGCTCTACGACACTTACGGATTCCCCGTCGACCTAACGGCCGACATCGTCAAGAAAGACAACTTTACGGTCGACATGGAAGGTTTCGAGAAGCTTATGGAAGAACAGCGGGAAAGGGCTCGCGAATCCTGGAAGGGGAGCGGCGAGACGGCGGTAGCCGACAGCTACAAAAAGCTCGTCCTCAAGGGAATCCGCTCAGAGATGGTGGGTTACGAGGAGGTGACGGAGGTGACCTCGTTCGTCACGGCCATCCTCAAGAAGGACGAGGAGGTGGAGGTGGTGGAGGAAGGCGACAACGCCGAGATATTAACCGACCAGACGCCATTCTACGGGGAGACGGGCGGCCAGGTCGGAGACACCGGCGTCATCGAGGGCGACGACTTCCTGTTTGAGGTCTGGGATACCCAGCGGCCCGACGAACACCTCATCACCCACATAGGCAAGGTTAGAAAAGGCAGAATCCGCAGAAACGACACGGTACACCTCAAGGTCGAAGTGAAGACGCGACGGGCCGTCGAGGCCAACCACTCGGGCACGCACCTCCTCAACGCCGCATTGCGCGACGTCCTGGGCGATCACGTCAAACAGGCCGGTTCGCTCGTGACGCCCGACCGCCTACGCTTCGATTTCACCCATTTTTCCAAGATAGAAGAGGCCGAGCTCGACCGGGTCGAGATGCTCGTGAACGAATACATCCAGGCGAACCTTCCCGTGAAAACGAGCATCATGGCCAAAGAAGAGGCCTTCAAGACCGGCGCCCAGGCCGTCTTCGACGAAAAATACGCCGACAAGGTCCGACTTGTCAGGATGGGCGATGTCAGCGCCGAGCTCTGCGGCGGCACCCACGTCACGCGGACGGGAAACATCGGCCTCTTCAAGATCGTCTCCGAGTCGGCCGTCGCGGCGGGGGTGCGACGGATCGAGGCGGTCACGGGGCTTGCCGCAGTCAAGTACGTCAAGAAACTCGACCGCGAACTCCACAGCGTGGCAAACCTCCTGAGGGCGAGTACCGCCGAGGTCGTCGACCGGGTCGAGAAGATGATCCGGCACCAGAAGGAACTCGAGCGGGAAATCGAAACCCTGAAAGGAAAACTCGCCGCCAAGGAGTCGGGCGACATGATCAAGAAAGTAAGGTCGCTCGACGGGCTCAAAGTCTTGGCGACGACCGTGGAGGCCTCCGACGTCAAGGCCCTGCGTGACTTCGGCGACAAGCTGAGAGACAAGATGCTGTCGGGCATCATCCTTTTAGGCAGCAAAGTGGGGGACAAGGCGATGCTCCTTTGTATGGTCACAAAAGACCTGACGGCTCGGTACGACGCCGGGAGGATCGTCAAAGAGATCGCACCGATCGTCGGCGGAAGCGGCGGCGGCCGTCCTGATATGGCCCAGGCCGGGGGGACGAGGCCGGAAAACCTTGAAAAGGCCCTGGACAAGCTAATCGAGATGCTCGGAGGGGAAAAGGAGCCGGAGAAAAAGCCGACCCCTAAAAAGCCCATGTCGACGGCCACTGAGACGGTAGTTACCGGGCCTAAATCACGGAAGACAGTAGAGGCCAGGCGGCAAAAACCTCTGAAGAAAAAGGAGGCCGGAGCGAAGACTGCTCGAGCCAAGGAGACGGACAAAAAAGCCAAGTCTTAAGGGAACGAAGGGCGGCAACTCAAAAAGAAGGGGCTGAGTACCGAGCAGAGCGGCAAATATGAATCACAAATGGATTCTGGTGGCAACAACAGGAAGACAAATGCGATAATTGAAGAGAAAAGAGGTGGCGTTTACAAGATAGCGAAAATACTAACGCAGGGATTCGTAGAGACTGCTGATAACAGGCGCGAAGACCAGCGAGACGAGGGCTGTCAGCCGGATGATGCCCATGTCGGAAATCGCCTGATGCGCCTCTGTCCTGCCCGTCAGGCCGTTCAATGTCCCGACAACCACCAGGCCGGCGATGAACGCGACAAGAGGTTCCGGGCCGAGCACCGTGCCCACGGCGCAGGGGACGGCTAAAGCGACGGTAAGCAGAAGCGCTTCATGACCCGGACGATTGAACCGTTTTTCCAGGATGGGCATCAGTCGAACCGTCAACCCGCCTAAGACGATGCACGCAACCGTAAGGATTCGAGTGAGGTCGATGAGAAGGTCTTCCTCACCGGCATAGCTCCTTACCACGGCAGAGAAAGCGGCAAGGATGGCAAAGGTGGAAAAGGAGGAAACGACGAGGATGAACTTCCCGGCCTCGGAAGACCCGTCTCCTCCGGCGTTTGACACGGCTACGTCGAGATAAAACGTCCCCATCATGCCGACCCCGGCGACCGCCATCCCGTAAAGCCCTGAGAACAGATAGGCGATCCACAGGCCCATGCTGACAAAATAGACGAAAAGTACGGAGGAAGGAAAACGGCGGCATAAAACCCTCATGATGAGGGCGGACACACACCCGGTGGCGGCAGACCAGAACGGACCGAGCCTGTCCACCATTCCCGAGCCGGCGATCGCGTTCGCGGCCATCGTTGCCGTCAGTTTCCTGTCCAGATGGTACACGCAGGCCATGAAGGCCAGCACTGCGGCACCGGTGATGTAACACAAGGCTTTCCCGCCTTTATCTTCGTTAACCGCGAGGAGGATCGGCCCGGCTACGGCCGTCACTGCAAGACCGGCCATGGTAATCAAAACGGCCATTCCTACCCAGACCTGATAGTTATGGGCGAGGTTTTCGCCGACAATCATCGCCGATACGAGAACGGCTACGTAAGATACATATGCGTCGAGGTTGACATACACGGTTTTCGAAGCCGATTCGCTTTCTCTTTTCCCTTTCCGGGACGCAAAAAAAAGGACGAATCCCGCCCCAAGGGCGTACGCGCCTACGACCGCCGTATCCTCCCCTCCGATTATGGTATGATAAAAGAACCCGATGCCCGCCAGGCCGATTCCGGCACGAGTCAATCCCGCGATCAGTCCTCTTTGATAGACGGAAAGTCCGGTCAAAACGGCGGGTGAAGCCGCGCGGTTCGAAAGCAGGACCAACACTGCCGAAGAAAGTACCCCCATGAGAAATGCAGGGGCGGACGTTTTTTGCTCCAAGAAAACCAGCAGGAGGACAAACAGGCAAAGCGCTGCCGGGGCCACGGTGCTGGGGAAAAATCGTAGATCATAGGCCGGCGGTGAGTAACCGTCGAGTGATTGTTTTAACTGTTTTTTTTTAGAAATGTAGAGAAGATACCAGAAAAAAAGGTAGGCGAGAAGGAGGGCCAGGAAACCTTCAAACATCGCATAGCGGGAGATGTCTAAGACAAACAAGGGCCGCCCTTACCCTCCTCTTTCTCCCTGACACGCCTTGCATTATACCGGCTCATTGCCGCCTGGAGGCCGGCGCTCAGAATCTCAACGACGGCCCCCGACCCTTTCGCAAGAATGCCGGGGAGGGCATCCATCTCCTCGCGGCTGAAAGGCTGGAGGACATACTCTTCCGTCATCTCCTTCAAAAGGGGTTTGCCGATGCCGACCCTCACCCTGATGAATTCCCGGCCACCCAGATGGTCGATCACAGACATCAGGCCCTTGTGCCCTCCATGCCCCCCTCCTTGCTTCACCCGGACGGTGCCTAATGGAAGGTCGAGGTCGTCGTGGATGACGACGATGTCGTTAAGGTCGTGCTTGAAAAAGGAAACAATCCGGCCGACCGCGGTGCCGCTCAGGTTCATGAACACCCACGGCTTCGCCAGCATAACCGTCGTCCCGGCGATGTCGCCTTCCCCGGTATAGGCGTCAAACTTCTTGCGCCCCAGAGAAATTCCGTGTTCCTCGGCCAACTCATCGAGGACGAGAAACCCCATGTTGTGCCTGGTGAACCTGTACCTGTCTCCCGGATTCCCGAGTCCTACGATGAGCTTCATGAGTCACACAAACCCTGAAACCTTTCGGCCATCAAAAACCCCGTTCTCATACGAGCAACGGGGTTCATCCATTCGGCGCAAATCCCTTTCCGGCTCTCAAACATACCCGTGAAAAATGCCTTATGACTCTTCCTTCTCCTCCGCCTTCTTTCCGATGACTTCAGGTTCGGCCGCCGCTGCTTCCTCTGCGACAGCCTCAGCCGCTTCCGCCACTCTCGGCGCCGCAACGGAAACGATAGCGATATCGGGCGCATCAACGGATTCCACCCCTGCCGGCAGAGGGATGTCACCCACGTTCAGCGAATCTCCGATGTCCAGTCCACTCACGTCTACCTGAACATATTCAGGCAGCATGGAGGGGAGTCCCGAAATTTTTAAATCCCTCTTCAAATAGAGCAATTCTCCCCCGTTGACTACCCCGACCGGATCTCCCGTAAAATGGATCGGGACATCTATGTCAAGTTTGTGGTCCATCCTGATCTCGTAAAAATCCACGTGAATAACGCCCTTGCCGGTAGGGCTCACCTGGATCTCTTTGATCATGGAGATATGCTCTTCTTCCTTGCCGTCGTCCTCGATTTTGAGCTTGATGAAAAGGCTTTCATGACGTTCTTTGAGCATTTTCATAAGCTCCCGGTTGTTTACCGCCAGATGACGTGCTCCCGCCCCTGAACCGTAAAAAACGACCGGGGTCATCCCCGCCGACCGCAACCTCCTGGCAGGTCCTTTCCCGGACTCCCGGCGAAGCCGGGCGCTGAGTTCCATCGTTTCCATCAATGCCTCCTAAACAAATAGTGAACTTATCGAATCGTTATAGTAGATCCTTCTGACCGCCTCACTCAAAAGGCCGGCGACGGAAAGGACGACAATTTTCTTGCAACCCGCCGCGCCGTCGTGGAGAGGTATAGTGTCTGTGATGATCAGTTCTTTTATGTGAGAATTCTCGATCCTCTCTATCGCGGGGCCGGAAAGAACCCCGTGGGTGGCACATACCGAGATGTCGAGGGCACCCGCATCCTGGAGCGCCACGGCGGCATTCACCACGGTACCGGCCGTGTCGATCATATCGTCCAAGATGATCACCCGCCTACCCTTCACGTCTCCGATGATGTTCATGACCTCCGATTCATTAGGTCCTTCACGGCGTTTGTCGATGATCGCCAGGTTGGCTCCGAGCCTCCTTCCGAAGGCTCTTGCCCGTTCGACGCCCCCCGTGTCGGGAGAAACGATGACAAGGTTCTCCAGGGGCTTCGTCCGGATATACTCGAGAAGAACCGGGGTGGCGAACAGGTTGTCCACCGGGATATTGAAAAAACCCTGGATCTGTCCTGCGTGGAGGTCGACCGACAGGACCCGGTTCGCTCCCGCCGTTGTGATCAAATCCGCCACGAGCTTAGACGTGATGGGGGCCCTCGGCGCGACCTTTCGGTCTTGCCGGGCGTAACCGTAGTAAGGAATCACCGCTGTGATCCGGTCGGCCGACGCCCTCTTCATGGCATCCATCATGATCAGCAGTTCCATGCAGTTGTTGTTTACCGGCGGACAGGTCGACTGGATGATGAATACGTCCATGCCCCGCACATTTTCGTTGATTTCCACCCTGGTCTCACCGTCACTGAAAGTAGCGACATTGGCTTTTCCCAGAGAAACTCC
>DIEZ01000059.1:14519-30149 GCA_002418885.1 Syntrophaceae bacterium UBA5761
AAGAACCAAAATCTTGTGTCTTACCACTTGACGACGCCCCAAAAAATGTTCGACCGTTCCTACTCCTTACAAGGAATGGGCGGTGTATACGGACCACATTCCTATTCGACTCAACGATTCGGCAGCCTTCAGGGCTTCTTTTTCGCCTTCGAAGATGCCGAAAACCGTTGACCCGCTACCGGACATAAGAGAACCCAGGGCGCCATGGTCGAGTAATACTCTTTTCAAGTCCGCCAGTACCGGAAAGAGGCGAAAAGCAACATTTTCCAAGTCGTTCCGGAGTCCCCCGGCAATTTCCTCCGCCGTACGAAAGTTGTGTATGCTAAACTCAATTCCCTCCTTTGTCAATCCTAAATCGAGGCATTGATAGACGGTTTTCGTCGAGATCTCGATCCCCGGGTTCAGCAGGACAAACCAGAGTACGGGGATGTTATCGGCTTCCTGGAGACGGTCGCCGATTCCGAAGGCCCATGCCGTCTTTTCGAAAATAAAAAAAGGGACATCCGCCCCTATCGTCGCCCCTATTTCTATCAGTTCGTCCCGGCTGAAAGCGAGCCCCATGAAGTCATTCAAAACGACAAGCGTGGAAGCTGCGTTCGAGCTCCCGCCTCCAAGCCCGGCTGCCATTGGTATCCTTTTACGGATGGTGATTTCAACCCCTCCACGACACCCGGCCCTCCCAAGGAGGGCCCTCACGGCACGGTAGGCGATATTCCGCTCATCTTCCGGCAACCCGCTTCCCGGACACTTTACGACGATCCCCTCTTCTCTCAAAGAAAACTCCATCTCATCGAAAAGACTTATCCGCTGCATCAGGGTTGCAAGGTCATGATACCCGTCATCCCTTTTCCCCAACACCTCGAGAAATAGATTAACTTTTGCAGGAGAGTATAGTTTGGTCTTAGATTTTTTCCTTGACATACCGCATCCTCAGTTCAAAAAGCACGGCATCCAGGATGTTCTTCTCGTCCGCAGTGAGATTGCCGGCGGTCTTTTCTTGAAGCATACCGAGGATATCGATGGTTTGCTTGGCGGCTGCGAGGTTTTTCTCCGCTTTCTTCGTCACAGGGTCGGGTAGGTCGCCGAAGTGAAACATGGCGGTGGTGCTTAACGAGAGGACAAAACCGGCGAAATCCATCTCCGGCGGTTGAGCTTCTTCCGACGGTCCTCTCCCGCCTTTGTCTGTCGACTTCACGTCTTCCTTAATTGCTTCCGCCCGCACTTCGGAATCTTTCCTCCCGCCGGACCCTTCCTCGACGACGCGGGCCTCACCGCTCTCCGTAAACTTCCTTCTGTCTTTCACAACGAAGCTCTTCTCTTTTTTCTCCTCTTCCATGGGTGACTCCTTCATGCGTCCTTCCTATTTCTCAGTCCGACGACTGTCCGTTCTTCCCGTCACTCCGGTATCTCTCTAAATAACGCATGACCCGCCGGATGTAGGTCCTGGTTTCGGGATAAGGCGGCACCGTATTGTTATACCTCGCTACAGCCCCTTCGCCGGCATTGTATGCCGCCAAGGCCAGTTCGAGGTTCCCCCGAAAAAGGTCGAGCAGATGGCGAAGATAACGAACCCCTCCTTCTATGTTGCTCCAGGGGTCGAAGCTGTTGCCGACGCGAAAACGATAGGAGGTAGCGGGCATAAGTTGCATCAGTCCCGCGGCCCCCTTCTTGGATACAGCCTTGTGGTCGAAATCGGACTCCGCTTTGATAACGGCCTTCACGAGATTGGGTTCGACGCGATGTTTCCGTGCTGCGTCAATGATGAGTGATTCATAAGCCGGAGATCTCAGGGCCGTTTTTCGCTCCTCCGGCGTCGCCTCCTTCCACCAGAGACGATACCTGGGGTCTGCGGGCACGTTGCTGATGTGCGTGACGCCGTTTTCATCGACGAATCTGTAGATATCGGCCCTTGAAACGTCGGGGCAAAAGCACGCTAAACTGGTACCCGTCAGGCATATAACTACCCATGCTCTACAACGACCGTCTCTCATAGGTATGCCCAAACCGATTTCGCAGTCGAAACCGCAACTGCAGTGCCTGGGGGCAATCACCGTCCCGTCAAACCAAAATCTGCTGTTACCCGGCAGCCGTACGCATCTTCCTCAGTCGCTCGATCCGCTCCTCGATGGGGGGATGAGTGCTGAAGAGGTTCATCAAAGACTTTCCCGTCAGGGGGTTGACAATAAACATATGCGCAGTAGACGGATTGGCTTCCATTGGCATCAGTTGAGATGCCCTGGACATCTTATCCAGGGCGCTCGCAAGCCCAAGGGGTTTACCGGAGATCATCGCCCCCTCACTGTCGGCGAGGAACTCCCGCGACCGGGAGATGGCCATCTGGATTATCGTCGCTGCGATCGGAGCGAGGATCGCCATCAGAAGGAATCCGAACACCCCGCCCCCTTCATCGTTTTCGTCTCTACCGCCAAAGCCGAAAATTGCGGCCCACTGCGCCATATTGGCCAGCATGACAACGGCACCCGCGATCGTCGCTGCTATCGAACTGATTAGTATGTCCTTGTCCTTGATATGAGAGATCTCATGGGCAATGACGCCCTCGAGCTCATCCCTGTTCAAGATACGCAGGATCCCTTCGGTCACGGCGACGACGGCGTGCTTTTCGTTTCGCCCCGTTGCGAAGGCATTCGGTGTATCACTCGGAACGATGCAGACACGGGGGGTCGGGATCCCCGCCCTCAGGGCCAGGTTCCTCACTAAAGCATAAAGCTCAGGGGCCTCTCTCTCCGTGACCTCATTGGCCCCGTACATTCTCAGAACGATCTTATCGGAGTACCAGTAGCTCACGAAGTTCATGACCGCTGCGAACAAAAAGGCGATGACAACACCCTGGCGGCCGCCGATCCATCCGCCGATCAGCATCAGTAGACCCGTGAGGGCACCCAACAGCAAGGCCGTTTTCAGACTGTTCATGACGCTTAAAAAATCCTCCTTCTTTTTTCGGCGTATTATACTGATTTTAAAGCTCGATTACAACGAGCCGCTCCTACTGCTTTTTGCTGAAAATAACCTCACCCTCGTCTGTGATATCGACCACGATGTAGTCGCCTTCCTGGAAGGCGCCTTCCAACAATTTTATGGCCAGTGCATCCTGGACTATCTTCTGAATCGCCCGGCGCAGAGGCCTTGCTCCGTAAACGGGGCTGTAACCGACTTTTATGATATACCTCTTGGCCCTGTCGGTCAATTCCAGGGTCAGTTTGCGGTCTTTGAGTCTTTCCTGGAGCCGGTCGATCTGGATCTCGATGATCCTCTCTATATCGCTGATCGACAAAGACCGGAAGAACACGATGTCATCCACCCGGTTCAGGAACTCCGGCCTGAAGGTCGCCCTTAGGGCCTCGAGGGTTCTCAGCTTCCTCTCCTCCTCGTTCATCGTGAAGTTCTGGACGAACTCGCCACCGATGTTGGAGGTCATGATGATGATAGTGTTCCTGAAGTTTACCGTCCTGCCGTGTCCGTCGGTCAACCTCCCGTCCTCGAGGATCTGCAGCATGATGTTGAAGACATCCGGATGGGCCTTCTCGATCTCATCGAAGAGAACGACCGAATAAGGCCTTCTCCGCACGGCCTCCGTCAGGTACCCCCCTTCTTCATAGCCGACATAACCCGGCGGCGCACCGATCATCCTGGCGACAGAGTGCTTTTCCATGTACTCGGACATGTCGATCCGTACTATTGCCTGTTCGTCGTCGAACATGAATTCCGCCAGCGCCCTGGCAAGTTCCGTCTTCCCTACACCCGTCGAACCCATAAAGATGAAGGAACCAAGGGGCCGATTCGGGTCCTGCAGCCCGGAACGGGCCCTCCTTAGGGCGTTCGAGACCAGCCTCACCGCCTCGTCCTGGCCTATCACCCGTTGCTTCAGCCTCTCTTCCATCTGGAGGAGTTTCTGCGCGTCACTTTCCAGCATCTTCGTAACCGGGATGCCCGTCCACTTGGAAACGACCTCGGCGATGTCTTCCTCGTCGACCTCTTCCTTCAGCATCTTCTTGTCTTTCTGTACCTCAGCAAGCCTTTTCTGCTCTTCTTCAAGCTTTCTGCTGAGTTCAACCAACTTACCGTACCGGATCGAAGCCGCTTTTTCCAGGTCGCCCACACGCTGGGCGTTTATCTCCTCGTTCTTGTACTCTTCTATCTGACTCTTGATCTCTTGGATACTCTTGATAACATCCTTTTCTCTCATCCAGTGCTGCATCATCTGCTCTTTTGTCGCCCTCAGTTCCTCAAGGTCTTTATCGATCTTTGCCTCTCTTTCTCTGGCGCTGGGGCTCTCTTCCTTCTTGAGAGATTCTTTCTCGATCTGGAGTTGGATTATCTTCCTTTCAACGGCGTCGATCTCCGCCGGTATGCTGTCCAGCTCTATTCTCAAGCGCGAGGCCGCTTCGTCGATCAAGTCTACTGCCTTATCGGGTAGAAAACGGTCGCTTATGTAACGACTCGAGAGCATCGCCGCAGCGATGATCGCGGAATCGGATATCCGCACGCCATGATGAATCTCATACCTTTCCTTCAACCCTCTCAGGATGGCGATGGTGTCTTCGACGGTGGGTTCTTTCACGAGGATGGGCTGAAACCGTCTCTCCAAGGCAGCATCCTTCTCGATGTACTTGCGGTACTCATTGATCGTTGTGGCACCGATGCAGCGGAGCTCTCCCCTTGCAAGGGCGGGCTTGAGCATATTGGAAGCGTCAACAGCCCCTTCGGCTGCCCCCGCCCCGACGACTGTGTGAATCTCATCGATAAAGAGGATGATTTCACCGTGGGCCTCGGTCACCTCCTTGAGGACCGCCTTGAGCCTGTCCTCGAACTCGCCCCGGAACTTCGCTCCGGCGATCAGGGCGCCCATATCCAGCCCGATTACGCGCTTTTCTTTCAGACTTTCCGGGACGTCTCCGTTCACGATGCGCTGCGCCAGGCCTTCCACGATCGCCGTCTTACCCACGCCCGGCTCCCCGATCAGAACGGGGTTGTTTTTCGTACGCCGGGAGAGGACCTGCATGACGCGCCTTATTTCTTCGTCCCTGCCGATCACAGGGTCAAAAGCCCCCTTACGGGCCAGCTCGTTGAAGTCCCTGGCGTACCGCCTTAGGGCCTGGTATTTTTCTTCGGGATTCTGGTCGGTTATACGCTGAGTCCCCCGGATTTGAACGAGCGCCCTCAAGATCTTATCTTTTGTCACACCGGCAGACTGGAGTATCCGTCCTACCGGATCCTGCTTCAATTCCGCGGCGGCGATCAGGATGTGCTCCACGCCGACGTACTCATCCGTCATGGCTTCCGCCTCTTTGAAGGCGTTTTCCATCATACCGCTCAGCCGGGGCGCAATGTACACCTGGCCACCTGCTCCGGACACCCGCGGTATCCTCTCCAGTATCTTCTCTATGTCCCTGGCGACGGCCCCGGGATTGGCGCCGAGCATCTTCAAAACCGCCTCCACAGTCCCCTCGGGCTGTTTGATGACAGCGAGTACAACATGCTCCACATCGACGGCTTGGTGTCCAAGTCGCTCCGCCGTCCTCTGGGCCTCCTGGAAGGCCTCCTGGGCCTTCAATGTCAATTTTTCAAACCTCATATAGATACTCCTGATTCATTTCACTCAATTTCTTTATTACATCATTCCACCGGCTTTTCGATGCTGACGAAGATCTTTCCCTTCTTGAACACCCTGACGGTTCCTGAAGATTCCGAGATGACGACGGCGATCGCATTGGTCACGTTGGTGATGCCTGCCGTGGCGATGTGCCTGCTGCCGAGGCCTTTCGGAAAATCTTTTCCCTCAAAGGCGGCATTCAAGTGTGTCCCCGCCGTCAGTAACACCCCATTATCCTTCAGGATGAAAGCCCCATCGAGGGCCGAAAACTCCTTTATGGTATCCAAGAGCGCCGGATTGAGGATGTTTCTCTCCTCCTCCTTGTAACCCATGAAGGGGTTCATGATCATCTGCCGCGAAAATTGCAAGACCTTCTCGTGGTCCCCGATGACAAAGATGGTACCTATGGGACGCCCTTCCCGTCCCTGCGCCGCCAGCTCGAGGGCGATGTTGAGAACGGCCTCAAAAACTTCAGGCTGGATTCCTTCGAAAATATCGCTTATGTACTCAGCCGTCAGAATCTCGAACTCCCTGCCGACATCGATCACGGAAACGCTGTCCACGTAGCCGAACTTGGGGATACCTGTGAGACACACAACCTTGTCGCCTTTTTTCAGCAGACCCCCCGCAATCCCTTTCGTGATGGCGATCTTCATCTGCCCGACCCGCGTCAGGTTCAGGTTGGGAACCGTGATCGTCCTAGCTTCTTTCTTGAGAGCCTCCGGCAGATTCGAACCATCCTTGGTTATCAGGATCATATCGAATCCTTCGCGCTTCAGTTCCAAAGCCCCGATGTCCTTGCAGGCGTCGGCATAAAGAAAGATAGCCCGTGACCCGACCTCCTTAGCGATGTCGTGGGCGCAATTGATGATAAGTTGACTCAGGTTATTCATGATTACCCCTTCTTTAGGGTCAGACGAACTCAACACCATATCACCATAAGAACTCAACATTCTTGCCATAAATTAAACACGCCCTTCACCGATGTCAAGGCATGGGGTGAAGGGCGTGAGACGGTACGTCAGGCCTATAGGTTCGGGTGTTCGATGCCTAACTCATTCCTGTTTCTTAACCTGGCCCGACATCATCATCTGTTGCAGATTAGAAAGAGATTTTAAATTAGATGACCCCTCTATAGCCTTCACTGCAATATCCTCGACCTTCTGGTACGATTTTTCGAGCTGAGCGGAGAGTTTTGCAACCTGCTCGGCCTGCGCATCCACGGTTTTTTCGAGCGCTTCGATACGGGAGATGAACACCTTTCTCTCTCCCTCAAATTCTTTGCGCAGCAGTTGTTCTTTCGCCGTTGTTTCCTTTATGACTCTTTCCGTTGCCTCTTTCACCGCCTTGTTGACTGCCGCTTCCAGTTCCCTGGGAAAGGCGCTCACCTGCTTCTGCAGTTCCGCTATTTCTCCCTCCTTCTCGCTTATCACCCGTTCCCTCTCTCTTAATTCTCTCTCCATCTGCTCTCTTTTTATCTCTATTTCTCTTTCCAGCTTCTTTTTCTTGTCTTCATATTCATCCCTAAAAAGCTGCTGCTCCCTTTCGAAGGCATACTGGAACTCCTCCTTCTCTCGTTCCCGTTTCTTCTTTTCCGCGGCCAGCTGTTCTTTTATTTCTGCCTCGTGCTGCTCTTTTTCCTTCTCCCACTTCGACCGGGTATCTTCAACCTCCTTCATCAGGGTTTCCTTCATCGCACCCATTTCGTCCTCAAATTCCTGACGCTTCCTGTTCTGGGCCTCGATCAAAGCCGCCAGTGTTCCCGCCGATTTTTCTATTTCGTAGAGCTCTTTTAATTCTTCTTCCTTGATCGTGATAGCCTTCCTGATGCCATTCAGTTTATTGACCTCTTCCTCCAGCTTGTCTGAAACCTCCGTAAGCCTCTTGCTGATGTCAAACTTAAGATTGTTGATTCCCTTCACAACACCTTCTGACGACAGTGATTCCGCGGCGTTGACGACTTCTCTCGTGCGTTTCTCTTCAACCTTTTTCTCCGGCCTCAATGCCGCCTCTTGCTGCTCCTGAAGCTTATTCAAGAGCGCATCATAGGCGTCGAGCATTTCCTTCTTAGTGCTGCTCATCTTTGGCTTCGGCGGTAGCTGTTTCTTTGTTTCAGTCATGGTAAGGCACCTCTCTTTATTCTGGTTTATGATAGCTCAATCCTCCGAAAAAGCTGGAGATATTATGGGTATTCACAACAAGACTGTTCAGGAAACTCCATGAGTATGATTTGCCGAACTCCTCTCACGTCCTATGCCCCTCGTCGAGGATGGGAAAGGGGGGCGACGGATATTCTGTCTTCAACCGCGCAGGTGCCTCAGAATATCTTCTGCTGCTTCGATGGGTGTCGTGGCGCATGTCAAAACCCTATCGACCATCTGCTCCAGATGTTGATCCACCTTATTCTTCAGTAGAGAAAGTGCCGAGGACCGGATTTCTTCTGCGATCCTGCGGCGATACCTTTCCGTTCCATCAATGGTGGAACGGCTCCGGACGAGCTCGATGGCTTCCATTACGGCTTCGACCCCTTCGTCCCTGTCTGCGCTCGTGTTGACAACGGGAGGTCTTTCGCCTTCCGGCTTCATGTACAGGATATTCAAAATCTGCTTTTTTAGCAGTTCGGCTCCAGGACGGTCCGATTTGTTGATGATAAAAATATCGGCAATTTCCATGATGCCGGCCTTGGCCATTTGAATGGTGTCCCCGTAACCCGGTACCAGAAGAAGGGCCGTCACATCTACGAATTTTGCCACATCGATTTCATCCTGTCCGACGCCGAGCGTCTCTACAATGATGACATCGAAGCCAAAGGCCTTGAAAAGGTACAAAGCGTATTTCGTAGCTTCCGAAAGACCACCCAAGGCCTTGCGGCTGGCAAGGCTGCGGATATAGACGTCGGAGTCCGTGTTGTGCTCCTTCATGCGAAGCCGATCCCCAAGAACCGCTCCACCGGAGAAAGGCGAGGTAGGATCGACCGTTATCACACCCACTGTCTTACCAGCCTGACGGTATTGCTTGATCACGGAGTTGATGAGCGTACTCTTGCCCACTCCCGGGGCGCCGGTGAAACCCAAGGTTAAGCAGGTACCGGATGCTTCCTTGAAGGCCTCGTTCAACAGCCTGACTTTTCCTTCGCCATCGTTCTCCACGATGGAAATCGCCCTCGCCAACCCCTTGATGTCACGATTCTTCATCAGGTCGATCAACTCATCGACATTCGTCGTTCTTGCCATATTATCTCGGTTTACCTCGTCCCAGAAATAATGATTTCTTTTCCGGCCTCCATTACACAAGGCCCCGGATATGCTCTACGATAACTTCCATCGGCGTTCCCGGGCCGTAATTGCCGGTCACGCCCATATCCTCCAGCGATTTCACGTCTGCCGGCGTCAGGAGCCCCCCTGCAACCACCTTTATGTCCGAAACGCCGAATTTCTCCAGTTCCGAAAGGACTGATTCCGCGATTATCGGAAGGCTGCCCGTATGATCGCTTAACGCAACCACGTCGACATCCTCTGATACCGCTGCATTTGCAACACCCTTGGGCGTTTGGTAGCGGCCCGTATATATAACCTCCATGCCGTTGTCGCGAAGCGTTGTCATAAGGGTCAAGGCCCCCCGCTCATGAATGTCACACCCCACCTTGGCAATCAACACCCTGATTGGTCTTTTTTCCTCCATGGCTTATGTCTCCTTAACGATTTCACGGACAAAATCCGGCATTTCGATTTCTTTAAAGGGGTCGTAATGTATGCCGTAGGCCGTCCGGATCACGCCAACACATTCACCCACCGTCATTCCCGCTTTAGCCGCATCGATCACCGGTCGCTGCGTATTGCGCCCTTCCTTGGTCGCTCGGTAGAGTCCCTTTACCAACGGTTTTAATCGCTTCATGTCGCGGCCGGCCTTGTATCTCTTAACTTCGGCGACTTTTTCCTCGCGGGCGGCAACTGTCGGGGGCTTGTAAGCAACATCACGAATGGCTTTGTTGACAGGGCCTTCTTCCCCCTCCTGCCGAAAGGCGTTGACGCCAACGATCAGTCTTTTCCCCTCTGCTTTTTCCCGTTGCACCTTCAAGCGCGAAGCTTCCAACACCTCGTTGAGCCACCCCGACTCAAGACATGCGAACACACCGCCCCTTTCTTCGATTTCCTGGAGATATTTATTTACCTCCGTTTCCATGTGGCTGGTAAGCCATTCAAGATAGTACGACCCTCCCAACGGGTCGGCAACGAGCGGAACGTTGGCCTCATGCGTGATGATATGCTGGGTGTCGAGATTGAAGAGCCGCGCCTCGATGGAAGGTAGTCCGACGGCCTCGTCGATGCTGGAGGCGTCCAAGGAATTCACACCGCCCAAAACACAGCTCAGAATCTGCAGCGTGACGCGGGCGGCGTTGTTTAGAGGCTTCTGATGGGTCAGGGAAAGGCCTGACGTGCGAATCCCGATTTTCAGTTGCATGGCTCTTTTAGTTTTGGCGTTGAATTTTTCCTTGGCGATTTTGGCCCACATCTTTCGCGCCAGCCTGAATTTGGCGATAGTCTCAAAAAAATCCGACTCTGCATCCAGGGCGAACACCATCGGACCGAATTCATCGATAGTGATACCGCGCTCTGCCAGGTCCGTCATCACCTGTGTTGCCACGGCTAGACATCCGCCCAGCTCCTTGACGGCATCCATACCTGCCTGACATGGGTCGACCCCGTTCGGGGCGATCGGACGCCAGTTTGGCGTGTTGCGCACGGAATATTCTATGTGATCGAGACAGATTCTCCGGTCGACGAACGTCGGGAAGTCAGGGCATCCGTAAACCAACTTCGAACGGATGGGGTCGTTGATGCTGTTGCCGCGCAGTTTCTTGATGTCTATCCCCTTGTTCTCCATCACCGCTACAAGGAGCCCGTAAAAATACAGGAAGCTCGACATGCCGGCGTGAGCAAATTCAAAAACAGCTTCTCCCAGAGGAAGACCCTCGAGCATCTCCTCGTACACGTTGATGGCATATGTGGCCACACCGCCGCACATCATGCTGTTCCAGGCGGATGGATGGTCGGGGTCGATTCCGGACTGCGTGGGCAGGTCGCACAGAAGACGCAGATCCGTCAGGCCGTTGGCGATGTACTGCCGGAACGCCTTGTTAGTCTCCTCCGCCGTTGCATAACTGACGATGAAAGACTTCAACCAGAGACGGTCCCGGTACATCTCGGGATACAATCCCCGCGTGAAGGGGTAACTCCCTGGATCTCCTAAATCTTCCGCGTAAGAAATATGTTGTACGTCCTTATCGTTGTAAAACGGCTTGACTTCAATTCCGCTCTGCGTTGACGTCCGGACCATGTGCCCTGCCTTCCGGTCAACCTTTACTTCTACTTGTTCTCCCATATCCTTGTCTCCTTTCCCCCTTCATCTCCCCTTTATCGACCACCAAGATCAAAGCCATACGATGAGTAAGACCTTTACCGATAATAAGGTTCAAACATCTCAGGCTACAGCCACCCGACATCCGTATGTTTTGTCTGTCCGGCCTATGCTCATCCTGGTGTCGAGATGAACATTACCCTTTCGATGCTTGAGCAGGGCTAAAATAACCGAACAGGTATTCAGAATAACCC
The DNA here is from genome assembly GCA_002418885.1 of Syntrophaceae bacterium UBA5761. Taxonomy (GTDB): domain Bacteria; phylum Desulfobacterota; class Syntrophia; order Syntrophales; family UBA4778; genus UBA2207. The sequence goes on from DIEZ01000059.1 coordinate 25,743, forward strand.
ACCAAGCTCGACAGGGCCTTCACGGCCTGGTCGATAGAGTGGAAGGCGACGAGTTGTCTCTTCCCGAATTCTTCTACGGCCTCACGGGTCTCGAAACCGCCGGAGCAGAAGATTATGGGTTTATGATACTGCTCGATCAGACTCTCCATGACGGGACACAGCTCAGTCGCCGGTGTCATCTCTTTGCCGGCGACCCACATCACCAGGATCATATCGACGTCCTGACACTCGGCCAATGCCTCGAGACAGCCGCGCCATTCGAGTGAAGCCCCCGTGTCGACGGGGTTGTTACGGCTCCACCACCACGGCAGATAGTTGTCCATTCTTTTCAGTGTCTCCTCGGGAAGCTCGGTCACGTCCAACCCCGCCCGGGTACAGGCGTCGCTGGCGACGACCCCCCACCCGCCGCCGATAGTGAGGATGCCCACTCTCCTGCCCTTCGGCAAGGGCTGGCGGATGAACGAAGCCCCGATGGTGAATATTTCTTCGATATCATCGACCCTTATTATGCCCGCCTCCCGGCAGGCCCTCTGGTAGAGGAGTTCGGAGCCCCCGGAGGATGATGCGGTGTGATAGCGGGCGGCCCTCGCCCCCGCATCGGTAGAACCTGCCATGAGCATGACGACGGGCTTTTTTCGGTTCACTCCCTGCGCAATCTCGATGAATCGGTCACCATCCCGTATGCCCTCGGTGTAACCGAGGATGACCTTGGTTGTTTCATCCTCCCCGTAAAAGGCAAGGTAATCCTCGATGTGAAGGTCGGCTTCGTTGCCGTTGGAGACAAAACGGCTGAACCCGAAATTCCTGTCGACGCAAAGCGCCAACACGGACGTCCCTACGCTGCCGCTCCGGGAGGTGATCGACAAAGAGCCGGATTGGATCCTCTCGAGTCTCCTTGACATAAGAAGGTACAGATTCGACGGCATGCTAATGATACCGTTACTGTTGGGACCGACCAGCATCATACCCCCTTTTCTCGCCGTGTCGACTATCTGATTCTCCAACTTCTCTTCTTCCTTCCGCCCGAGTTCGGCAAACCCGGCTGTTATGACAAGGCAGGCTTTCACGCCCTTTTCGACACACTCATTAACGATACCGAGTACCGTCGGTTGGGGCGTAACAATGACGGCAAGGTCGGGTGGTTCGGGAATCGACGAAACCCTGGGGAGCGGCTTCATGCCCAGGATATCTTCCCGTTCCGAGGAATTTATCGGGTAAACCTTGCCCCGGTACCCGTAATGGAGGAGGCCGGACAGGATACGAAACCCCCACTTGTCCGTCCGGTTGGTTGCACCCACAAAGGCAATGCTCCGCGGGTCGAAGAGGTGCCTCATTTTCAGGTTCATGTCGTCCATCTCTCAATATACCTCCTTATAGTCCCGATTCTATGTTCCAGTTCCATTCCGGCGCCTCGCCTAAAAATCTCCCTGGGGGATGTGGAAGAGATCTGCGATGACGCTGTCAAAATAGTCCGGCAGGTAACGGTCCCAGAGCCTGATCGGGAGTTCCAGCAATTCCTCCCGGTCGGACAGAGGAAAGAGGAAGAGAAAACGCATCAGGTATTCGACGTTCTTTGCGAGGTGCCCCCGGTACTGCCGGTGGAGACGCTGGGCGATGATGCGGTCCTCGTGCATACAGCGTCCGATCTCGCTCTCCAACAATTGCTCATAATTGGAGACTATGATCTCGAGATAAACTTCCTCTTCCCCTGCCATGACAAAATCGGCGAAGCAGCGCTCAACCTCCCCCGCCTCCCATCCCTTCTTCTCCATGGCGCAGACGACGTCCGGCAGGAGGGGTCCTTGAATCATCTCTTCTTTCGTCGGCCGCAGACGGATCAATATGTTGGTCGCGTTGTACCGTCCAGCGTGGCGCTCCTCTTCCAATACCTTGCATCCTTCTATCCCCTCCAAAACCCTGAGGAGGCCGTCTTTTTCCTTATCTTCCAGCAGCACCTTTATCCCGGCGACGTCGTTGATAGCAAGGTCCTGCGCCACATCCGTTTCTCGATGTTCCCTCAGGTACTCGATGAAACGCTTCTCGGCGTCGAGAAACTCCGCGAGCATCTCCTCCGGCGATGATATAAGGTACTGGCGTGGTATCGATAGGCGGGCGGCCCGCTCTTCCGCAAGACGTTCCGCTTGCCCCTTGATGGCGTCGAAAATCCAATCGATTATTTTTCTGGCCGCCTTTTCCGCCAACCTCCTGATCCGCTTGATCCTCCAGGACCCTATGAAGTCTTCTCCGTCGCATCCCCCCCGGCTCTTGAAAAACAGCATCGCCCGGCAGGGCGTCTCCCTGTAAAAACGGCCGGGGTAATCCTTATAGTCGAATATCAGACCGGCTATCCGTTCGTTTACGTAGGGCGGCCGTTCGACTATGGCGTCTTTAAGCCTTCCCTTAGTGAAGATCATCTCCTGCCGCAAGGGGCCACCCTGCAAGGACTCGAAGAGCTTTCGAGCAAACCTGTTCAGATAACGGGCGACGTAAAGCTGGTTGAAGAGGACGAGTCGGGTGAGCCTTGCACCGTCGTTCTCTCGAACGACCCCTGACATGGCCCGCCGGATGAGGTCTCGGAACTCATCCCGGTATAGGTAGCCCTTGATGGAGATCACAAACCCTCCGAACACCGGTGAATGGTTTTATATCCCTTGGAAGCTGAAAATCTATTCCACAAAAAGGGCCACGTCAAGACCACAATTCTGTATCCCGGCAATATCTGTTTTATGGAACGGAGACTTTGGGTCAAGAATCAACCACCCCGGCGGCCTCGACTTTTCACCACAAGGGAAAATCAACGACGGAAGCTGAGGCAAACCATAGAAAAAATGGGGTGTTGCGCTAAATTATCAGCTGTGTTATGAACCGTCTCCATTCTCAAAAGAGACGAAGCCTGCCAGGAAGGAATGAGCCAGGCTGTCGTAATCGTGAGACACTTCGAAAAGGAGGAGAAAAGAACGTGGAAAACATAAATCCGTTTGATGTCGTGAAACAACAGGTCAGCAAATGCGCAGAGATCCTACGCCTACCGCCGGACGTAACGGCAATGCTCAAAACGCCGATGCGTGAGCTCCATGTATCGTTGCCGGTGAGGATGGATGATGGATCAATCAAGATATTCCCGGCGTTCAGGGTTCAATACAACGACGCCAGGGGCATCACAAAGGGAGGGGTCAGGTTTCATCCCGAGGAAACGATCGATACCGTTCGAGCACTGGCTGCTTGGATGACATGGAAGTGCGCCTTGTTGGACTTACCCCTTGGTGGCGCCAAAGGAGGTATAGTCTGCAATCCGAAGGAGATGTCTGCGGGCGAACTGGAACGCCTAAGCCGGTCATACATACGTAGTGTATTTCAGTTCATCGGACCCGAGAAAGACGTACCGGCCCCTGACGTTTATACCACCCCGCAGATCATGGCCTGGATGATGGACGAATATTCGGTCATCGCGGGAAAGCCGCAATTCGGCGTCATCACGGGCAAACCGCTGCCCCTCGGCGGCTCCCCGGGAAGGGGTGACGCTACAGCTCGTGGCGGGATGTACACCATCCGCGAAGCCGCCAAGGTGCTTGGAATCGACCTGAGCAAAGCCACCGTCGCCGTGCACGGTTACGGAAACGCCGGATACTACGCGGCGCAGTTGAGCAGAGAGCTCTTCGGGTCAAAGGTCGTAGCCGTTTGCGACAGCAAAGGAGGCGTTTACAACAAAAACGGTATAGACCCGGAGGAGGCCCTCAAGTGCAAGCGCCGTACTTCTTCGGTGTGCAATCTGCCGGGCTGCGAACGTATATCCGCGGAGAAACTTCTCGAGCTCGACGTAGATATACTCATCCCGGCGGCCATAGAAAACGTGATAACGGACAAGAACGCGGCGAACGTAAAAGCCAAGATTGTTGCCGAGTTGGCTAACGGTCCGACTACGCCGGAAGCCGACGATATTCTGCACAGAAACGGGGTTCATGCGATACCCGACTTCCTGTGCAACGCCGGCGGAGTCACGGTCTCATACTTCGAGATGGTTCAGAACTTCTACCTGTACTTCTGGGATGAAATGGAGGTTCGAGAGCGACTGGACAAGAAGATGACCTCGGCCTATCATTCCGTGTTGAGTACCTCTCGAGAGCACAATATAAACATGCGACAGGCGGCTTACGTTAGGGCCGTTGAGCGGGTGGTAGAGGCAATGAAGCTCCGGGGTTGGGTTTAAGTCTATTGACCTCTCAACGGGGTACTTGAGGGGCATCTTTGCCCGATTACCCATAGCTATTTTGCCGGCCATCGACCACCAGACGATCAACGTGGTCGGTGGCCGGGCTTGTCAAGGCGGTCCCTCGGAATACAGCCGCCTTTTTATCGCGTAACGACATGGAATGATTCCTAAAATTTTATATGAAAATATTCACAACT
>DIEZ01000041.1 GCA_002418885.1 Syntrophaceae bacterium UBA5761
TCTTCGAAAAAGGAGGGTTCGATATAGAAAGGAAGGTCAGCGCCGGCGTCTACGAGCTGAGAATGGCTTTCAGAAAGTGATGAGGTCATGCAACAAGACATCAGGGCCCTTTTCGAACCACGCTCCATCGCCGTGATCGGCGCTTCACAGGACAAAAGCAAGGTCGGCTACAGCATCGTGCGAAACATCCTGTCCGGCGGCTATCGCGGCAACATCTTCCCCGTCAACCCCCATGGAGGCAGCATTCAAGGAATCCCCGTCTACCGCACCCTGGAGGACATACCAGATGAGGTCGACGTCGCCTGTATCTCCATCCCGGCGAAGCTTGTCCTCGATGCCGTCAAGGGCTGTACTCGGAAGGGCGTCAAATTCGGCGTCATCATCACGTCCGGTTTTTCCGAGGTCGGCAATACACAGGAGGAGCAGGCGATCGTCCTTCATGCAAGGGTACACGGGATGGGCATACTCGGGCCCAATATCTTCGGCCTCTATTCCGCTGCATCCTCCTTGAACTGCACCTTCGGCCCGGAGCGCATCACCCCCGGAAGCGTGGGAATCATCACCCAGAGCGGCGCCATCGGGCTCGCCATGATCGGAAAGACCGCCGCCGAAAACATCGGTCTCTCCGCGATGGTGTCGGTGGGGAATAAATCCGACATCGACGAAGCGGACCTGCTCGAATATCTCATCCCTCAAGACCGCACGAAAATAATCCTGATGTACATAGAAGGCGTCAAGGACGGCGAGAAACTGGCAGGGCAATTGAGAACGGCAACGGCGAAAAAACCGGTCATCGTCATCAAGTCCGGGAGGTCCGCGAAAGGCGCCATGGCGGCTGCATCGCATACGGGATCGCTCGCCGGGTCGGACGAGGTCTTCGACCACGTGATGAGACAGTGCGGTGTTCTGAGGGCGGAGAGCCTCAGAGAGGCCTTCGATTGGTGCAATTTCTTCTCCAATAACCCCCTCCCAAAAGGGGAAAACACGCTGATAATCACCAACGGCGGGGGCATCGGCGTCATGGCGGCCGATGCCTGCGAGAAATACGGCGTTCAGCTCTACGACGACACCCGAAGGCTCAAGGACGTTTTTGCTTCCGTTGTCCCCGCCTACGGCTCGTCGAAGAACCCTGTAGACCTGACGGCAGAGGCGTCGTCCAACGACTACGATGCCGCCTTCGCAAGGGCGCTCAACATCGACAGTATCCATGCCGTCCTTGGCCTCTACTGCGAAACGGCGGTTTTCGATAAAGAAAACCTTGCTGAAATGGTGAGTCGGAACGACGCCCGGTTGAAGGCCGGGGGGAAACCGGCCTCCTTTTCCCTGTTAGGCGGGGAGAGTACGGTCCGCGACATCGAGGCGCTAGAAAAACAGGGAGTCACCGTTTTTGACGACGTCTATCAATCCGTCTCGCCCCTCGGCGCCATGTTTTTTTACCACCGGTATCTCCATGACCAACCGGGCCCTCCGGTCACCACGCCGGTGGACATGGCCGTTGTAGACGCCGTCGTCAGCCGGGCGATGAAGGAAGGACGGACGTTCCTCTTCTCTCAGGAAGCCCAGCTCCTGATAAAGAGCGCGGGGATATCCGTTCCCAAGAGCGGCGTGGTAAGGACCATCGAGGAGGCGGTTAAGCTCGCGGAGGAAATAGGTTATCCCGTCGTCATGAAGGTAATTTCAAAGGACATCCTCCATAAGAGCGACGCCGGCGGTGTCATGCTCGACCTGCTCAACGAGGAAGAGGTCGTCGACGCCTACCAGGCCATCGTACACAACTCGCTGAGCGCCGTCCCGAGTGCCGTGATAGAGGGAATCGAGGTGGCGGAGATGGTGTCGCCGGGAACGGAGATGATAGCAGGCTCGCGGCGAGACAAGATATTCGGGCCCATCGCGATGGTCGGCCTCGGGGGAATCTACGTGGAGGTCATAAAAGACGTGACCTTCCGGGCGCTTCCCCTCGACCGGAAGGAAGTCATCAAAATGATCAAGGAATTAAAAACCTACCCCCTTCTCCTGGGCGTCCGCGGGGAGAAGACGAAGGACCAAGACGCCATAGTCGATACCACCATCCGGCTCGGCTCTATCATCCGGCAGTGTCCGCATATTTCTGATATAGAAATTAATCCGCTTATGGTATATGAACAGGGCATGGGGGTGAAGGCGGTCGACATTCGAATCCTCCTGTCCAAGCAAGCGAAAGGCATTAACCGTTAATCTCGTGCCGTTAGCTTCTATCTTACGAGGTGCCAGAATGAACATACTCATCTTCGGGTCCATGTGTCAGAGTACGGGCAAGACCAGCTTGATCGTCGGGCTTGCCCGGGCGTTGAACAAGAAGTTCGGTTATGCAAAGCCCTTCGGAGACCGGTTACTCTACCGGAAGAAGAGGCTGTGGGATTACGACGCGGCCCTCATCACGAACATTTTCGGCCTCCACGAGATTCCTGACGACATCTCCATCGGTTTCGACCACTCCAAACTGCGCTTCATGTACGACGAAAAGGCCATCCGGGAGAAACTGCGCGGTGTGATTTCAGACGTTGGAGATAAAAGGGACTTGGTCTTCATCGAAGGGGGCAAGGAAATCAACTACGGCATCTCCGTCTACCTGGACCCTCTATCTGTCGCCGCTTACACAGGCGGAAAGCTCATCATAGTCGTGAGCGGAAATGAAAACGCGGTGATGGACGACTTGATATTCCTGAAGAAACGCATCGATATGACGGGCGTCGACCTCGGCGGCATCATAATAAACAAGATTCAGAATGTCGAGGAGTTCAAGGAGAACAACCTTGCCAAGATAGAAGAAACGGGATTGAAGGTTCTCGGGATGATACCCTTCGAGAAGAACCTCACGACCTTCACCGTAGGTTATCTCTCCGAAAGGCTCTTCGCCAAGGTCGTCACCGGCGAAGAACATATGGAAAAAACCGTCAAGAGCCTGTTCATCGGCGCCATGCACGTGAACGCAGCCCTCGAAAGCCCCCTCTTCAAAGAAGAAGGCAAGGCGGTCATAACGAGCGGCGACCGCACGGACATGATACTTGCCGCGCTGGAAGGGGATACGGCCTGCGTAGTGCTGACGGACAACATCACCCCCAACGCCAAGATCATCTCCGCTGCCAAGGAGCGTAACATCCCCCTCCTGATGGTCCCCGCCGACACATTCCAGACCGCCAAACAGCTCGACCTCATGGAGCCGTTACTCACGAAAGAGGATACGGAGAAGGTCGAACTCCTGAAAAACACGGTATTACGGCATGTGTTGATAGACGAACTTATCGAAGGATGACTTTTGCTTCAGGACAACCCCTACAGGCTGCACACAGAGGCGACGGGCTTCTACGTTACTCTAATCCTATAGGTTCTGCTTCTCGTCTTTGTTCTTGGCAAGTTCCCTGTCGATGTCCATCACCCGAACACCTCTGACGAAGTATTTGCTGTAATGTTCGGACGCCAGACTATCGATTTTAACACCCCTATGCTTGCCCGAGGCATGGACGAACTCACCGTTCCCTATGTAGATGCCCACGTGACCCGTCACGCGGCGGGAGCGGGTCTTGAAGAATACAAGATCCCCCTCTTCCAACTCTTCCTTCGAAACCCATTTGCCGACCCGGGACTGCTCTCTGGCCGTCCGGGGGAGCCGGATGTCGAAGATTTCGTAGACCTTCCTGACGAAGGCCGAGCAGTCTATTCCCTTCATGCTCGACCCGCCAAGACGGTAGGGCACGCCCAGAAAGGTTTTCGCCACTCTGACGAATATCTTTCTCTCGTCAGGGCTCCTCCACTTTCCGAGGACAGACGCGCTTGCGGTCTTATCCTCGTCCGCTTCGGCCGTCGGGGCGGAAGCGGCTTCATCGCCGTCGCTTAGGTCGTCCTCCATCTCGTCGAAGGCCTCCTGTTTCGGGATCACGAGCCTCTGCCCGTCCCTCAACTTCCTAGTCCGCAGATGGTTCATCCTTTTCAGGTCCGCGACCGAAAGACCTGCATAGTCGGCCACACCCTGAATAGTGTCTCCCTCTTTGACGACATAGATTTCCCGGTCGGGCGGAAGAGCATTCCCTGTCCTGGCGATTTTCTTTTTAGTCTTCGGTTTATTCCCCGGGATGATGAGCGTCTGTTTTACCCGAAGAGAGTTGTTCCGCAGTCCGTTGGCGTCTCTCAAGGCCTGAGGGGTTACTCCGTGCTTACGGGCTATCTTGCTGAGTGTATCCCCTCGCTTGACACTGTACTTCTCGCTGCCGGAAGCGCTGCCGAGACCGATGAAAAGAATAAGAAAAGACAGCCCCAGCGTCAAAATCGTACGTCGTCCCACCATAAGGGTTCCCTCCTCGGTTTCGATCATGACAGGGCGATTTCCGTTTCGATGCTGAAGCTGAAACGAAAATCAAGCCGGACGTGGGTTATTTGATGTGTGCCTACCTAATATAAAACTTGCCCTTCCTTGTCAACCTTTTTCCTCGCTCTTTTTCTTTCATTTGACACCCCGGTTCGTTCTGATATAGATTATGTCTGAGTCAGGGCAACAAAGTCTATCGTTCGATGTCCTTGATGCAAAATGATTTAACTTGAAGTTTCGCCATGGTTGACGTCCAGAGTCTCACAGACCACAGGAACATCAATATAAAGAAAGTCGGAGTCAAAGGGGTCAAGTACCCGATTATCGTCCTCGACCGTGCAAACGGCTTCCAGCATGTCAACGCTACGGTCAACATGTACGTAAACCTGCCCCATCACTTCAAGGGCGCGCATATGAGCCGGTTCGTGGAAGTCCTTAACGAATACCGGGGTCAGATCAACATCAAGACCTTCCGCACGATCCTGGAAAAGGTTAAGGAGAAACTCAACGCCGAATCGGCCCATATGGAGATCGAGTTTCCTTATTTCATAGAGAAAACGGCGCCGTCGTCGGGGGCCAAAAGCCTCATGGAGTACGTATGCCGCTTCGCGGGCGAGAATAACGGGCAAAAGACCGATTTCATGGTGGGCGTGACGGTCCCCGTCACCACGGTCTGTCCCTGCTCGAAGGAAATCAGCAGCCTTGGCGCCCATAACCAACGCAGCATCGTTAAGGTCAACCTCCGGTTCCGGAAGTTTTTCTGGATCGAGGACGTTATCAAACTCGTGGAAGACTCGGCAAGCGGTGAGGTCTACTCTCTCCTCAAGCGCGCCGACGAGAAGTACGTGACCGAAAAAGCATACAGAAACCCGATGTTCGCCGAAGATGTCGTCAGGAGTGTCGCCGAGAAGCTCAACCGGGTGGATAATTTCCCCTGGTACAGCGTCGAGGCGGAAAACCTCGAGAGCATTCACAACCACAGCGCCTATGCGTACGTGGAAAAAGAATGAGCGGAGGGAATCGAGATGCCCACTTACGAGTATCAATGCGAAGAATGCAAGAACAAGTTTTCAGTCGTGCTGAGCATTTCCGAGCACGACAAGGGGAACGTGGCCTGCCCCAAGTGCAAGAAAAAGGGGCTCAAGCAGCTTGTCACGCCCTTCATAGCGCAGACGAGCAGGAAAAGTTGAATTTCGCGCGCCTCGCCTTGCGGCTACCGTCTCGAATTCCAAGGCCCGGGAGAACAACGGGGTGATGTATGCCTCCGTCGTTCCTCGACCATTTCTCACAGCCTTCCCGACCGGAATATGGAGATGACGAGCCACATCCCGAAGATGCCTGCCACACTGAACCCGGCCACCCCCAGCACCGGGAATCCGTAGAGATGGGGCCCTATATCCGCTGTGACGATGAGCGAAGACCCGACGATCAGAGAAGAAACGATGAGCGAGAAGGCGATTCGGTTCGATGACCGGTCCATCTCGAATATGAAGCGTTCGAGCCCCCTGTGTTCGAATCCTATCCTGGTCCTACCCTGCTTCCACTGCTTCAGTATGTCCCGGAGGTCGCCGGGCGTCTCTTTGAGAAAATCTGCTATCTCGCCGCCCGATTCCGACAATCCTTCGAAGAGTCTCTTGGGGTTCATCCGCTCCAGATGCATCCTTCTCGCAAAAGGCCTCGCCCGTTCCAGAAGTTCAAAATCTGGGTCGAGCAGGCGGCCCAACCCTTCGACTTCCGCGATCGTCTTCAACATCAGGAAGATGTCCGGGGGTATCCTCAGGCGGTGTCGCGAGAGGAGCGCCAACATCCCCTCCACGAGGTTCTTGATCCGCCACTCCTTAATCGGCCTGTATAGGTAGAGATCCGCATACTCCGCTATGTCCCTTTCCAAGCGCCGCCGGTCCGGTTCCTCATCCCATTCGACGATCTTGAGGAGCGAACCCGCCATCTTCGAGGCATCCTTGTCGGCAAATCCCGCGATGACTTCTACGAAATATCCGCGCCTCTTCCTGTCGACCGACCCCATCATCCCAAAGTCGAGATAGGAGATGACGTTCCCCGGCAAGACCAAAATATTGCCGGGGTGGGGGTCGGCATGGAAGAAACCGTGTTTGAAGACCTGTTCCAGCATCAGGTCCACGCCCCGGGCCGCCAGTAATTTCCTGTCGAAACCGGCCTCGTCGAGCCGGGCGACCTCGGAAATCCCGATCCCCTCGACATATTCCATCGTGAGCAGCTTTCCCGTCGAAAACTCACGGAACACGGCGGGGACGAACAACGCGTCGTTACCCCGGAACTGACGGGCGAAACGCTCCAGGTGGGAAGCCTCAACGGCGTAATCCATCTCTTTGCGGATGGTCCGGGCAAATTCCTCGACGATCGCTCCGGGCCTGAAATCTTTCATTTCTTCGATGTACCTTTCCGCGAGCCGGGCGAGGTACTGGAGGATTTCTATGTCCGTCTCCACGGTCCTGCGGATTCCGGGCCGTTGCACCTTGACGACCACTTCTTCCCCCGACCTCAGGCGGGCACGGTGGACCTGACCGATAGACGCGGCGGCGAGCGGACCCTCCGCGAAGGACGCGAAGACATTGCTGATAGGGTTTTTCAATTCAAACTCGACGATCTTCTTCGCTTCCTCGAAAGGGAAAGGCGTCACACTGTCCTGGAGCTTCGACAATTCACCGATGAACTCGAGGGGGATCAGGTCCGGCCTCAGTGAGAGGATCTGGCCCATCTTCACGAAGGTGGGCCCCAATTCTTCGAGGGCCATCCTCACCCGTTCGGCCCTCGTCATAGTCTCAAGGCCCTCAACCCGTTTCCTTGCGACAAAGGACCTGACAAGACCAAGAAACCGCAGCAGATTGAGACGGTAGAGGAATTCGCCGAAACCATACTTGACCATCACGGCGATTATGCGGCGGTACCTGCTGAAATGACGATAACGGCGGGAGGATGCCGCCATCCTGCGAAGTGACATGACTGAATCAGCCCTTGTTTTCTTGCCCCTTCTCCAGCGTTCTTTCCAGCGCCTCGACCCTCACCTTCAGTTCGTCCAGCTCCCTCTTGGTGGGGATGCTGAGGCGACCGAACGCATCGGCAATCGCCCTCTCCACCCTTTTGTCCCACTCCTCCTTCACCTTCTTGGACCTTTCGAGGAGTTCGTTGACAAGCTCTTTCCCTTCCTTTTCCGAAAGCTCGCCTTTCTTGACCAGCTCGGCGATGGATTCTTCGACCTTTTCTCGTGTCGTTGCCGCAAGGCCGATCCCGATCAGCATCGCCTTTCTTATGTACTCCTTCATGGAAGTCTCCCTCCTTTCTATGTCTTATATTTAGCTTTCTGCCTGTATTGTACGGCATTGTCAATATGAATCTAAGGGTGCGAATTGTGGGAGGGCAAATAGGCACGTGTGTGCAGATAAACGTGAAAATACGGCGCAACGTCGCTATTCTGCGCATTTCGACGGCAGGATCAACGGGAGGAGGGGGCGGTCTTCGCCTGGACTTTCTCTGCCTCCACGATCCACCCGCCGCCCATTGCCTTGTAAAGATTAACAATGGCCTGGAAAAGGTTGCCCTTGGTCTGGATGTGACTTAGTTCGGCGGCGAAGAGGTTGCGGTTGGCGTCAAGCACCTCGAGATAGCTGCTGTACCCGTTTTCATACCGCATACCCGCGAGTTGACGGTAGTTCCGGAGCGCCTCGATCTGGCGGGACTCATACTCGAATTTTTCACGCGACTTGCGCTGATCCACGAGGGCGTCCTCCACCTCACGGAAGGCGGTCTGGATGGCCTGCTGGTAACCGTAGAGGGCCTGCCTTCGGACCGCTTCGGCAGCCCGGATTTGCCCGCTGATCCGGCCGGCGGTGAAGATCGGCGCCGTTACGTTGCCGGTGTAATTCCATGTCTTGGCCGCGCCGTGGAATAGGTTCGAAAGGTCCTCGCTGCTCGCACCGAAGAGACCTGTCAAGGAGATACTGGGGAAATACTGCGCTTTCGCGACGGCGATCCTGGCATTGGCGGCGATCAGTCCCTGCTCGGCCTGGCGGATGTCGGGACGACGTTCCAGCAAGTCGGACGGCAGGCCCGCGGGAACAGCGGGAAGAACCAGTTGCTCCATCGACCGTCCCCGCCGGATCGCGCCGGGATTGCGGCCTACGAGGGCGTTGAGGGCGTTTTCCTGCTGGGCGATCGATTTTTCGATCTGCGGGATCGTGGCGCGGGTCTGCTCGTAGTCCGATTTGACCTGGCTCAGCTCCACCTCGGAGATGAGGCCTCCGCTGAACCGGAGTTCGAAGAGCTTCAAGGAATCCTCCCGGGTCTTAACTGTCTGCCGGGCGATTTCAAGCTGTTGATCGAGATTGAGCAGCGACACGTAGCCGTTGGCCACGGCCGTCACAAGGGTGAGGACGACGGCACGGCGCGCCTCTTCAGTGCTGAGCAGGTCGGCGCGGGCCGCCTCTGTGGCACGTCTCAACTTCCCCCAGACATCGATCTCCCAGGAAGCGCTGAGAGCACCCTGGAAGGTATTGTAGGTCGGCGAAAAGTAGACCGGGGCATAGCCCTCCTCCGTGACCCGCTGCCTCCCCGCCGAGGCGCCGGCGCCCGCCTGGGGGAAAAGGTCCGCCCGCGTTGCCCCGTAACGGCCGAGGAACTCTTCGACCCTTGCCGAAGCGGTGAGAAGATCCTTGTTCTCCCGCAGAGCAGTCCGGATAAGGTCGTTCAGAGCCGGATCATTGAATTGTTCCCACCAGATCGTGTTGGAGATTTCCCTGGCGTCCTTCTCCTCGAAACGCCACGCCTTCGGAGACTCGACCTCGGGACGCCGGTAGTCCTTGCCGATGGTGCACCCGACTAACGCGAGGACGATCAGGGCGGTTACAACGATCTTACTCATGATCGACGCCCTCCTGATGTGTCGTTCCTTCCTGTCTTCCGGATCGGTGTTCACTCCATTGCTCCAGGATGAGGAAGAAGAGCGGGACGAAGAAGACCGCGATCAGCGTTGCGCCGAGCATGCCGCCGATGACGCCGGTTCCGATGGAGTGCCGGCTGTTGGCGGAGGCCCCCGTGGCGACGGCCAGGGGAACGCACCCTAGGATGAAGGCGAGAGACGTCATGACGATGGGACGGAACCGCTGTCGCGCCGCCTCGACCGCAGCGTCAAACAACGGCATGCCTTCCCTGCGCTTGAGCACGGCGAATTCGACGATGAGTATGGCATTCTTGGACGCCAGGGCTATGAGCGTGATGAGACCGATCTGGAAATAGATATCGTTTTCGATCTGCCGCAGCCAGATGGAAATCAGCGCCCCAAAAAGGGCGAAGGGCACCGCCATCAAGACGCCGAAGGGGAGCGACCACTTCTCGTACTGGGCGGCAAGGATCAGAAAGACCATGAGGAGGCCAAAGGCGAAAACCATTGACGAGGCTACGCCGGCCTTCTTCGCCTCGAAGGCCTCACCGCTCCAGGCAAAGGAGTAGTCCGCCGGCAGAACCTCGCGGGCCACCCGTTCCATGGCCTCGATCGCCTGCCCGGAGCTGTAACCCGGGGCGGCGTTTCCCATCACCCTTGCCGCGGGGAAGTTGTTGAAGCGCGTGACCAGATCGGCCCCCGATGCGTATTTCATTGTGATAACCGCTTTTATGGGAACCATCTGGCCCTTGTGCGAGCGTACGTATACCTCGTCAATATCATCCGGCTTCGAACGGTAGTGCGGATCGGCCTGCACGATGACCTGCCAGAGGCGGCTGTACTTGTTGAACTGGCTGACGTATACGGACCCGAACAGAATCTGCAGCGTGTCGTAAATCTCCTCCACGGGAACGCCGAGCGTCTCCGCCTTCTCCCGGTCCACGTCCACGCGCATCTGCTGCGAGAAGGGGCGCATGGACGACTGCACGCCGTACAGCTCGGGCTGCCTGTTCGCGCGGGCGACGAAGTCGTAAGTCACGGTCCCCAGCTTGGCAACGCTGCCTTCACCACGGCTCTGGATCCAGAATTCAAACCCTCCCGCTGTTCCCAGGCCGGGGATGGAAGGCGGGTTCAGGGGGAGAACCAGCCCCTCGCGTATCCCGGCGAACCCCGCCATGGCCCCTTCGATCAGAGCGGGCACTTTCATGGTTTCTCCCTTCCGGGCCTCATAATCCTTCAAAGAAACGAAGATGGTCCCGGCATTGGTCTGGACCTGAGAGTCGATGAGGCTGAACCCGTCCACCTCGACGACGTCCTTGACGGCGGGAAACTGGGAGAGAATCTGCCCGGCCGCTCGGTTCACATCCCCGGTCCGGTCGAGGCTTGCCGTGTCGGGCAGGAAACTCACGCCCAAGATGCTGCACTGGTCCTCCGGAGGGACGAAGCTCGTAGGAATGAACCGGAACAAGAAAACGACTGCCCCTATCACTGCGATGTAGCACCCCAGGGCGAGGAGTCTGTTCATCATCATCCAGCGGACTCCTTCAGCGTAGCGGGCCGTTATCCTTTCGAAGATTTCATCGAACCACCTGAAAAAACGGTTCTTCGGACCCTGATGAGGGGAGAGTAGGATTGCCGCCAGCGCGGGCGACAGGGTCAGTGCGACGATTCCCGAGATCACCACGGAGATGGCGATGGTTATGGCGAACTGCTTATAGAGCTGTCCGGTCACGCCGCCCAGAAAACCTACAGGGATGAAGACGGCGCAGAGAACGAGAACGATGGCGATCACGGGCCCCGTCACTTCTTCCATCGCCTTCTTCGCCGCATCCTTCGGCGGGAGGCCGAGCTGGGTCATGTTGCGCTCAACGTTTTCAATCACCACGATGGCGTCGTCCACGACGATCCCAATCGCCAGAACCATCCCGAACAGGGTCAACATGTTTATCGAGAACCCGAACAGGGTCATCCCGATGGCGGTGCCGATGATCGAAACGGGAACGGCCAGGATCGGGATCACGGTCGACCGTACGGTCTGAAGGAAAAGGAAGACCACGAGAATGACTAGTAGACAGGCCTCGAAGAAGGTAGTCACCACCTCCTTGATGGAGGCGCGGACAAACTTTGTTGCGTCTATCGCGATCGTATAATCGATCCCGTCGGGAAAACTTTTCTTCATCTCGGCCAAGGTCTTCGTGACTTGGGTGGAGACGTCCAGGGCATTCGCGCCGGCCTGCTGGTAAACGCCTATGAGTGTCGTCTTTTTCCCGTTTATCCGACAGCGCACGGAGTAATCCCTCGAACCGAGCTGGGCGCGGCCAACATCCTTGAGCCTTACGATGGCCGTGCCGTCGGCGCTCGTCCTCAGGATGACATTCTCGAACTCTTCGGCCTCCAGGAACCGTCCCCTGGTCGAAACCGTGAAGGTCTGTTCGACCCGGCCCTCAGTGGGGGACTGTCCGATCTGTCCCACGGCGAACTGCTGGTTCTGCTTCCTGATTGCGTCGGCCACGTCGCTTGCCGTGATGCCGAGTTGGGCCATGCGGTCCGGTTTCAGCCAGATGCGCATCGCGTAGTCAGGCATGCTGAGGATAGAGGCCTGGCTCGCCCCGGGTATCCTCTTCAGGGCGTCCAGGATGTATAGATTCGTGTAGTTGGCCACATAGGTCTCGTCGTAACGTTCATCGGGGGAGTAGACACCGATGATCATCATGAAGGTGGAGGATCTTTTCTGCACCTGTACGCCCTGCTGGGTGACGGCCTGCGGGAGCTGCGGCAGGGCGAGATTCACACGGTTCTGGACGTCCACCTGCGCCATCTCGGGATTTGTGCCGATGTCGAAATACACGCTGAGGGACATGTTGCCGGTGTTGGAACTCGTGGACATCATGTATATCATGTTGTCGGCGCCGTTGACCTGCAGTTCTATGGGAGCGGCGACATTCTGCGAGACCACCTCGGAGTTGGCTCCCGGGTACAGGGCTGTAACCGTTATTTGGGGAGGCGTGATTTCAGGAAACTGCGCAATAGGCAGGTTAAAGAGGGCGACGAGACCGGCGACGACGATGACGATGGAAATGATGGAGGCAAAGACCGGCCGGTCGATGAAGAAGCGGGAGATCATGCGGGAGATCCTGTCATTTCTTCACCGGTGCGGATGGGGCTTCCTGCTTCTCGGCCCGGGCACCGGGCGGTTTTGCGCCCACAGGGGTCGGTTCGACGATCTTGACGGGGACGCCCGCTGCGAGTTTTATGATGCCGTCCACGACCAGCATTTCATCGAGTTTCAGGCCTTCGGTGACGAAACACTCGTCGCCGTACCATTCCCCGACGACGACGTTTCGAAGTTCCGCCTGCCCCTCCTTGTTGACGACCCAGACGAAATGGCCCTTCGCTCCCTGCTGGACGGCGCGGCGCGGCACCGTGACGGCCTTGGGACGGACGGCGCCGATGAGATACACCCGCACGAACTGCCCGGGCCTCAACTGCGACACACTCCGAGGATTGGAAAGGGAGGCGCGCACGAGAAATGTGCCCGTTTCCTGGCTGAAGGTCGGTTCGGCGAAGGTAAGGACACCCTTTTGCGGGAAGACGGTCCCGTCGGCGAGAACCACCTTCACCGAGTAGTTATCCCCGGGGGGCAACTTGAGCAGGCCCAATTTGACCCCCTCCTTCAGCTTCAGGAACTCGTTTTCCGAGACACTGAAGGTTACCCAGATCGGATCGATCTTGGCCACGTAAGTCAACAGACTTTCCGGCCCCACGGCTATATAGCTGCCTTCCTGTTTCTTCGCCCGGCTCGACAGGCCGGTCACAGGGGAACGGATCGTCGTGTAGCTCAGGTTCAATTCTGCCTGGCGCACCTTCCCCTGGGCGGCTATTACCGCCGCCTGGGAGACCCGTTCATTTCCGATCGCGTCGTCGAGGTCTTTCTTGCTTACGGCATTTTTTTCCGCGAGGGGCTTGATTCGGGCGAGGTTAGCCTTGGCGTTGGCAAGCCGGGCTTCCTGCTGGGCCAACTCACCCTTAGCCTCTTGCAGTGACGCCTCGAAAGGACGGCGGTCCATCTGGAACATGACCTGTCCCGCTTTGACGATCTCACCCTCTTCGTATAATCGCTTTTCCAGGAAACCGTCCACACGGGAGCGGATTTCCACCTGATGGGAACTTTCCGTCTGGCCGATGAATTCAAATTCTACCGGAATGTCGCGGGGCGTGATCTTGACGGCCGTCACTTCCACAGGGCCGTGGAGGCCTTCGGCCTTCTGCTCTTTCTTGCATCCCGTCAGAACCGCGAACGAAAGACAGAGACAGATGGTCATGAGGAGATAAGGTATCCATGAAATCGAGGGGCGTCGAGGATTGCACCTATTCAACGGGGTCATATTCCCTGCCGTTCCGGGCGAAGCTTCTTGTTTCTCCGTAGCAAAAGGAGGTTCCGATTACATTGTTTCGTTATTTAGAAAATAAGCTTAAGGGTGTCAAGGGATAAAACAGGTCGCACCGAGTTGTCTAAAGTAAAAGGGTAATCGGCTCAAGAGAAATCAAAACTGTTTCAACAGCAGGGCATCCAAAGAGCGGCAGTTCCAGCAGATGATCTTACCATTCCTGTCCACGAGGATCTTCGCCGGCACTCCGCGCACGCCGTAATCGGTCATGACCTTCCCCTGCGTGTCGACCAGTACGGGATAGGGCAGCGAATGCTTTGTTGCGTAAGCGGCGGCCTTTCTTTGCGACTCCATGACGTTGATGTAGAGGACAACCAACCCCTTCGGGCCGTACCGGGAGTAGATTTCCTTGTAAGCAGGTATCTCCCGGCGGCACATAGGGCACCAGGTCGTACCGAAGACGATGAACATCGGCCGCCCCCTGTAGTTGCTCATCCGGTATTCCCGGCCTTGCAGGTCTTCCAGGACAAAATCAGGGGCAACGCCGTCACGCGTTGCGCCTTCCGCCGGTGGAAGCCCAAGGTTCGACAGGTCGCCCTTCGGGGGAAGAAAGACCAGGACGCCCGCCAAAAGTACCGCAAACAATCTCACCAATCCGTTCATGACATCCCTCTCAAAACCAGAGTTTCCCGGCTGTGATCAGAAAGTATTCCCCTGCCCCGATAAAGACCCAGCCGAAGATTTTCTTGACCCTGACCGTCCATTCCCCTCTCCTCGGAAGGCTCACGAGAAGTCCCGTGAAAGCACCGACCAGGACGAGGAGCGTGCCGACGCCGAGGGAAAAGACGAAGAAAAGACTTATGCCGAAGAGTATGTTTTGTTTCGAGGCCACATACCCGAGGAGGACCGCACAAACCGGCGCCGTGCA
The DNA here is from genome assembly GCA_002418885.1 of Syntrophaceae bacterium UBA5761. GTDB lineage: Bacteria > Desulfobacterota > Syntrophia > Syntrophales > UBA4778 > UBA2207. Next base: position 14,574 of record DIEZ01000041.1, read on the forward strand.
GGGACCCATCACTATGCCCGAAAGGGCCCCCAGGACGGCGCTGCCGACAATCCCCTGTCGTTCTTTCATCGATGCCCTCACGGCAAAACCAGGCTGCCAGGACAGGGAAAAGACCCCCAGCATAGAAAGGCCCATGAAAATACAGAGGTTGCCGACGAAAAAAAAGGTCCACGGGTTGGACTGGATCTCCCCGAACAGACGGCCGGTCAGCGCCGCAAAGGCCCCGAGAATGGTATACGTAACGGCAATCCCCAGGACATAGGCAACCGAGAGCACAAAGCCCCTTGCCCTCGAGGCGCCGCCCCGCGCGCCCGTGTAAGCGGCAAGGATAGGGATTATGGGGTAGATGCAGGGAGTGAAGCTCACAAGCAGACCGCCCGCGTAAGCGGCCGCGTAGGCGAGGGCAGAAGACCCCTGAAGGTACAACTCAAGATTGCCGATAACCTCTTCGATCACGTTCGACACCATGGACCGATCGCATCAAAACGGTACGGGAGTAAAGGTTGCGACGAAGAGAGCAAGGGTCATCCAGCCTACAACCCTTCTCTTCCTGTCGAGCGTCACCCACTCGTAAACCACCGGCGGGTGGTAAATCCCCAGGAGGACGAGGAGGACGACCCAGATCAACCATCCGCTCCATCCGATGACACCCAGCACAAACAATAGCGCGATGACGGCGGCGGCAACTTTGCGCTGCCTGCGGCCGAGTATTGCGTAGGCAACGTGTCCGCCGTCGAGCTGGCCGACGGGGAGGAGGTTGAGGGAGGTTACCAGCAGGCCTATCCACCCCGAAAAGGCCACGGGATGAAGGATGATGTTCGCCTCGGCGGGGATATAGCCGTGAACAACCCAGTTCAGGAACGCAAAAAGCAATGATGTGCCGAGCTCTATCCCGCCTTCCGCCGCCCCCGGCCTTACCTCGGAAACGATCAATCCGGCAACGACCACCGGTACGGCCGCGATCATCCCTGCTATCGGGCCTGCGGCCCCGATGTCGAGAAGGACCCTCCTGTCCATGATCGGCGACTTCATCTTGATGAAGGCCCCGAAGGTTCCGATGAAGGAAGGCGCGGGGATGAAATAAGGGAGCGTGACCTCGACCCCGTGCCTTTTGGAAACGAAGTAATGCCCGAATTCATGAGACCCGAGGATAAAAAGCAGGGTGACCGAAAAGGGAAGTCCCTCCCACAGGCGGCCGGGTTCCGCGAGGGGGTCGACTCCCCGTTGCAAGGCACCGGCAACGAGGGTCGCCGCCGCGGTCACGAGCAAGAGAACGATGTTTACGTATGGGACCCGCTCAGGATGTCTTTTACCGTACGTGATCTTCATGATTGATGACGCAAAGAAAAAGGGACCATTACGTCATGATCCCTTCCCTGATGTGTATAGACGGTTCAAAAAATCCCGCTCGAAGCGAAAAGCCCTGTTCAAGAAGCGTTGATCTTTTCTTTGAGTTCTTTTCCCACCTTGAAGAACGGCAGTCTCTTCGGCGCCACATCGATATTGCTGCCCGTCTTCGGATTCCTACCCGTATAGGAATCATAGGCTCTTACGACAAAGCTCCCGAATCCCCTGATCTCGATGCGGCCGCCCTTTTTCAACTCTTCGGTAAAACCGTTGAACAACAGATTGACGACGTCCATGGCTTTCTTTTCCGTCAGGTTCTCTTTCTTGCTCAGGGCTTCTATCAATTCCGACTTGTTCATGAGATCTCTCCTTTGCGATCATTCATAATAGTTTCCCGACGCACATCCCCGCCATCGACGTATTGCCGACAATTTGAATGTATATCCACGATGTTACTGACAACAACCGTCGTCACTATTATTCACTTTTCCACCCAAAGTCAAGCTAATTTTGGCTTTTTTTCGCTCGATGTCCAATAAAATCAACAGATACCGTGTATCCAGGACTGGCGGGTGCGGATTCTCGCCGATTTTTCGCCTCCCGGCCCATCGATGCCCTCAATCATCAGCAGGTCGGCGCTTCCTCCCCGCTTTTCCCTCCCGGGAGACATAACGGAGCAGCTGCTCGATTTCCCGCTTTTTCAGATGCCTGTATTCTCTCTCTTTCAGGCTTCCGAGCTCGACACCGCCGATAGAGACACGGGCGAGGCGCGCCACCGGATGTCCCAGGACATCGAAAAGCCTCCGTATCACCCGGTTCCGGCCGTCAGCGATGGTCATGCGTAACCAGGTACTCAGGGGGTTCTGCTTTTCGACCTTCACGTCGAGGGGGACAAACACCCCGTCCTCCAACATCACCCCATCCTGTATCTTCTTTAGTTCACCCTGCCTCAAAACCCCTCTGACCTTTACCAGGTAAGTCCTGGGAATCCCGTATCGCGGGTGTTGCACCCTAAGGGCAAATTCGCCGTCATTCGTCAGGAGCAGAAGTCCCTCGGAATCATAATCCAACCTTCCGACAGGGTAAACGCGCTCCGTGACGCCCCGGAGAAGGTCCGCCACGGTGGGCCGCCCCTCCGGGTCACTCAACGTCGTCACAAAACCCGCCGGTTTGTTGAGCACGAGGTAGACCTTAGTAACGTCCGTTGTGATGGCCTTGCCGTCCACGCGAATCTCGTCTTTCTCCGTGTCCGCCTTCGAACCGAGTTCCGTCACGACTACACCATTCACCGACACCCTGCCCTCGAGGATCATCTTTTCCGACGCCCTCCGGGAGGCCACACCGGCCCGGGCTATGATTTTTTGAAGGCGCTCCAACACGCTCCCCTCCTACTCGGGCATCTCGAATCCCGGCAACTGAGGCGCCCCGGGCTTTTCCTGTAGTTCTTTCAGTTCTTGAAGAGTTGGGAGCTCCGTCAGGTCCCGGAGGCCGAACACCTCGAGGAATCTCTTCGTCGTGCCGTACATGATCGGCTTTCCGGGCAGGTCCTTCCGCCCCACCATTTTGACGAGCTTCTTTTCGAGAAGGCGCTTCAGCGCACCGCTGACGTCGACGCCCCTCACGCGGTCGATATCCGCCTTGACGACCGGTTGTCGGTAAGCGATGACGGCGAGCGTCTCCAGCGCGGCCGGCGAGAGCGAGGGGGGACGTGACCCCCGGAACTTCCTTATCCAGTGGTTGAGGTCGGGCCTCGTACGAAACTGGAACCCGCCCGCAACCTCGGCGACCTGGAAACCCCCGTTACGTTCTTCATACTCCCGCCGGAGGTCCGAAAGAACCCGCAATATCTCTTTTCTGTCCACATCGCCCAAGACATCCCGGAACCTATCGACGGCGATAGGGACATCCGATACAAAGAGAAGCATCTCCACGACGACCTTCAAGTCTTCCAATTCATCCCTCCTCCACGGCAAGGAACAGCCGAATCGGACCGAAGGGAGAGGCCTGAAAGGCCCTGACCAGCCTCAGTTTCATCAGTTCCAGGACGGCGAGGAAAGTGTAGATTACGATCTTGCGGCTCGGCGATTCGCCGACAAGGCCGAGAAAGGTAACGTCTTTTTCTTCCTGGAGCCTTTCCATGATCTCATTTATCCTGTCGGAGAGCAACATTCTTTCAACCTCGATCTCGAGGGTTTCCTCCTTTTTCAGACTCGAGACTATTCTCTGGAAAGCGGCGGCAAGGTCGAAGACGTTGAGCTCGACCAACGCTTCATCCTCATCCACCTCCACCGTTTCAAGCGGTGCTTCCCTCTTGAAGGTATCCCGTCCGAGCAAGTGACGGCTGTCAAGCTTGAGCGCCGCCTCTTTGAAGGCCTGGTACTCCGTGAGTTGGCGGACCAACTCCGCCCGGGGATCGGCCTCCTCCGCCTCCTCTTCCTCTTCCCGGGGAAGGAGCATCCTCGACTTGATATGGATCAAAGTGGAGGCCATGACCAAGTATTCGCCGGCCATGTCGAGGTTCAGGGATTTCATGGCTTCGAGGTGCTGGAGGTACTGGTCCGTGACGGCAGCTATAGGGATGTTGTAGATGTCGACCTCGTTTTTCTTGATGAGATAGAGGAGCAGGTCCAGCGGACCTTCAAAGATGTCGAGCTTGACCTCGTACGTCATCCCCGCCAACCCTTGAGATCTGTGGAATCCCCGGCAGGGATCCATCGGGATCAAATCTTTATGGCTTCTCTGGCCTCTTCCATCGTGGCGCGTGCCACTGCCGCCGCCCGGCTGCTGCCCTCCTCGATGATGCCGCGAACCTCGTCCATGTGGCCGAGGTAATGATCCTGACGCTCGTGAATCGGCCTGAGACCGTCGATGATCCGGTCGGCAAGACGCCTCTTGCATTCCACGCAGCCGATGCCCGCCCTCCGGCACTCGGCTTCGATTTCTTTCACATCCTGCTCCGGGGAATAGATTCCATGGAAGGTGAAGACATTACATATCTCCGGCCTGCCGGGGTCTTTCTTGGTCATGCGCTGGGGGTCGGTGAACATCGATTCCACCTTCTTCTTCAGGTCTGCGCCGCGGTCCCGCAGGTAGATGGCATTCTCATAAGACTTGCTCATCTTCCTGCCGTCGATGCCGAGTACTTTGGGGACGGTCGTCAGAAGGGCCTCGGGGATAGGGAAAACTTCCCCGTAGAGGAAATTGAAGCGCCGGGCGATCTCCCGGGTCAGTTCCACATGGGGAAGCTGATCCACACCCACAGGGACACCGTAGGCCTTGTACATTATGATGTCGGCTGCCTGCAAGACCGGATACCCCAAGAAACCGAAGGTCGAGAGGTCCCGGTCGGCGAGTTCGGCCCTCATCTCCTTGTATGCCGGGTTCCGCTCCAACCATGAAAGGGGGGTGATCATAGCGAGCAGGAGAAAGAGTTCGGCATGTTCCTTGACCCGTGACTGGATGAAGATCGTGCTTCTTTCAGGGTCGAGGCCGACACTCAGCCAATCTACTATCATGTCCAGGGTATAACTCCGGATCTGTTCCGTAGCGGCATAATCGCTGGTCAACGCATGCCAGTCCGCTACAAAATAGAAGCACTCGTAATTCCCGCTGTCCTGAAGTTCAACCCAGTTTTTCAAGGCCCCATGCAGATTTCCCAGGTGTAACCTGCCTGTAGGCCTCATTCCGCTCAATATTCTTTTCCTGCACACTGATCTCTTCTCCCCTGTTCCGCGCTTCGCCCCATGCCTTGAAGCGCGTCATGATTAACAGAAAAAGCCGAAGATTGTCAATCGAGTCCTTTGCATCGTTGCATAGACACTAAGACCCCCGTTCGGGTTCCGAACGGGGGTCTTAGTTTACATGCGACCTTCGGGCTACTTGACTTTGTCGGCCAGGGCTTTGCCTGGCTTGAACTTGATGACCTTCTTGGCTGCGATCTTGATCTTTTCGCCGGTCTGGGGATTCCTGCCGCTCCTTGCCTTCCTCTTGGTAACCGAAAAAGTGCCGAACCCTACGATCCCGAGCTTGCCGTTTTTCTTTAGTTCTTTGGCCACGTTCGCGATGTATGATTCCAATGCCTTAGCGGCAGCGGCCTTGGTTATTCCTGCATCGTCCGCCATCGCTGCTATCAAATCCGCCTTTGTCATACCTCCCCTTCCCCCCTTTCTCATATTAGTCAAATTATACTATCGAATGGCGCCCCAACCTGAACTAACGCCCCGATTCTCCGGAGAGAAAAATGTTCGGCTACTGCCTTTCCACCCAGGCAGCTTAATAATCACGCCTATCATCGCCGCCTGCGATGAGCTAAAGCCTTGCCATGCCTAACATAAAGAAAATCAATGTGCAAGCAAAATTAAAAGGCTATTACCTTGCAGCACCCCCCTTCTTCTTGACCAGGAAATAAAGTTCTCCTTCTTCGCTGAGACTGCCCGCGAAGACCTCCGCATCTAACCCACGACCGCAGAATACGTCCGCCCGCCCCGGCCCCTTGATGACGCCGCCAGCATCCTGGTTGAGGGCAAAACGGGAGAAACCGACCCAGGACGTGATCCGCTTGTTTTCATCGAGCAGAGGCTTCCTCAGGCGGATAAAAGAAAGGGCGCCCCTGGGAAACAGTTCGAGGTCCGTTGCGATGGACCGTCCTCCCGTGAGGGGAACCCCGATACTCCCTACCGGTCCCTCTTCCACGATGCGGAAAAAGACGTAGCTCTCATTGTGATTGAGGATGGCCGCCATCTCCCCGGGGTTGTCCCGGAGGTATTTTTTTATGCCGCCCAGTGACAGGTCCTTTTCGGTGACCTTCCCCTGGTCGAGTAGAAGCCTTCCTATCCCCCGATAGGGCCTGCCGTTTGATTCCGCATAACTGACCTGCATGAAGCCGCCGTCTGCAAGACGCACCAGGCCCGAACCCTGGATGTGAAGGAAAAAAACATCGACGGGGTCCGCAAGCCAGGCGATCTCGAGCCCTCTGTTCGCCAGGACACCGTCGCCGTCGATCTCCTTGCGGTTGTAATAGGGAACGACCTCTCGGCCTACGACCCGTCCGACTATCCTCTCACCGCGGAACTTGGTTTTGAATTTCCCGAGATTGGCTACTACCATGTCGCCGGGAACCTCATAGATAGGGTGCCGGTACTGTGTCTTCTTTACGAAAGACCCCTTCAGAATCGGCTCATAATAGCCTGTAAAAAGAACGCTTCGCTTTTCTCCCCGGCCGGCGGCCTTGAAAAAATCGAAGGATTCCTTGAGGCGCCTCTCCTTCTGTTCCCGTGACCCCGGGCCTCGCATTATGTCGAGAAAGAGTGTGAGGGACTCCTTCATCTCTTTCACCGTGTATTGGCTCTCCCCGAACCGACACGTCCGCTTCTCGGAGAGCCTGCCAAAATACCGCAGGCTGCCCGCTACCGCCCGCTCTAAAGAAAGAAGGTCCATGTCGTCTTCGAGGGGCGGCACATCTTCAGGAGCGACCGCTGTCAACGCCGGCATGGTCTTTGGCGGAGGTGGCGGCGCAGGCTTTACCGCCGGCGGCCTCCCGGGCAGGGGGGGCGGCTTCTCGACCAGGGAGGCACAGCCTAAAAAAAGGCTGAGGGATAAAGACAACAGACAAATGATAAAAAATACTCCCCGTCGTGGTTTCATTTCAATTCTATCCTTTCGCCTTTCGTCTTCACCATTCAGCCTAAAGCTCGATGACCATTGCCACTTCATCGCAGTAGTCGGGATATTTGGGGCATTTGAAGCAATCCGACCAGATCTTCTCCGAAAGTGACTTCCTCTCGACGGGTCGGAACCCCAGTTTCTCGAAAAAGGCCTGCTTGTACGTCAGGGTGAAGACGCGGTAAAGTTGCAACGTGATGGCCTCGGAGATACAGGCCTCTACGAGCTTTCTCCCGATTCCCCTTTCTCTGTAACCTTCTTCCACGTAAAGAGACCTTACCTCAGCCAGGTTCTCCCAGATGATACTCATGGCACAGATGCCGATGACGGCATCGCTTCCCTCTTCTACGTACACAAAGAAATCCCTCAGATTTCCGTAGATATCCATGAGAGAACGGGGAAGCATCTCTTCCCGGTCCGAAGAAATCTTTATCATCCGGTGGATGGTCTTGACGTCGCCGACCCTCGCCTTCCTTAACATTCCTCGATCCCTCGACTTAAACCCCGTCGGCTGCCCCGTTTGCGGCCGACTGCCTCATCGCTTTTCGCCCTCTTCGCCTTCTTCAACATCTCCCGGGCATGTTCCGATGCCTTTTCCGTTACATCCACGCCTCCCAGCATCCTCGCGACCTCTTCGATACGCTCGCTCTCGGAAAGACGTCTCACGCGGCTGTTCGTTCGCGCACCGGAAACTGATTTCGCTACCAGATAATGGCTGCCGCCGAAGGAGGCTATCTGCGGCAGGTGGGTGATGCAGACGACTTGGTGGTGCTCTGCCACTTCCTTCAGTTTCTCACCCACCACTTCGGCAACGGCTCCCCCTATGCCGCTGTCCACCTCATCAAAAACTATCGTACCGACGGACCCCGTCTTTGCCAGGACCTTCTTCAAGGCCAGTATGATCCGGGAGAGTTCACCCCCCGAGGCAACACGGTTCAAAGGTTTGAGGTCCTCACCCACGTTGGTGGAGATGTAAAATTCCACACAGTCCTGACCCTTCGCCGTCAGCACAGCCTCGCCGCTCCCGTCCCCCGCCGACGGGGTGGACACCAGGGCCTCAAAACGGGCCTCGGCCATCCTGAGCGACGCGATTTCCCGTTCGACGGCCGCCTTGAGCTCTCCGGCGGCCCGTCGTCTCTCCTCCGTAAGTCCCCGGGCCTGCTCGAGGAGCCGTTCTTTGAGCGCGGACGCCTGTTTTTCCACAACTGAAATCTCTTCCTCGACGACACTCATTCCGCCCAATTCCGACTCCAGGGCCTCGCCGGTCCGCAACACAGCGTCGAGGGACCCGCCGTATTTACGCTTCAGGCCGGCCAGCAGCGCAAGCCGCTCATCGACCTCGGAGAGTCTCTGCGGGTCGAAGACGACCCTCCCGGCGTATTCTCTCAACGCGACGGCCGCGTCCTCGAGCAGGAAGAAAAGGGGATCCAACTCTTCCGGAGACACCCTCAAGGAGGAGTCTATGCCCTTAATCTCCCGGATGTCCTGGAGCGCCAATTTGAGTCCGCCCAGAACGGACTTCTCTCCCTCGTAGAGCACCTCATAAGACCGTGCGGCATACTCCATCAGTCTTTGCGCATTGCTCAAGACGGCCTTCTCTTCCAGCAGGGCCTTGTCTTCGCCCGGTTTGACCCCGGCCTCTTGTATCTCGCGGAGCTGATACCGGACCAGGTCTTCCCGCTCGACCTTCTTCTTTCTCAAGGCCTGAAGCTCCGCCAGTCGCGCCCCGAGCCCCCGATATTCACCGTAAAGGGATTCATACTCGAAGCGGCGGTCGAGCAGTCCGGCGAATTCATCGAGGATGTCGATATGGCTGTCGGCGTCGAGTATGGCCTGGTGCTCATGCTGGCTGCAGATGTTGACCAGCGATCCGCTCAGAGACGCAAGAAGGCTCAAGGTCGCCAGGCTTCCGTTGATGTAGACCCGGTTCTTCCCGCTCCGGGACACAGTTCGCCGGACGACCAATTCATCTCCGGAGCCGAGGCCCATCTCCTCGATCCTTTTTTTCAACGCTTCCTGGCCGGAGATGTCGAAAAGGGCCTCGACTTCAGCCGAATCTTCCGATGTCCTGATCTGCTCGGCGGAAGCCCGGTCCCCGAGAAGGAGGCTTATCGCCCCGATGACGATAGACTTTCCGGCCCCCGTTTCCCCGGTGATCACGCTGAGTCCCGGCCCGAATGAGACATGCAGCTCGTCGATTATGGCGAAGTTCTTGATCTTGAGGTCGGTCAGCATTTCATCCGTTAGGGGTCCCCAGGGGACTTCCACCCCACCCCAGCTTCGACCTGAGGACCTCCATGTAGTCCCGGTGAGGAGAGGCAATCAGATTAGTTACGTACTTCGATTTTCTCACAGTCACTACGTCGCCCTTCTCCATGACGAAGAACACCTGACCGTCGTAAGTGAGCATCGCCCCTTCCGTCTCCACCCAGGACATGATCCTGACGGTGGCAGTTGCGGGCAGGATAACAGGCCGGTTGGTCAG
>DIEZ01000061.1:0-50745 GCA_002418885.1 Syntrophaceae bacterium UBA5761
AGTTGTGAATATTTTCATATAAATGCCAAGGCCAACAAGGGCAACGGTGGCGAAGATGCTAAATTGCTGGACGATCTTCTTGCTTCTGTTAGCGAAGTTGAATATCTTGTTTAACGTAAAGTTCGTTATCATGCCGGAAAAATAGGCGAGAGCAGAGGAGATGAAGTACCAGACGTGCATGTATTCTGTTAAGGAATACAGTACAATAAAGTCGACAATGGTGGCAATGCCTGCAAGGAAAATATACCTGACAAAGTAAACGTAGTTGCTTTTCAGCTTGGCGACGATGAAACTCGAAAAGATCGTTGACCGATGAACTACTTGGTTCTTTCCCATTTCCGCACCGTTTGAATACCAAGTTTTTTAACAAATCGACAGAATGGGAAATATTTTGAGCCATTCTGTAAAATCTTTGCCGTCCCTCAAGATGCCCTGAAATGCGTATGGTAACCCTTAAACATGATGTATGGTGACTTGTTCAATTTCTGTCGTCAATCAGAATATCGGTACACTGCCGTACAGAGGTTTTCTTAAGCCATAAAAAGTAGGTCCCTACTCGCCTCAAGGAATACTCCTCGGCAAGATAGTCTTTCATGTCTTTTGATAGCAACCACTTCAGTTGGTCATAGGTATTGACTGTCAATCCGGCGATGATAGCTGATGGTTTTTGACGCACAACGAATTCACGAAACCGTTCAGGGGATTCCCACACTTGCCATCCGCCTGAAATGATTTTCCGATCCCGAAGTTCGTATGTAAATTGCGGTGTTGCCGCTACACTATCCCCGCTTCGGGTCTGGTGTCGGACCATCTCGACAACTTCATCCTTTCCGCTGGCGCCGTATTCGGTCGATGTCCTGTACGATGCGAGCTGCTGCTGGATATCCAGAGAAGTCATCGTGACGAAAGAACCGACCAACAGACAGGTGATGAATATTCGGCGCGGATGACTCTTCTGCGAATAGAGCGCGACGATTACGCCAATCATGGTCGGCAGTCCATAAAGCGGTAAAAAATTTGCAAGGGCATGCTTTGTGAGAGTACGTACGCCGTCAGCAGACAATAACATCTCTTTCAACCGGAGATTCAAAAAATATAGCGGATCCTGCGTGAAAAAAAGCAAAAAAACAACCGTAAATAATAGACTTACACCGAATACACAAAATGCCCTGCCATCCAATTCTCCGATGAATCTGGAGAAAAAGAATCCCGAGAAGAGGCACAAAGAAGGGAGAATCGCATCATGATATCGCGGGAATCCCCAATTAGTTCCTCCGATAAGCGCGTAGCCGATGAAATAGAAGAGGTTAACTCCAATCAGCAATAAGATCAGGCTATCCTTATCCGACCCGCGTCTGTGCTTTCCGGCAATCATCCAGGAACTGTAAAGCCATTGGAAGATGAAATAAGGGGAGAACCAAACCATGATGATGATAACATGGCGGACGCTCTGAAAATTAAAAGAATGATCCGAGACGACGAGGTGGGAAAAGAGAGCGGTCCACGGCGCAAGAATGACGGCCATGCAGGATTCTTTTCCCCAGAGCAAGGACGAAATCATTATCCAGCTAACCAGAAACCCCAGCAGCCCCACCACGACCCCGAGGAGATTCAAGGGCCATGGCTTGTGAGCACGCCTTCTCTCCAGTACCATCATAAGCAAAATACCGGCGCAAAGAGCTGCGACCAGGACAATGCTCGATGTCACTTTCGCCCAAAAGCACAAGCCCACCCCCAATGCCAGCATGGCTGTATTTCTGAAATGGGGGGAGAGGGTGTTCATGGCAACTGAATGGATTATGAAAGCAAAGACAAGGGGCAAAAGGGAGGTGTCCGCTACATCCATACTGAGAACGCCTTGAATACAGACGGGACTCACAAAATAAGAAGTCGCCGCCCAAATAGCCGCGTCGCGGTCAAAAAGGACGTTCGCCGTGCGGAACAAAAGAAGACCCGTGGCGAGGCAGCAGAGGATATTGCCGATTCTGGCGACAACGACACTCGAACCGAGGAATTTGAATAAAATTGTCAAGAAAAAGGGATACAAAGGAGGATGATCTAATAGCCACTCTTTGTTGATACCCTGTGCCCAATTCCGTGCCGCATCTATGCTTATGTAATCCCATTCAGCCAAAGGGGTCGCTATCTTGGTTAAAGTCCCCAGAAAAAACAGCGCTAAAGCGATAAGCAGAAAGAAGGACGACCTGTCAACTGTGTGTTTAATTGAGCTTTTTTGAGATAACTGACAGAGCACATTTTGATCGACCACCTTTTGTACCCCTCTGTGCATACAGGCCCTATAGGTATAATTATCGGTATTTTCTATACAATTTTCTCATGAGATGCTTCGATAAAAAGTGTACCGCTAAACAATTTTGGATATCTATACGCCAAGAACGGTAATCTTTCTCCGTAACCCCAGCATTGCTCCGTTCTTAACCCTACTTGAGAAGGTCTACCTACGATAGAAGAAACCGTAAAAACATGCAGATGCTTTTCATCTGTCACTTCAGGATGAGGTATCTGTCCTCTTAACAGTTGTAAGCGGTATCGCCAGTAAGCGAGATTAGGGACTGAAATTAACACCTTTCCGGATATTTTGAGCACGCGCCCTATCTCAATTAGGGCATGATGAATATCATAAACATGCTCAATAGTTTCCAAGCAAACAATAGCGTCGTAGGATTCATCGGCAACAGGAAGATTCTCGGTATCAATGTCTATTTGCCAATAACGGTCCAAATATTTTTTGGCATGCTCGATAGCAACCGAGGAAGCATCAATTCCGTCAACATATACTTTTAGCTGATTTCTCTTGATAAGTTTTGCCAAGTAAGCAGGTCCACAACCTACGTCTAATATCCGTTCCGGCTTGTTTTTCTTCACCCACTCAAGGGCTACTTGAATTCGTGGTGAACTCTCCAACTCACTGAAATCGGAGTTAAATTCTTTCCAACAAGAATCATGAAATGCCTCTAATGGCGAGATTCTATTCATACGTCAATGTCATCCTTTCTTGAAGGCCTGTCTCAACCATGAAGCCGAACCGGACTGTAAGAATCAAGTCCAACTCCGATGAAAATACCTACCGCTGTTCGGTATGGCATGCCGAACGGTAAAAATGATCAGGCCGGACAATCCAAAAGAGAACCTTGAAGCGGGCAGATGATAGCAAAATTATTGAGATTGTGCACCTTGTTTGTTGATCGTGACACCCCGGGGCGTCGATGGAAATGGTCGGCAAGGCCTGGTCAAAATATCCCCGCTCGGTTTTAACCGGCAGCCTTATCGGTCATGTAAGTTTCGGCGAACGAGTTCTCCCATGACCGACTTTCCCGACTTTTCCCGTTGACACTACCGGTTCTGTTCCCTAATATAGCGATAACACATTGTCGGGGCGGGCAGGCACCATCTGCATTACCGCCGCATCGCTTCAGTCTCCAAACCAGGATATTCGGTCATGCCTCTTTTGACGCTTTATTTCCAGCTGCACCAGCCTTTCCGGCTTCATCCGGACAGGGAGGAGTTCCTCTGGGATGAATTGAACAGGGACGTCTTCCTCAAGGTATCCGAGAAATGCTATCTCCCGGCGACACGTCTTTTCATCGAACTCATCAAACAATACCCGGATTTCAAGATAACCCTCAGCATGTCGGGGACCTTCCTCGAGCAGGCGGAACTCTATCGGCCTGAGGTCATCAAGGCCCTTCGGGACCTCCGTGAGGCAGGAGAAGCCCGACACCAGGTGGAATTCCTCGAAGAGACGTATTACCACTCGCTGGCAAGCCTTTTCGCTGACCCTGAAAAGAAAGAATTCAGGGAGCAGATTGTCATGCATCGGGAGATCATGAAGCGGCTCTTCGGCGTCCTTCCGGCGTCCTTCCGGAACACCGAGCTGATGTACAATAACGAGATCGCCAAGGTCGTGGCGGACATGGGTTACAAGGCAATGCTTTGCGAAAAGAGGGACGATATGTTCCTCTCGGGGCACCGCCCGATCTCACCTAACGCCGTGTTCCGTGCCAAGGGCACACAGCTCATAGTCATACCGAGAAACAGGGAACTGAGCGACGACGTCGCCTACCGTTTCCCCCACCATCCGATCACGGCGGACGAATATGCCCGAAACATAGCGCTCATCGACGGCGAGGCCGTTCTTTTGGGTTACGACTTCGAACACATCGGAGAACACATCTGGGAGGACAAGGGGATTTTTGAGTTCTGGAGACGGCTCCCCGAGGCACTCGCGAAGCATCCCAACGTCATCCCCGCAAACCCGACGGAAGTTGCAGAGCGGTTCAGGAACGCCGAATGCCCGGTCGCAGACATCCACGGCCTCTCCACGTCATCCTGGGCCGACGCGGGCCGGGACACCTTCGGGTGGTTGGGAACGATGACCCAGTATGACATATTCAAAGACATCGAGGGAATGGAGAAGGAAGTCAGAAAGGCCGGCGGGACGCTTTTGCGAAAATGGCGTCACCTGACGACCTCCGACCACATCTATTTTCTCCATGAGCGGGTCGGGGAGGATTACGCCGTTCATTCCTATTTCAACCCTTACGGGGGCTCGATAACTCAGGCCACTCACGTTCTCACGAGAAAGATCGATATGTTACAGGTTGCCTTGCGCCAATTCCATACCCTGAAGAAAAAGGAAACGACGGCCGTGCTCATCGTCACACCGGAAACTGGAAGGTTGCCGGAGGACATGGGGGTGCTGGCAAAATACATTTCGGGGAAGAGCGGCGGGCAGGGAGAGATGATATCGGCCCTCTGTGAAGGACTCATCGATCGCGGGATAGAGGTGCATCTGGCGACGCTAAACCTGAAAAAAAGGTTTCAACGGGAGGCCCAACTGAGCGAAAGCCAGTGGCGTGAGATTCGTTATAAGATCGACCCTGAGAAGATACACCTCGTGAGCTCCGCCGTCTTCGCCAACCTTTTGAGCCCTTACGCCGGGAACCCTTTGCTGACGGCGGCGGAATTCCAGAGGGAAGTTACGAACCACATCATCAAAGAAGTGAGTGCCAAAAGCGAAGGAAGGCTGATCGTCCACAGCCACGACTGGATGGCGGGAGGCGATATTACGGCCCATGCGAAGTATGCAGGAATTCCCGTCCTCCATACGGTCCACAATGTCTTCACCGGCCATGTCCCTCTTGAGATGCTCATGGGGGTAGAACTTGACCATTTCACCGAACACCTTTACTTCTCCGAGGAGTATGGAAAGATCTGTGTCGACTGCCAGGCGACGGCGATCAAAAGCGCCACCCTTATCAACTTCGTCGGCCACAGGTTTCTCCAGGAGGTCGTGGAGGATTATTTCATGGACCGGCCGATCGTCCCGTACAGTGTCCGTCAGGAGGTGAAGGAAAAATACTATGCCGGCGCCTCCCTATCCATCATGAACGCGCCGTCGCTGGCGATGTACCCGGAACGATGCCGTTACTGCGTCAGGAACTACGGCCCCGACGACGACATCCTGGAGGCGAAGAGGATACACCGCGTGGAGTTCCAGAAGCGGACGGGACTTATCGTCAATCCGGATGCCATTCTGTTCTTCTGGCCTTCCAGGCTTGACCCGATTCAGAAGGGCGTCGAGATACTCGAAGACATCGCCTTTAAGTTCTGCATCGAGCACGGCGACGTTCAAATCGCCGTCGTGGGGAGCGGCGTAGGAGACGACCACACCCATGAAGAGATTATGGGGCGGATCGCCTGGGCGTCGGGGGGCAAGATCGTATACTATCCCTTCTCTGAAGAACTCTCCATGCTCGGTTATGCCGCGGCGAGCGACGTCTTCGGCTGCTCCCTCTACGAGCCTTGCGGACAGATCGACCAGATCGGAAACCTCTTCGGCGCAACAGCGACGAACCGCGACACGGGCGGCTATCATGATAAAATTCGCGAGTTGAGATTGGCGACGGACGGATTCCCACGGGACGTGGGAAACGGATTTCTGTTCAGAGATTACGACTCGGGGGGACTCTGGTACGGTATGGAGAAGAGCGTTCAGTTCCACCGAAGGCCACCGGATGTCCGGGAACCCCAGATACGGAGGATCATGAAAGAGGCCCGCGAGAAATACAGCCTCGACAGCATGGTCAATTCCTACATCGCGGTTTATGAAAGGTTGAACGGAGGAAAACCGCTTGCATGAGCTTGAAAAAATTCTGAAAGGATGAGCAGGATGACGAAGACTTTACCCGAAGAAGATTTCGAGAAGTACCTGAGGCCGACCTGGTTCCTGGACAGCGATGAACCATCCGTCATCGAGTTCGCGAGGCAGGCCGTCGGCGACGCAAAGGACGACCGTGAAAAGGGTGTAAGACTCTTCTATGCGGTAAGGGAAGGGATACGCTACAACCCTTATGACATCGACTTGACCCGCAGGGGTCTCAAAGCGAGCGTCATTCTCTCGAGGCGTGAGGGGTACTGTGTGGCGAAGGCCGTCGTCCTGGCCGCTGCCGCAAGGGCCGTTGCCGTCCCGTCACGTCTCGGTTTTGCCGATGTCCGGAATCACCTGACCACGGAGCGCCTCAAGAGTCTGATGAACACGGATGTCTTCTTCTACCACGGCTACACGGAGCTTTTCCTGAACGGTCGCTGGGTCAAGGCGACACCGACCTTCAATATCTCGCTCTGCCGGCGCTTCGGTGTGAAGCCGCTCGAATTCGACGGCCTGAGCGACACCCTCTTTCATGAATTCGACAGCAAGGGCAACCGGCACATGGAATACGTCAACGACCGGGGAACCTTCGCCGACCTCCCCTACGAAACGATCGTCGAATCCTTCAGGACGCACTATCCCGGTTTCTTCAAAGGAGACGGGACGATGGTCACCGGCAATTTCGAGAAAGAGGCCCTGGAGGACCGCGGAAAGGCCTGATTGCGGCACCGACCATTTAGATTCCTGAAGGGACGGACATGCGACTCACAACTCTCCAGAGCCGGCGGGACAGGATAATCGCCGGTTTGACTCTCGCAACTCTTTCCTGGGCCGTGCTCCTTGTTCTATATTTCGGAAAATTTCTTGAGTCTTACGAGCTGAAGACATACGACCAGCTCTGCCGGTTCGATGCCCGGGATGCCGAAAAACCCCGGCATACCGCTCTTGTGGCAGTGGACCAGGGCAGCCTCGAGGCGGCGGGCAAACAGGGAATAAACTGGCCCTGGCCGCGTCAGATGTACGCGCCGATCGTAGAATTCTGCCTGGCGGCGGGTGCCCGGGCGGTGGTCTTCGACGTCCTTTTCACTGAACCTTCCTCGTACGGTGTCGAAGACGACTTGCTTCTCGCCGAAGCCCTGAAAAAGGGCCGCACCTTCCTTCCTGTGTTCCTGAGTCGCGAAGAGCGCCCCCAGCCGACCGACGAGAAGCCGCTTCTCGAACCCTTCCTCCTGTCTATGCACAACCGCCTTTCGCAGGCACACACCCCTTACAAGTCGGTCGTCATCCCTGTCGATGTCCTTGCCCGGAGCACCTATGGATTGGGCAACGTCGAGATACCCCCGGACGCCGACGGGATATATCGCCGGATGCCGCTCGTTTTTCTCTACAGAAACGAGTGGATACCCGCCCTGGGGTTGAGCGCCTTCGCGTACGGGGGTGAAAAGATTCCCGCCACCCTCGAGGAAAACAGGCTTTCCGTCGCCGGGGTTTCCATCCCGCTCCTCAGTGACGGCAACTTTCTTCTCCGCTATTACGGAGACGGCCGTGAGTTCCCCCGGCTCTCGGCGTTCAACGTCATCCAATCGTATCTGGCCCTCCAGGAAGGGGCAGAACCTCTGTACTCACCTGAGTTGCTCCGGGACAAAATCGTTTTCCTGGGTTATACAGCCGCAGGCCTTTACGACCTGAAACCGACTCCGACCAGTTCCATCTACCCCGGGGCTGCGATCCACGCCACGCTGGTGGAGAATCTCCTCAGAAGGGATTTTCGAACAAGAATTCCCACTCTCCCACTCCTCGCGCTGACTGCGGCGACAGCAGCAGCAGCCGCCCTGACCGTGATGCTCGTGGCAAGTTTCTGGAAGCTCAGCCTCCTGGTCGCCCTTTACGCCGTCGGCCTTGTGCTCCTCGACGTTACCGCCTTCGGCCGAAACTTGTGGATAGACGTGGTACTGCCCATCACAGGGTTGCTGTTGTCGTTCGCAACGGCGACCACCTTCAGTTACGCAACCGAGGGACGGCAGCGACGCCAAATCAAGCAGATGTTTTCCCATTACATGTCCGACCTTCTCCTTGAGGACCTTCTGAAGAACCCCGACAAGCTCCGCTTGGGAGGGGAAAAACGGGTCCTCACGGTTTTTTTCTCCGACCTCGCCGGGTTCACAAGTCTTTCGGAAAAGCTCAAACCCGAGGAGGTCGTCTCCCTGCTGAACCGTTATCTTTCTGAAATGACCGATATAATCATGGAGAGCGGAGGATTGATAGACAAGTACGAGGGCGACGCCATCATGGCCTTCTGGGGTGCGCCCATCCCCCAGGAGGACCACGCAGCCCGGGCCTGCTATGCCGCCCTCGACAACCAGCACCGCCTGGCGGAACTGCGGGAGGAATTCGCGGCAGCGGGACTGCCGCCGGTGTACGCCCGGATCGGCATCAACACCGGAGAGATGATCATCGGCAACATGGGTTCGAGCAAACGGTTCGATTTCACGGTGATCGGAGACAACGTAAACCTCGCTTCCAGGCTGGAAGGCGCCGGGAAGGAATACGGTACCGGGATCATCATCAGCGAAGCGACCTTCAGTCAGGCTGCCGACCGGGTCGAGGTTAGGGAGCTGGACTTCCTGCAGGTCAAGGGTAAGGAAATCCCGGTACGAATCTACGAGCTTCTCTCGCGAAAGGGTGAACTGGAAGAGAAGATGAAGGAGGTGCGGGATTATTTCGAGACAGGGCTCGCGCACTACCGCCGGCGGGAATGGGGTCCTGCCCTGGAGGCCTTCCGCAGGGCCCTTGCCGTCAGGCCCGACGACGGTCCTTCCCGGACCTATATCCGCAGGTGCGAAGAATTCCTGGAACAGCCGCCGCCCGACGATTGGGACGGCGTATACAGGTTGATGACGAAATAGCGTCGGCAAGAAGGATAAAGCGGCGTCAGTGCGCCCCTAAGCGACGCCGAAGCATCGATTTCCTTACCTTAGTGCTTGAAGATAGAAGGAGTCGAATGTATAAGTATAGGAACGATTATAGGCAGGAGGGTCTATGAAGAAAGCAAGTCTCTTCATCATTCTCATTATCCTGGCAACCTTTGGCGTTGCCGTAGCGGCGCAGTACAAGGTCATCACAAAAGACGCCCCCGTCCGCAAGGATAAACGTTTCTTCGCGCCGGTGGTCACGCGCATTCCTTACGGGGCTACCGTCGAAGACCAGGGACGACAGGGTGACTGGCTGCGGGTGACTTATAGAGGGAAACAGGGATGGATACACATCGGCGCCGTCCAGGAACGGAAGGTCCAGCTCCTGAGAGCGGGGAAGGCCCGCGAAGCAACACAGGAGGAAGTGGCCCTTGCCGGCAAGGGGTTCACACCGGAGGTGGAGAAGGCCTACCGGGAAAAGAACCCCCGCTTGAAGTACGGCGAGGTCGATGAAATCGAATCCCTTCGCGTCGACGACGATTCACTGCTGGCCTTCATCCGGGCCGGAAACCTGAACGAGCCGGGAGGTGGTCGATGAAAACGACAAAATTTTACCGTCTATCAGCGGTCTTATTGCTCGTCGCAATCATCGGCTGCGCCGAAGTGGCGAAGGTGGGGACCGAGATCGGGTATCAGCAGGGCCTAATCACCAAGGAAATGAAAGAAGGGATCGTGAAAACCGCCGAACAGGCGGAGGCGGCGAGTCGCCCCATGACGGCGGAGGAGGAATATTTCCTCGGCAGGGCTGTGGGGGCGGAGATCCTGAGTCGTTATTCTCTTTACAGAAACGAGCGGCTGACACGCTATATCAATGAAATCGGAAACGTCGTGGCTCTGTCGTCCGACAGGCCTGTCACTTACAGCGGCTACCACTTCGCGATTCTCGATACAGACGAGGCGAACGCCTTTGCCTGCCCCGGCGGCACCATCCTCGTGACCCGCGGCATGCTGCAGAGGACCAAGAACGAAGACGAACTGGCAGCGGTCCTCGCCCACGAGGTCGGCCATGTAAATCACAAGGACGGGGTAAATTCCATCCAGCAGGCACGGTGGATCCAGGTCATCGCCACCATCGGCACGACTGCTGCTAAGACCCTGAGCAAAGGAGAGCTGGACAAATTGACAGACCTCTTTACGGGCTCGGTGGGTGACGTGGTCAAGACGATCGTTGCGAACGGCTACAGCCGTGATCAGGAGCTTGCCGCCGATCAATCCGCCCTCGTCTTTCTGCACCGGGCCGGCTATGATCCCTTCGCGCTCACATCCTACCTCGGACGGCTGGCGAAAGAACAGACCGGCGGGGCTTCGGCAGGATTCTTTTCCACCCATCCGGGGATGGATAAACGGCTGGCCGCCTCACAGGCCTATCTGGACCAACAGAACTGGGCGCCGGTGGACCGTACGGCGAGGGACCGGAGATTCAAGCAGTACTTTTAGGGGGCATAACGCTCCGACGGGACAAGGCGATGGCCCATATATAGTGCAAGGGGTTTTTCGGCCCTTTCGCGTCGAGCAGGCATAACAGAGAGCGCTCTGTTTATCAAGGAAATTCTTTACTTTTCCGGGTAGTTGTAAACCTAAAGCTCGAACAAAAACATGAGGGCGTGCACTGCACATTTAAACATACACCCCTTCGTCATCCCTGGACGACCCTGAAAAACTTCACCAGGATCAGGATGAAAAGCACCACGATGTAAGCGCCCAGAAAGTAAAGGAGAGCGCGTATCCATTTTGTCATCTTGACAGGCGGCATTCAATTCCCTCGACCACTGTTAAGGACAAAAAATGTCATGACAAGAAGGCGTCTTTCGATTGTAGGCTCTCACCTGAGAGCCGTAAGCTATACTTTTACGCGGCTTTCGATGCTCTTGATGATATCGTTATGCAGAATAACCCCCAGGATGCGATCCTGGTCGTCCACTACGGGGATCATCTCGTAATGGTACTTGGCGAACATGGCGGCTATGTCCTCCTGCAGGTCCTCTTCATTGGCCGTGACAACCGGTGAGGCCATGATATCCCCCGCCTCCATGTGATCCGCGGCGAGGAGGAGTTCGCGCAGGTCAACGACGCCGAGGAGCGTCCGGCCGTCCGAATCAACCACGTAAACGTAAGAGATGCTCCTCGGTTCGTGGCCCGAACGGCGGACCTTCTCCAAAATCTCTCCGACCTTGTCCGTCTTGAAAACGGCTACGAAGTCCGGTGACATGATATCCTTCGCCTGAACTTCCCTCTCCGACAGGATATCCCTGACACGCTCGGCCTTTTCGTTGCTTAAGAGCCCCATCAGCTTCTCCACGTCGTCGTGCGGCAGGACTGAAAAGAGGCCGACGAGTTGCGGTACGGTCATCTCTGAAAGGATGTTCCTTGCCCGTTCGGCTCGGAGGCTGGCGATGATCTGGCGCTGCGCCCTGGGTTCGGCTTCAACCAGGGTCTCCGCCGCCTTTTCCGAATCGAGTGCCGAAAAGAGGGCCTGCTGCTCCTCGCCGGGCAGCTCTTCCAGAACGTCCGCGAGGTCCTCGGGGGGCAGTTCCAGCATCTGCTCCCTGGTTATGGAGAGAGTCACCTTGTCCGTCGAGACGGAGTCTTCCACGGAGAGCGGCTGGACGTATTTCCAGGAAATCAGGTTATCCTTCACCCAGCGCAGTTTTCCCAACCCGAGGCGCCGGAAGAAGCCGCTCATCGAGATGTCCACATGGACGAGAAGGAGCCTGCCTTTGGCCTCGAGGAGGTGGACATCGTTCACCACTTCGCTTCTCCGCCCGTCGATGTCCAGGATCGTCCTGCCCATGAGGTGTTTATCCAGGAGGATCCACCCGGGTTGGTCCACAAAGGGCGGGAACGAATCGCCCCGGTCGGGAGGATGCACGAATATCGCGTCGTCCTCTACCTTCACGACCTTGCTCCAGGGGACAAACTCGGTGGGTTTCCCCCAGCCGTGCTCGATGTAAATACCCACGGCCTCCGGATAGGGCTCCGCAAGGGCGAAGACGAGGTCCGTTAGCTTGCCGATCCGGTTTTTTATGTTCCCCACACAGACCGGCCTCTTGATCAATTCAGAAAAATTGAGGAATCGGTAGCTCCCGATGCTGCGGGGGATATCCGCGATTCTTGCCTTAGAGTTTGTCCGGTCAGCCATTCTACACCTCCGAAGGCGTCAGCCGAAAAGATTGGGGAACAGGGTGCTCAATCCCATCAGCGTAGACATGACGATGACGACCAAGATGATCGACCCGTTGATGAAGTTCTGCCAGCCCGTGTTTACGTGGTCACCCATGAAAGATCTGTCGTTGAGCAGGACGATCATGAACACGAGAGAGGCGGGCAGCAGCGTCACGGCGACGACCTGGACGAACATCGTCACAGTCACTAGCGGCGCCCCGGGGATGAGAACCACGGCCCCCGACGTCGCCAGTATGCCGAGGTACACGATGTAAAACCAGGGGGCCTCCCTGACCCTCTGGTTCAGCGAGTGGGCCCATCCGAAGACCTCCCCGAAGCTCCAGGACGTGGCAAGGGAAATGCATAGGGCACCGAGAAATCCGGCGTCGAAAAGACCGATGGCGAAGAGCTTTCGCGCCAGCTCCCCTTCCCCCGCAGGCAGAAGCGGCACGATCGCTTCGGCCGTCTGTCTTGCGTCCTCGATCAAGATCGGGGGCATGTGGTAGTAGAAAACGGCGCCCGTTGTGATGATGATAAAGGCCGCGATCAGGCAGGTCATCAGGGACCCCAAAAAAGTATCCAACTTGCCGAATTTGATGTCATGGACATCGAGACCCTTGTCCACCACCGCGCTCTGCTGAAATGCTATCTGCCAGGGAGTGATGGTCGTGCCGACATTGGCCAGGACGAAAAAGATCAGCTCTCCCGACAATCCGCCGATTTCGGGGCAACAAAATCCTCTCAGGACCTCGTCCCATCCCGGGGCAGTCGGCATCTCCATGGCCCAGATGGCGGCCGGGATATAGACAAGGTTGAAAACACAGAAAAGGAGGGCTATCTTTTCGAAAGTCCAGTATCTTCCGGTCACTACCACGGCAAAGAGGACCGCCGTCACGAAGATATATGTCACCCAGTCGGACACGCCGAAGAGACTCATGGCGGCGGTCATCCCGATGTACTCCGTCACGAGGGTCAGCCAGTTGATGACGGCCAGGTCTATGAGAGCAAACCATCCCCAGAACGGTCCGAAACCTTCTAAGATGGCCTGCGCATGCCCCCTTTTGGTGACGGCACCCAGCCGCACCGTCATTTCCTGGATGTAATAGACCATCGGTAGAAGAAGCAGAATGACCCAGAGCAGGGAAAACCCGTACTTCGAACCGGTAACGGCGTAAGTGGATATTCCGCCGGCGTCGTTGTCCGCCGAGGTAACGATGATCCCGGGCCCGAGCACGGACAGGAAGATGATGAACTGCCGGCGGAGCCGGCTCATGATGTGGATGCTCTTGCTTATCCAGTACACGGCAATACTCACCCGGGAAGGGAGAGGGTCCCTTTTTTTGATGCAGAATGATTAGAATTTTGAGAGAATGAGGTCCGGCGCGTTTCCGTTCCCGGCTTTGAGTCCGTTCCCGGAAATGGTCCGCGAAGTCAGGAGGGATTGCTGACGATCATTTCAGGGATTGGTCCTTGTTGGCTTGTCCTGGTGCCGGAGATGCTGCCCAACCTTGACCTTACATCTACAGTTAGGAGGTTCCATATATATTCGTCTTACCTATGCTTGTTGCCTTTCACCCCATGCCGTATAAAAGTTCGAATTTTATTACACAAAAAGAGGCCGGGGTCAAGTATTTTATGGCTTTCTCGTCATCTTTTTCTCCTGCCCGCGACGGCGTTTTGTAAGAAAGGAGACAAAAAACCATGCCGACGACCTTTACCGCTCTTCCCGAGCGACTTCATGGGCTCGGGGAGATAGCGAGCAATCTCTGGTGGAGCTGGCATCCGGCGGCGCGCATGCTCTTCAAGACGATCAACCGTGCTGCCTGGAAGGAAAGCAGGCACAATCCCGTAAAAATGCTTCGGGAAGTACCCCCGCAAATGCTGGCCGAAGCGGCGAAAAACCCTGAATATCTAAAAATGTATGATGAGGTTCTCGCCCGCTTTCGCCGGGAGATGGCTGAAGATGTCCGCTGCTTTGGTGAGACCGTAGATTCCAACTGTACCATCGCCTTTTTTTCCGCCGAATACGGCATCCACCATTCCTTGCCGTTCTACGCCGGGGGCCTGGGTTTTTTATCCGGCGATTACCTCAAGGAATGCAGCGACTTGGGAGTACCACTCGTGGCCGTGGGCTTCATGTACCCCGAGGGATACGTACGACAGCGAATCCGCGAGGACGGCCGGCAGGAAAGTATGGACGAGCTCCTCGAGAGAGACGCCGCCTCCATCGCCAGGGTCTTGCAAGAAAACGGTGTCCAGCTGACCGTGCGCGTTCCCCTGATCGACCCGCCGATCTATGTCGCGGTCTGGAAGATCGCGGTGGGAAAGGTTCCCCTGTATCTCATGGACACGGATATACCTCTCAACGACCCATGGAACCGGAAAATATCGTCGCAGTTGTACATCGGCGACCGCGAACAGCGGCTTCGTCAGGAGATCGTTCTCGGGATCGGCGGCTCGGCGGCCCTGGAAGCGATGGGCATCAAGCCCGCCGTCATGCACCTCAACGAGGGCCATGCCGCTTTTGCCCTTCTGGAGCGATTGCGGGAGATGGTCCGGAAGGGAATGCCCTTTGCCGAAGCGGCCGCTGCCGTCCGCCGCACCTCCCTTTTTACCAGTCATACGCCGGTTGCCGCGGGACACGACGTCTTTTCCTTCCCGCTCATAGAGAAGTACTTCCGCTCTTACTGGCCGGGGTTGGGAATCGACCACGACGCTTTTTTACAGCTCGGCATCAACCCGACAGAACGACACGCCGGTTTCAATATGACGGTGCTCGCGCTGAGGTTATCCGATTATCGCAACGCCGTCAGCCGGCGCCATGGCGAGACGGCCCGCAAAATGTGGCAAAGCCTCTGGCCGGACCTGCCGGAAGAGAGGGTCCCTATCGACTGCGTGACAAACGGTATTCACGTGCCCACCTGGATCGAACCCAAAATAGAGCTTCTCTTTAACCGGTACCTAGGAGACGACTGGCTTGCTCACCACGAAGACCCTGAGGTATGGCAGAAAATCGACACTATCCCGGACCTGGAACTGTGGCTGCTCCACTGTTGGCTCAAGATGAAATTGATCAACACGATCCGCGAGCAGGTGCGCCAGAAATGGGTGCAAGAAAAAGTGACCCCCACTTTTGCGCTAGCCGGCGGGACGCTCCTCGATCCGACTGTCCTGACCATTGGGTTTGCGCGGCGCTTTACCGGTTACAAGCGCGCCTATCTGATACTACAGGATGTTGAAAGGCTGAAGCGGATGCTGAACGATCGCTGGCGGCCGGTTCAGATCATCTTTGCCGGCAAGGCTCACCCCGACGACGATGAAGGGAAGCGAATCATTCAGAGAATCTTTCAGAAGTGTACCGATCCAGCCATGGGCGGCCGGATCGCCCTTGTAGAAAATTACGACGAGCAGCTCGCCCAGTACATGGTCCACGGGGTCGACATCTGGCTGAACAACCCTCTGCCTCCCCTTGAAGCCTGCGGCACCAGCGGCATGAAGGCCGCCCTGAATGGCGTGCCGCATCTGAGCATTCTCGACGGCTGGTGGGTTGAGGCGTACAACGGCAGGAACGGCTGGGCCTTAGGCGGCGACGTGGCCGGCGAGAATCGCGACCCGGCCGACGCGGAGGCCATTTACAACTTGCTCGAGAGTCAGATCATTCCTCTCTACTACGACGTCGCGGAAAACGGAACCTCCCCGGGCTGGCTAAAAGTGATGAAAGAAACGATCAAAAGTAACTTCCCCATGTTCAGCGCCCGCCGGATGGTCAAAGAATACAGCGAAAAGTTCTATCTACCGGCCCTGAGGCAGACGTGAGCGGTGGACCTTCAATCACTGACCTTTCTCACAAAATAATAGTCGTGGCAATCGGGGTCCCCCTCGATATCCCTTGTCCTTTCGAGTAGTTCGAGACCGGCGGCTTCAAGGAGGAGCAGGAATTCCCCTGGCGCGAATGAAGTCATGTAGATGACGTTCCTTGCGTAATCGCCATCCTTTTGCTGAAGCTTTCTGGAGCCGTCGAAGTACCGGGTCTGTAACAGGGCAAAACCGCCCAGCCTCAACAGCGCTCCCATGACCTTGAGTGCGCGAGCGGTGTACGGTTTTGAGGGGAAATGTTGAAAGACGTTGACGGAAATTATGAAGTCCACAGACCCTGCCGTTACGCCGTTGAGCACGGATGCAGGGTCGCCGGAAGGAAAGGCGATTCCCCGGTAGTTCGGCAGGCCGAGGTGTTTTATCCGTCGTACGGACTCGGCGACCGACGCCTTCGAGACGTCTACCCCGTAAACTAAAGCAAACCGCCGGCATAACGCCCGGACGACGGCACCACCGCCACAACCCCATTCCAGGGCAACCAGTCGACTCAAGCCGGTTAAATAATCGACCCCTGCATACCGCTCGAGGTATTTCAGTGTGAGTCTAAGATAAAAGTCACCGTGCTCGTACCACCGGTTGCTGTTCCATCGCATGGCGCCGCACCAGTGGGACTGGTCCCGGATTCTCGCTTCCCTGTCGCTCATGCCCCAGTAACACCCGGCGTCTTCTTCCAGGTCGGGTTTCTGCCTGAGCCGGCGGAAGCCTTCGATGATTCGTTTGAACATCGGTTGTTGTGTAGAACCTTTTTTCCCTACTCTTCTACGATAGCGACGGGTCTCACCCAACCGGCGCTCGCTCCCTTTATCTTAACGGGAAAGCAGCAGATTGTGAAGCCGAAGGGGCGTCCGATCAGCGACAGATTCGCCATCTTCTCCATATGGCAGTAACCCTTCTCGATGCCCGCAAAGTGGGCCTCCCAGATTACCCGGGGGTCGCCCGTGCGCCTGAACTCTTCCGCAAGGAAGGGCAGCGGTCGGTCCCAGCTCCAGGCATCGATACCCACAACCTTAACCCCCCGTTCGAGGAGATAGAGCGTGCTCTCCCTGTCCATCCCGGCACCTTTCAAGAGGTACTCCGGCGTCCCCCAGGCCCGGTCGGCACCGGTCTGGATGAGGACGATGTCCAGGGGTTTGACCTCATAACGGATGTAGTCCAAGGTTTCTTTCACGTCTTTCGCCGTGATTCGCTCGCCGTCCCCCTTATGGCGGAAGTCCAGCAGTACGCCGTCGCCGAAACACCACTCGAGCGGTATCTCGTCGATCGTCGTTGCCCGAGAACCCCCGTTCATGAACGGATGGTAATGATAGGGGGCGTCCAGATGGGTGCCGCTATGGGTGGTCAGGCGGAGGAATTCGATGGCCCATCCGAGACCGCCGGGCAACTGCGCCTTCTCCAGACCCGGAAAGAAATCTTTCATCTGCTCTGCGCCCTGCCCATGGTCGATGTAGCTTACCTCCGGGATCATCATCGGCGGGTCGCTCGGAAGCCCCGCCTCTATCGCGATGCTGAGGTCGATGAAACGTCTTCTTTTCATAGCTTCCCCCCTTGAAACGAATAAGATGGGCTTTCTCCACAGCTTTTTCGCAACCCTCCCTCTCCCCCGCGCTGCAGGGATGACCATCATGGCAGCCGCAGCCCTTTATGTCTTCTTCGCCCTGGGGATCCGGCCGACCGAAAACAGTCTCATCGCCCGCTTCACTCCCGATCGGTAGCGAAGCACCGGTTACGGCGTGACGTCCATCCTCACCTTCGGCGTGGGGTCGGTCGCCGTTTACCGTATGGGGCGGATCAAAGAGAACTTTTGACCCTGGCACCGGCCATCTCTTCCCGGAAGGTCTTGTCTTGACGACCTTGGCGACCGTCGCAGTCCTTCTCTCTTACACCAAAGAGAGGACGACGAACGCTTAAAGCCAACCTTGGGGAAAAATTTCCGGCGAGTAAATATCCGTCAGAAATTGTTCCAATTTGGTGATCTTGCGGTCCGGTTCAAGGTAACGGAACAGGTCTGGATGCGTCTCGATGTATGTCGTGTTGAATTTTTCCCCTCTGAAGTCCGGTTCGTCGCAAAGCGCCCTGTAGAAGGGGATGGTGGTCTTAGGCCCGGCGATGAGGAAAAGGTCGAGGGCGTTCTTAAGTCTGTTGACGGCCTGTTCCCAGTTGAAGGCCCGCACCGTCATCTTGACCATCAGAGAATCGTAATCCGCCGGAATACGGTATCCGCTGTATATCATGCCGTCCAATCGGATCCCCGGCCCTCCCGGCGGAAGGTAAAGGGTAACGACCTTCCCGCCATCGGGCATGAACTTGTTTCTTGGGTCTTCACAGTTTACCCTGACCTGAATCGCTTTTCCCGTGAAGGCCGTCCGCTCTGGCGGGATGTTCAACCGGTACCCTTGAGCGGTCCGTATCTGCTCCCTGACGATGTCGATGTTGATCAACTCCTCAGTCGCGACATGCTCTACCTGGAGCCGGGTGTTGATCTCCATGAACCAAAATTTCTTGTTCCTTTCGTCGACTAAAAACTCAACCGTCACGGCATTCACGGCACCGGCAGCGCGTACGGCTGTAACGGCGGCATCACGAAGGCTCTCCAACAGGTCGGGGGCGATGTTCGCCGGGGCGATTCCGATGAGCTTCTGATGACGCCGTTGGATCGAGCAGTCCCGCGAGGCCAGTTGGACAATATTCCCATACCGGTCGACAAGCATCGGGATCTCCACGTGCCGGGGCGCCTCGAGGCATTTTTCCACGTAGATACTCTCGTCTCTGAAGGCCTTCCGGGCCTCGGACCGAACGCGCAGCAGTCTGCCTACCAGCTCCGCCTCGCTCCTGACCTTGCGAATGCCCCTGCCGCCGCCGCCCAACGTCGATTTAAGCAAGATGGGATAGCCGTGTTCCCCCCCGAAGGCCTGGGCTTCCTTGACGGCAGCGCTGCCGCGGGGAAGAGCCTTCGTCCCCGGAATTACCGGAATCCCCGCTTTCTCCATGAGCTCGCGCGCCGCAATTTTGTTGCCTGTGTTGCGGATCACGTCCGCTGTCGGACCGATGAATAGGATGCCCGCCTTTTCGCAGGCCTCCGAAAAATCCATGTTTTCCGCCAGGAAACCGATTCCGGGATGAATGGCGTCGGCGCCGCTTTTCCTCGCCGCCCATATCATCCTCTCTATATCAAGATAACCCTTTCGCGGCCCGTCGCCTATCACAATCGCCTCATCGGCCATCCTGATGAAGTGTTCATCCGCATCCGGTTTTTCGTAGACCGCTACAGATTCGAGCCCCATTTCTCTGACGGTCCGCATTACCCTGAGGACGATCTCGCCCCGATTGGCTATCAATATCTTTTTTATGCTTCGATTCTCCGTCATCTACCCGGCACCACGACCAATGTTCATAATATGAACGAATCCTGAAGAAAGCTTAGAACATATACCTCAGTCTTCCTCCCCGTTCAACGGAAAATCCCTTGCCGCTGCGGAAGCAAAATGCGGCCGAGTACGGCGGCAAAACGGCACAGGTCCGGCACATCGACAAAAGGACGGCCCCGCGAAGAACAAAGCCGTGTTGGACAAACAGGGCGCTTTCTGGTAGAAAGCGGTGAAATTCCGCTCCGGTGAAAGAGAGTTTTTTCATGCGTACCTTGATGTTCGGCTGGGAATTTCCCCCGTACATAAGCGGAGGCCTTGGTACGGCCTGTTTCGGCATCACCAAAGGTCTCACGGACATCGGTGCGGAGGTCTTGTTCGTCCTGCCGAGAGTCTCCGGTGAAGTCGGCAAAAAACACGTTGAACTCATTCCCGCCCCGGGATCCCCTTTTGACGAAGCGCGGCGGCCCGATAGAACGAAGAGACCGCCGGGAAAACTTGATTTCCGGACAGTTGACGTCGCGCTGCGGCCGTACTTGAACGAGGTCCGGTACAGGACCCTGCTGAAAACGGAGGGGGAAGGCCGGCACCGGTGGACAGGTGTCCTCGAAACGTCGGGAGATTACGGCGAGAATCTCCTGGAGGAGGTCTTCCGGTACGGGTATCTCGCGGAGCACGTTGCCCGGAAAGAAACCTACGACGTCGTACACGCCCATGACTGGATGACGGTTTTTGCCGGTGTTCGCGCAAGCCGGGCGAGCGGTAAGCCTTACATCCACCACGTTCACGCCGTAGAGTTCGACAGGAACGGCGAAAACATCAACCGCGACATCTACGACATAGAACGATACGGCATGGAATCGGCAAATCACGTCATCAGCGTCAGTCATTACACAAAAAGGCTGATCGTCGAGCGATACGGGATAGACCCTGGAAAGGTCACGGTGGTTCATAACGGAGTATCGGTCCCGAACGGATGGGTGAAGCAACGCGACGATAAGCGCCGCGCCAAAGTGGTCCTGTTCCTCGGCCGCATAACCTTTCAAAAAGGCCCCGACTATTTTGTGGAGGCGGCGGCGAAGGTCCTGGAAAGATTCCCGGATACCATGTTCGTGATGGCCGGTTCGGGCGACATGCTGCCCCGGATGGTCGAGCGGGTTGCCGAACTGGGGATGGGAAAAAGCTTTCACTTTACCGGATTCCTTCGGGCGGGCGACGTGGAAAAGATCTATGGCATGAGTGACCTCTTCGTCATGCCGAGTGTCTCCGAACCATTCGGGATAGCGCCGCTGGAGGCGGCTTGCCGCGACGTCCCCGTGATAATATCACGCCAATCCGGGGTGTCGGAGGTGCTCGATCACGCCTTGAAAGTGGACTACTGGGATGTACAGGAACTAGCCCACAAGATCATCGCGGCCATCCTCTACCCCGCCCTGACCAGGGAGATGGGAGAGCGGTGCCGTGAGGAAGTGAGAAGCATCAGTTGGTCAAGGACGGCGGAAAAAATCCACGCGGTCTATCGCCGGGTCTGCCGCAGGTGACAAAGCATCCCCAAGTCTAAAACAGGCATCTTGCGATATCGCACGGCCAAAGCAACGGGAGAGAAAAATCAACGACCTTTCGCCGCATTTTCTTGCTTTCTTGACTGTATTCACATTTCTGATGTATATGTCCACAGGTTTTCTTTCTCTACAGAGCTCACGGGAAGAAAAGGGGAAAAAATAATTCACGGGCAACATCCGCTTCCGGTATGCCGACGCTTAAAGGAAAAACTCTCGGTTTTCTGTTAGTCCTCATCCTGTTGGTGAGCCTTATTACGCCGTCAGGATGCGCGGGAAAGAAAGAAGCCGTTAAAGGTCCCCGGGAAGTCCTTTCTTTTTATCTCGATGCCCTTATCGGCGGCAGGGTCGACGAAGCCTGTCAGAATCTTTCCTCCGGGGGTAAAAATTCCGCAAGGATTGCGGCCTTTGCTCCCGGACAGTCGGAGGAAGAAAACTTCATCCGCGGTCAACTCGCAAAAAAAATCCACTACGTCATCAAAGACGTCGCTCTCATGGAAAACAACGCAGAGGCGGTTGTTGAGATTACGGCTCCCGACTATGAAAAGGTGATCAAAGACCTCCACACAAACCTATCATGGAAAGAGCTTCCTGCGGGAAGCCTGGAGGCTCACGCCTTCATAGCTTCTGCGATAGGGAGGATCATAAAGAATTATCAGGAGAAAGGGATTCCGATGAAGAGGGAGGTCGAAACTTTCTATCTCGTCAAGGAAGCGGGAGGGTGGAAGGTCGATATCGACGGGAAATCGGAGAAGCAGGGACCAAGTTGAAAGTTGCGGGACTTCGGGTGACAAGAAGGCAGAAAGACGTCTCGAGGCTGTTGAGAGAAAAGAGGCGGGCACAGGCGGATAAGGTAAAGCCCGACAGAAAAAAGTTTCGCAGAGGCCGGGCGGGACCACCAACGAGGAGGGGGTCATGAAGGGAGACAAGAACCGACTGGGCGCACTGGAAGTTGC
Source organism: Syntrophaceae bacterium UBA5761 (assembly GCA_002418885.1). Lineage (GTDB taxonomy): Bacteria > Desulfobacterota > Syntrophia > Syntrophales > UBA4778 > UBA2207. The sequence continues at coordinate 22,060 of DIEZ01000061.1, forward strand.
CCTCAGGAACGAATTGTGGGAACGAGACTTCTATCTGATTAATGCTGAAAAGACGGCTAATCCGGCGGGAAAAGCAATGTTTCGCCAGATCGCCGACGACGAACTTGAACATTACGAAAGACTGAAACAGCTTCACGAGCACTGGGCGGAGACAAAGAAGTGGCCCGAATCGGTTCCGCTGAAAGTAAGGAACACAACGGTCCGCCATATACTGAAGGATTTTGTCACAAAGGCGGGAAATATGCCGAAGGGCGGCGCGGATGACCTGGAAGCAGTTCGTACGGCACTCGATTTCGAGGCGAAGGGAGAAAAATACTATGCCGAACTCCGGGACGGCGTCCAGGACGAAAGGGAAAAGGCCTTTTTCGACCTCCTGTCCAGGATGGAGCGGGAGCATTACCTTTCCCTCGCGGACCTCGAAGAACTCATGACGGACCCTGTTTCATGGCTCAGGCGGAAGGAACACCACGGCATGGATGGGGCGTAAGTAAGGTTCAAACTCCAGGATTCTGAGTTTCGGATTAAACAAGAAAAGTCGGCCCTGACGGACTGAGTTCGGCAGGAGGGGGAAAACAAGATGAAAAGGACAGTGATCAGCAACATTCTCGTTGCCGTGGACGGCTCCCTGGTCTCGCGGAAGGCCGCAATGTATGCCGTTGAACTCGCGAACGGGCTGAACGCCTCCGTTACCTTCATCTCCGTGATCGACAATACGGCTTACACAGGACGCACGGTGATCCCCGCCGCGGTCACACCAACTCGCATCACAGAACCCGTCGAAGATTATCTCCGCCGTGCGGCGGAGGCCTTCACATCACGGCTGGAGAAAGCCTGCGAGGAAAGGAACGTCACCGCAAAAAGCGTCATCCGGGTCGGCTCTCCCGTCGAAGAGATCCTCAAGGAAGGCCGCCGGTCGAAGGCCGACCTCATCGTGGCGGGCTCTCACGGCAGGAGCGCTGCTGAGGCCGTCCTCCTGGGTAGCGTCGCTTTTGGGCTCGTTCACAGAAGCCGGAAGACCCCCGTTCTCATCGTCAGGTAGCCCGGGTTTGGCGGGACACAAGCAAAACAATGGTCTTCTGATTCTATGCTTGAATCATTCATCACGACTTACGGATACCTTGCCGTCCTCATCGGCACCTTTCGGAAACGTCCTCGAAATCGTCCTGGGCAACGTTAAGGAATACGAGGTGCCAGTCATGGTTTCGGTGGTCGCCCTCTGGTTCCTCATCTGGTGTTCCTACTTCTTCTATCGCCGGTGTAACGGAAGCAGATCGGACGGTCGTGCTTGATTTTCCTCACTCGCTACTGGTATAAGCGTCCTCCCGGTGGTGATTGACAGCATGAGGTCCGCTGGAGATAAAGCTTGAAGCCCGATCAAAGCGATTCCTTTTGGGGCGGTATCATCAAGGCCATGGGGTTGGTCTTCGGAGACATCGGGACGAGCCCCATTTATACGCTCGCCGTTGTCTTCGCCCTCACGAAACCCACCCCCGACAACGTCTTCGGCGTCCTGTCGCTCGTGGTCTGGACCATGACTATCCTCGTGACCGGCGAATATGCCTGGCTGGCGATGAGCCTCGACCACAAAGGCCAGGGCGGCGAAATCGTGCTGCGCGAAATCCTCTTCCGTGTCGCCAAATCGAACCGGGTGCTCTCCTTCGGAACCCTCATCACCTTCTTAGGCGTGTCCCTGCTGATGGGTGACGGAGTGATCACCCCGGCCATCTCCATCCTGTCGGCCGTCGAAGGCATCGTCCTTATCCCCGGGTTGGAGTCGGTAAGTCAGAATACGCTTATTCTGACCGCCGTCACGATTGCCGTCGCCCTGTTCATTTTTCAGTCGAAGGGGACGGACAGGATCGCCTGGACCTTCGGCCCGATTATGTTCGTGTGGTTCGTGACGTTAGCCATGTCGGGTGCCGTCTCCTTACTGGGGATGCCGGAATTACTCAAAGCGATCAACCCTTACTATGCGATAAAGTTCTTCCGTGACAACGGTATTGCCGCCTTCTTCGTTCTTTCGGAGGTCATCCTCTGCGCAACGGGGGGGGAGGCCCTTTACGCCGACATGGGTCACCTGGGCAAAAAACCTATCATCCACGCCTGGTATTTTGTATTCGTCGCCCTCTTGATAAACTACCTGGGCCAGGGAGCTTTCGTCCTTCATAACCCAGGCGCAAAGAACCTCCTTTTCGGCCTGATTCAGCACCAGGCGCCGTTTATGTACATACCCTTCTTGATCCTGACCGTCATGGCCACCATAATCGCCTCTCAGGCGATTATCAGCGGTGTCTTTTCCGTAGTCTACCAGGGAATCACCACACGCCTCATGCCCCTCATGAAAGTCAAGTACACGTCGAGCAAGATACGGTCGCAGATTTACATAGGCGCCGTGAACTGGTTCCTGATGGTTGCCGTCATCCTCATGCTGCTCGTCTTCAAGAGTTCCTCGAACCTCGCAGCCGCTTACGGCATGGCCGTGACCGGCTCGATGACGGTGACCGGGACCATGATGGTCCTGATATTCCACCACACGACCAGATGGAAGGTTCCCTTCGCTGTCGGCGTGACCTGCATAGACTTTATGTACCTCCTTTCCACCTTCAGCAAGATCCCGCACGGGGCATACTGGTCTCTCGTCATCGCCTCCGTCCCCTTGGCGGTCATGTTGATCTGGACAAACGGGCAGCGCTTCCTGTTCAATCGAATGCGGCCTCTGCCCATCAAATCGTTTCTCGTCAGTTACGAACAGATTTACGCAAAAGGAAAAAATATCGCCGGCACCGCCATCTTCTTCACCCGCCAGTGGGATACGGTGCCGCCTTATGTCATCCATTGCATCATCGGCAGTCAGATCATCTATGAGCAGAACGTGTTCATCTCCATAATCATCACCGATGAACCGTTCGGCGTCGCCACTTCCTACCGGAAGGGTATCGGGACGGGACTGGACGTATTGGAAATCAAGGTCGGCTATATGGGGGTTATCGACCTAGAGGCAATCCTCAAACAGTACGAAATCCAGGAAAAAATAATCTTCTACGGGGTGGAAGACATCACAACATCGAACCCGGTATGGCAAATCTTCAGTATCATCAAGAAGCTGATCCCAAATTTCGTCCAGTTCTATAAATTGCCCGCCCGCAAGCTTCACGGAGTCATCACCAGAATAGAGATGTAGAGTGCCTTTGCGTTTTTTCTCGACTTGCCCGGCGAAATGGGATACGCTTTTTTCCCAGGAGGGAAGGGCGAGAAGATGTTCGGCCGACATGACGGCAGCAAGGAAAGCGAACCCCGGAAGGGGGCGCAGATTATCGATTACGGCCTCGCCAAGATCAGGGGGGTTCTCTCGGACCTCCACTTCAGGATATCCGAATACGCCACGTCGGACCGATTCTATGAAGAGTATGAGCTTGCCCTCTACGAATATTTCGAACAACGGAGCGTCTGCGCCGACGATGAAGAGTTCTTCCCCGACGAATTCTTCCGGGATGAGGAGGAATTCGAACGTTTCATGTCCTGGTATACCATCTATTTCATCACGGACGAGCAGAGTAGGACCTTTCCGTCGCTCTATCTGAGGACCAACAGGCATCAGCTCTCGCCGTTCGAAGAGGAGATTCTCAAGAGTTACGAGAGTTCGTATCTCACCCTGTACGAAGTCCAATGGGTTGAACCGGGCAGGGATTTTCTGCTGAAGGACATCTTCGCCGGACGGACACTACTGGTGCAGGACCCCATGTTTGCCAGGATACTATGCAAATGGGACGTCCTCTACGCCGGGCTCGTAAGCAGCCGAAGGTCGACCTTCCTGGGGGGGTTCGACCCCGTCATCATCCCACCCCAGCTTCGTAATTTCCTCCAGAAGGAAATCCTCGACCGCTTCGAGGATGTGCGGCCGCAGTACGGCGTCCTCGCGGAGTTCCTGAGGATTAATTCAGCCGAGATAAGCGCCTTGGTCGACAAGGCACTGGACGCCTACTACGAAGAACCGTTCCTCAACAATGACGGCGACCTGCTGTGTCTGGCGACGCTCCATTACCGGGTCACGGACCCCGATGCTTTTTCAAGAAAGTTGGACGGATCTCCGCTCTTCAGCCTGAAGCCGCATCCATCGACTGGGAAAAAAACCTACATATGGGTTCGCCCGGCAAAAGAGGGGCAAAGAGTTTCCGACGCGCCCCCCCTGGGAACCTTGGTGATCGAAAAGAACAAGCTCAGGGCCGAATGCAACTCGCGGGAACGGGCGGAAAAGCTGAGGGCTCTCCTGGATGAATCGTTTCTTCCTTACCTCCGATACCTGACGACGATCTGCGAGGACCCCGGCAGGAACCCAATTCTTCCCGAAGGCACAGATGACGGAGGATACGGATTACAACAGGGTTTAGAGTGTGATGCCTGGTTAGACAGAGAAAATCCCGCCCTCGGCGGCATGACGCCCCGCGAAGCGGCCGTGGCCCCGGGGGTAAGGGAACACCTTATCGACCTCCTCAAGGAGATAGAGAACGAAGACGACAGAATGGTCCGTCTCGGCCTCAGCAAAGTCAAGCACCCCGCCTTCCCCGTCGAGAAAATCATGAAGGAACTGGGATTGTAAAAATAATGTCCCTATCGCTCTTCAGAAAAAAAGGTGTCCAAGAGGTCGTCAGCCATTACGAAAACAACACGGTCAAGGAAAAGAAGACCTATGTGGACGGAAGACTCCACGGCGATTACGTGTCTTACTATGATAACGGCCAGGTGATGCTCAAGTTGCATTACGAGAAAGGCTTGAGAGAAGGGGAAGCGGTCAGCTATTACAAGAACGGCCAGATACGGGAAAAGGGGACCTTCCGCAAGGACCGGTTGGAAGGCGAATACCTTTCCTGGTATGAGAACGGCCAGGTCAAGGAACGCGAATTTTACAAAGACGGGAAACCAGACGGATCTTACATCCTTTACCTGCAGAACGGCCAGGTCAAGGAAGAAGAAAATTTCCTGGACGGAAAATTCCACGGCCCATATGTGTCCTACTACAAGACCGGGGAGGTCCGCGAAAAAGGATTTTTCCAAAACGACAAACGTGAAGGTGAATTCGTCTCTTACTACAGAAACGGTAAGATAAGGGCAAAAGCCCTCTACAGAAACGACAGACTCGTAGAAGAGTTCAAGACCTTCGACAGGGAAGGCAGGCTTCTGACGGGGGAAGGCAAGGAGGATGAAGAGGCCGCCATCGTGGAGGAGGAGGCAATCGAGGAGAAAAATAAGGAATTCGACGACATGCTGAAGAGTCTGAAGGCCTCCGAAGAATAGTAACCGAAGAGATCAGACGCTGCAAGAGCGACACGAAGAGGGAAGGACCATGGAGAAAACCATGCTGATCCCCACGGACGGTTCGGATTACAGCGGAAAAGCCCTCGAGTACGGGATATACGTCGCAAAATACCTCGACGCCAAACTCTTCGGCCTTCACGTCGTGGACGTCAAGATCGTCCGGGGACCGCTATTCAGCGACATCGCTTTTTACAGCGGGATGCCCGCCTACTACGATTTCCTCCCCAAGATAGAAGAGGCCCTGAACAAACGGGGTGACAAGATCCTCGAAACCTTTCGGCAGCGGTGTGAAAAAGCCGGAACGCCGGTAGAGACCAGAAAAATCTTGGGACTTATCGACGAAGTCATCGTGGAGGAGGGGAAAAAGGCGGACTGGATCCTGCTTGCCCGGCGGGGAGAGCATCACCACCTGAGCGTCGGCGGACTCCTTGGGTCGACTACCGGTGCGGTCGTCCGTAAGTCGAGGATACCGGTGATGGTCACACCCGCCGATTTCAGAGAGATCGAGAGCATGGGGATCGCCTACGACGGGAGCCCCCCTGCCGACAGGGCCTTGAAGGTAGCGGCCGAGGTGTCCGCCAAGACCAAATGGCCGCTGACCACCCTCATCATAACAGGCGATGCGAAGACCGCCGCGGACCTCTCCGCGAAGGTGGAAGACGCCGTCGAACCCTATGGTGTCGATAACGCCTTAGTCGTCCTGGAAGGGAAGGCCGACCGGGAGATCATGAATTTCATCAAAGAAGGCGCCGTCGAGCTGATGGTGATGGGTGCGCACAGCCGCGGCCGCCTCAGGGAGTTATTCCTGGGAAGCACGACAGCCCACGTCATCAGCAGCAGTCCGATACCTGCCCTGATCATCCATTAGAATTAGAGTTTTATCCGTCAAGATTTTAGCTCGCCGATGCTCATCCTGAGCTTTTCCAGCGCGCCGTAGTGGGTCAGGTCGTAGTAGATCGGCGTAATCGTTATGTAACCTTCCTGGAGGCGCGACATGTCCGTATCCTCTTCCTCGCCCTCCGAAAGCTGGGGCTCTCCGGCAAGCCAGTAATAGATGTTGTCCCGCGGGTCCGTACGCCTTTCGAAGATTTCCATCAGCCTCGCCCTTCCCTGCTTGACGACGGCCACACCCTTGATTTCCTCTTCCGGAACCGCCGGGATATTGACGTTCAAGGGAACGTTCTTCAAGGGGTTCTCCCTGAGCATGAACCGGGCCATCCTGCGGGCGAAACGGGCGGCAAAGGCGAAATCGGCGTCACGGCGGGTATCCAAAGAAACGGCGATAGCGGGAACACCGAGGATAGCCCCCTCCGTCGCGGCGGATACCGTCCCGGAATATATCACATTGATCCCCACGTTCGCCCCGAGATTTATCCCGGATACTACGAGGTCGACAGGCTCCTGCGACAGTTCTCGGATACCGACCTTAACACAATCCGCCGGTGTTCCCGACACGGCGTACCCCCAGAAGGCCCCGTTTTTTCTCGCGCGCCTTACCATCAGTGGCCTCGTGAGGGTTATTGCATGCCCCACAGCGCTCTGTTCAGCTTCGGGGGCAACGATGAGACACTCTGCATCCTGCGAAAGCTCACCGTAAAGGGCGCTTAACCCCCTCGCATATATCCCGTCGTCGTTGGTTAGAAGAAAATTCATCGTTCGTCCTCAATAACGGAAAAGGCCCGAAAAATCAACTGAACGACTCCCGGGCCTCCCGTTACGGACACGTAGCGTCATGGTAAAACAACCTCACCATGACGACTTTCTCGCTTTTTTGCCTTCTTTACCCCTATTTCACCTCTTCAAAGTCTGCGTCAACCACGTTTTCGTCTTTCTTGCCGCCGCCTCCCGCTGCCGCCTCGGGACCTGCGCCCGAGCTACCCGCGCCGGTTTGCGCCGTCTTGGCATACATGGCCTCCGCCAACTTGTGGGACGCCTGGGTCAACTCTTCCTGGGCGGCTCGGATAGCACCGACATCATCGCTTTCCAGGGTCTTCCGGAGTTTTGCGATCGCCTCCTCAATCCGCGACTTCTCGGCCGAACCGATTTTATCCCCGAATTCCTTGATATTACGCTCGATGCTGTAGGCGAAACTGTCTGCCTCGTTCCTCACCTCGATCAATTCTTTTCGTTTGCGGTCTTCTTCCGAATGCATCTCGGCTTCTTTGACCAGTTTGTCGATCTCCTCCTTGGAGAGGCCGCTAGAAGCGGTGATACGGATGCTCTGCTCTTTGCCCGTACCGAGGTCTTTGGCCGAGACATGAACGATACCGTTGGCATCGATGTCGAAAGTCACCTCAATCTGCGGAACACCACGGGGGGCGGGCGGAATACCGACGAGCTCGAAGCGCCCCAGCGTCTTGTTGTCGGCGGCCATGGTGCGCTCTCCCTGAAGGACGTGGATGGTCACAGCCGTCTGGTTGTCGGCGGCCGTAGAAAAGATCTGACTTTTCCGCGTAGGAATCGTCGTGTTCTTTTCGATGAGCTTCGTCATGACCCCGCCCAGCGTCTCGATACCGAGGGACAGGGGTGTCACGTCCAGGAGCAGCACGTCCTTGACTTCCCCGGTGAGCACACCCGCCTGGATGGCGGCGCCGATGGCCACTACCTCGTCGGGGTTCACACCCTTGTGCGGCTCCTTCCCGAAGATCTCCTTCACCTTCTGCTGGACGCGGGGCATACGCGTCATGCCGCCGACGAGAATTACTTCGTCAACCTGGTTAGCGGCCAGACCCGCATCCTGCAGAGCGATCCGACAGGGCTGCTCCAGCTTGGCGATAAGGTCTTCCACGAGGGCCTCGAGCTTTGACCTTGTTATCTTCATCGTGAGGTGTTTGGGACCCGAGGCGTCCGCCGTGATGAAAGGAAGGTTGATGTCCGTCTCCAGGGTCGTCGAAAGCTCCATCTTCGCTTTCTCCGCCGCCTCTTTTATCCTCTGAAGGGCCATCCGGTCCTTCCGGAGGTCTATCCCCTGGTCCTTCTTGAACTCGTCGCAAATGTAATCTATCAATTTCTGGTCGAAATCCTCGCCGCCCAGATGGGTATCGCCGTTCGTCGATTTGACCTCGAAAACACCTTCCCCCAATTCAAGGATGGATATATCGAAAGTGCCGCCTCCGAGGTCAAAGACGGCGATCTTTTCGTCTTTCTTCTTGTCCAGCCCGTAAGCAAGGGCAGCCGCCGTCGGCTCGTTGATGATCCTGACGACGTTCAACCCGGCGATGGTTCCGGCATCCTTGGTGGCCTGCCTCTGGGAATCGTTGAAATAGGCAGGCACGGTGATCACGGCGTCCTTCACCTTTTCCCCCAGGTAATCTTCCGCCACCTCCTTCATCTTTCCGAGGACCATCGCCGATATCTCGGCAGGGCTATAGTTGCGACCACGCACCGTCACCTGCGCATCCCCGTTCGGGGCCTCCGTAATCTTGTAAGCGATTACGGTCTTGTCGTACTGCACCTCGTTGGAGTTGTACTTGCGCCCGATGAGCCTTTTAATCGCGTAAATCGTATTTTCGGGGTTGGTGATCGCCTGCCGTTTGGCGGCCTGACCCACCAACCGTTCACCTTTATCCGTGAAAGCCACCACGGAAGGCGTCGTACGACTACCCTCTTGATTTGGAATGACAACCGGTTCTCCTCCTATCATGACGGCGACGCAAGAGTTGGTCGTGCCCAGGTCGATTCCTATTGTTTTTCCCATTTGATTCATCCTCCTTCAATTTAATTCTTATCCTGCCCTTTCTCTCCGGCCGCTTTCTTCTTCGATACGGCAACCTTCGCAGCCCTCAATAGACGGTCGTTCAGCATGTAGCCCGCCTCAAGCTCCTCGACTACGGTTCCTTCCTCATGCTCATCGCTCTCCGTCAACATAAAAGCCTCATGTATTTCCGGGTCGAAGGTTTGTCCAACGGACTCGACCCGCTTGACCCCGTGTCGCTCCAGAAAGGTCAGAAGCTGCTCCTTGATCATCCGGACGCCTTCGATAAAGGAGTCCACGTCCTTCACTTCGTTGGAACGACTTAAAGCCCTGTCGAGGCTGTCCAAAATGGGCAGAAGATCTTTTATTATTCTTTCGTTGGCGTATTTGAGGATATCCGCCCGGTCCTTTGCCGCGTACTTCTTGTAGTTCTCAAGATCCGCAACCGCCCTTAAGTACCTTTCGTAATTTTCCGCCGCTTCCTTTTCTTTTTCCCTGAGATTCATTTCGAGGTCTTCACCCGCCGGCCGCTCGACCTTGGGAATATCCTCCTGCAGGCCGTTGTGACCCGCCGCTTCGCTTTTCCTTGCCTTCTCTTTTCTGTCTTCCGGTTTCTTTTTCATCATCTTCATCATCGACTTAAAATCACCCGTTTCATCCCGATTGTTTCGCGTCCGGCCTCTTAAACAACCTGAAATCGACCATCTCACAGATGACATGGCCGACGGTTATGTGCGTCTCCTGGATTCGGGGCACACTGCCCGACGGAACATTCAAGGCAACGTCCACTATCCCTGCGACCCGTCCCCCGTCTTTCCCGGTCAATCCTACGGTAAACATCCCCATTTTCTTTGCCGTTTCGAGGGCTTTCAAGACGTTCGGGGAAGACCCGCTCGTGCTGAACCCCCAGGCGATGTCTCCCGCCTGTCCGATCGCCCGAATCTGCTTGTCGAACACCTCGGAAAAATCATAGTCATTTGCGATACTGGTGATGATCGAGGTGTCGGTTGTCAGGGCTATTGCCGGCAACGGCGGTCTCTCGATCTGGAAGCGATTGACGAACTCGGCGGCTATGTGCTGGGCATCCGCGGCGCTTCCCCCATTTCCGAAAAGAAGAACCTTCTTGCCCCCTTTCAGCGCTGCCGTGACAACATCCACCACCCTAACGAGTTTACTGAGGTTTTCGTTAAGGAAGGCCTCTTTGACCTGATTGCTTTCCCTGAACAGCCGAACGACTATATCTTCGATATCTTCCATCTATCATCCAAATATCACTGAATTATTTCCAACGGCTGCCGCCCTTTCAACTGCTCACTAATTTATTAATCGCTTCCTGCGGTGTCAAGGGTGACAGAAAACTTTTAGGAAAGAGAAAATTCGGGACGGCATCTAAAATTTGATTCTTCGCGAATCCTTCAACTCGGCCAGCTTGCCGCGGTTGAGGTCCGACACCCGGGCGCAATACCCGGGAATTCTCGTTATCTTTTCCACGGCTTGCGACCCGCAGAGGGGACAGTTGTCCCGGTGGCCCCTGAACGTCTTCAGGCACCGGGTACAACTCGTGAAATCTGGAGAAAAGGTGATTTGATCGTTCGAAGTATTTCTGAAAGTCCCTTCGACGAAGCTCGCGAGAACCTCGGCCGGGGGTCGCCCTTCCCCCAACCAGATAGACGTATTGACCGTCCCCGCGATGAAGGGGTGGAAGCGCCCTTCTCCTTCAACCCTTTCCATCGGCGATACATCGGCTTTGACACCGAACTGGGTGGAGTTGGTGTAGTAAACCCCACCCCGGGATATGTCGCCGCAGATAAACCGTCCCGATCGGGGGGCAAAGGACCGCAGGTCGAGCCTTGCGAAGCGGTAGGCCGTGCTTTCGGCGGGCGTCTGTTCCAGGATGAGACGCATTCTGAGCTTCTTGCCGAGGCCGTCGACCAGTTTCCTGAGATGGGTAACGACCTTCAGGCCGAAACGCAAGGCTTCCGGCGATTCGTGGAGTTGACTGCCTCTGTGGATGAGGGCAAGTTCATTCAGGCCGACGACCCCCACCGGGTAGACGGCCTGATCCATCCGCAGGAAGGAATGGCCGTCCTTCTTCATCGCAAGGAAGGAAAGGGGACCCTCATCCCCGTAAGCCAGCAATTTCTCGATAAAATACTTCTTCTGTGTTTGCGCCTTCGCGGCAAGTTCCACCTCCTCGGTAAGGAGAGAAAAAAGACGTTCGTCGTTCCTTTCGGCCCGGTAGCCGAGCCGCGGCAAGTTCAGCGTCACCGTTCCGATGGACGCCCAACGCGTCTCCCAGGGCATCGCAACGACCCCGCCTGTCCAGGCCGGGATGCGGTAACGGGAGGACACCCGCAGGCCGTCCGCCCGGTCGAAAACGAAGCTCACATTCCCCTTTTCGGCGGCGGTCACGCAAACATCCAAAAGGAAGGCCCTCCCTTCCGGGTCCTCAAAAACAGCCCCTGTCACGTGAAAGATCGGCCGGGGGAAAAAGAAGGGCCTTCCCGCGGCGTCTCCCTCCCTGAAGACCTCCATCAGGGCACGAAGGAATCTCCCGGCGTCCGCCCGATAGTCGGCGAAGCCTTTCCCCGTCGGTTCACCGCCGGGCCCGATGACGGGGGAACCTTGGAGATGCGGCGGCAGATCCCAGTAAAGGTTGATGTCCGTGAACATTGTCTGTCCGCCCTTGGCGAAGGCAAGTTGGGAGAATTCATAGACCAGCCGCTGGGCAAGCTGCCCGACTTCCGCGTCGCTTCGCCCGGCGAGATAGGGGGCGAAGGAAAAATTGACGGCGTCCCATTCGAGCGAGGCGGCGAAGTTTCCCTGAAGCACCGCGCTGAACCGGACCATGTGGGCGAGGAGGACGTCGGCATGCCTGGCCGGCTTGGCTGCCGAGGAGGATCCGGGAAGGCTGAGGCCGAATTTCTTCACATACTCGAGGGACACACTCGAGCAGTAAGGCCGGTCTATGTGGCCGAGTTTGTGCAAATGGATGTCGCCGGAGAGATGGGCCTCGGCCACGTCCCGGGAAAAGACACTGTGGAGGGCATACTCCCTCTTGACCCCCTCGGCAAGCGTGAGGTTCGTCCCTTCCGGCCGGTGAGGGACGTTGGCGTTTTCTTTGTTTCTGCTGACGATCAGCCTGCCGATGTCGTAAAGGGGAAAGCCGATCCGGGTGTGGAGCCTCCTTGCCTCTTCGAAGCCCCGCTCGATGAGCTTTGCGTTGACGAGCTCCCGGATGAGGGGTGCCGTCAGCGTGACTATTCCCGAAGCAAAGACCTGTCTTTCCACCTCGCGGCTTATTTCCCCGGCCGTCTCTTCGTCGAGGTCGGCCTCCAGGACCAGGGCGTCGACTATGCGGCGCCGGTCCCACTCCACAACCTCGTCATTCGAGGTCCTGACGAAGAGGCTGATTTCCGTCGCTTCCTTGTCGGTCATAGATAAAAGCTCAAAGTGCCCGCTCCAAAGTTCACGAGAAGGGATGCGGATGTTCCTGAAGTTCGTCAGTTCTTCGCCATGAGCCGGCGGACGGCCTTATCCAGGCCGTCGAGGGTGAGTTCATACATAGGAAAGATTTGCCGGATTATTTTTATGGTGGCCGTATAGCGCCACTCTTCTTCGGGGACCGGATTGAGCCAGACGCTGTGCCGGAAGACCCCGGCCAGGAGCTTCAATTGCTCTATACTCGGCCTCGTAGTCCTTTCCTCGAACCTTATGTAGCCGTCGGCTGCCATCAGTTCATATGGCGCCATACTCGCGTCACCCACGACGATCAGGCGGGTTTCACCGTCCCGGCGCACGAAATCCTCCACCCGTTCGGGTTCGAGGCGGCGTGAAGGGTCACACCACACCCTTTCGTAGATCGTGTTGTGAAAGTAGTAGACCTTGAGGTCTTTGAACTGGGTCCTGGTGTGATTGAAGAGGGTCTGAACCACTTCGACGTAGGGATCCATGGACCATCCGCCGTTGTCGACCATCAAGATCACCTTGAGCCGGTCCATCAGGCGGCGGTCGAAAACGACCTCTATCTCTCCGGCGTTGCGTATCGTTTCATAGATAGTCCTATCGATGTTGACCCTGTCTTTCGGGCCCGCCGGGACCATCCGGCGCAGCCTCTTCAAGGCCTCCCCGACATGGGCCCGGGTAAGGGGACCATCCTGGGAATAGTCTTTGTAACGCCTGCTCATGGCCACTTTGACGGCCGACTTGTTGCGTGAAACACCGCCGACCCTCATGCCGCCCGGGTGACGGCCTGAATGGCCCACCGGAGAAGTCCCTCCCGTCCCGATCCACCGGTTTCCCCCATGATGGGCCTCCGTCTGCTCTTTGAGCCGGTCGAGAAAATAACTGATCAATTCCTCGGGGGTCATGGCGCTCAATGTCTTTTCGTCGACGCCGAACGTCGCCGCCACCTCCCGCGGGCTCCGCAACCACTCTTCGAGGAGGGCCTGGGCAAGCGCATTCAGCGCTCTTTCCCCGGGGTCCTCAAAGGCCAGTCCCTGAAAGTGGGCGGCAAAGACCTGGTCGTAGACGTCGAAGTACCGCTCGCTCTTCACAAGGATGGCGCGGGCGCCGGTGTAGAAGTCTTCCACGGTTTTTATGACGCCCATTCCCAGGGCCTTCTGGAGCCGGAGGAATGACGTAGGCGTCACAGGGACGCCGTGGTCTCGCAGGGAATAGAAGAAACGGACAAACAAAACGGCACCTCAATGAACGGTCTGGCCGTACTGCCGGACTGCGACTTTGAGGTCGCCGCTCTTCTTGAAGAGGACTCCCAGGTAGGGAATCCGCCCTTTTTGCAACGCGGTAACGTCGAAATCGGGGTCCGCCATCAGGGCGCGTATCCAGTTGATCAGTTCGCGGGTGGCCGGCTTTTTCTCTACCCCCCGAAGCTCGCGGAGTTTGTAAAACGTATCGATGCAGACGCGGGCCACCGACTCGCCGAGCTTCGGGAAATGGACGTCCACGATCCGACGCATCATCTCATGGTCGGGAAAGGCGATATGGTGGAAGTTGCAGCGGCCCAGGAAGGGGTCCGAGAGGTCTTTTTTTGCGTTCGACGTGATTATTATCACCGGCCGGTGTTTGGCGGAGACAGTCTTATCGACCTCGATGATGTCGAACTGCATCTGGTCCAGTACGTCCAACATATCGTCTTGAAAGTCGGTGTCCGCCTTGTCGATTTCATCGATGAGGAGGACCGTCCGTACCTCGGAGACGAAGGCCCTGCCTATCTTACCCATGCGGATATAATCCGCGATGTTGCTCACGTCCCTCTTCGAATCACCGAAGCGACTGTCGTTCAGACGGGTCAAGGTATCGTACTGATAGAGGGCATCCACAAGCTTCATGCTCGATTTGACGTTCAGGGCGATGAGGGGCATGTCGAGGCTCTCTGCGATGGAATGGGCGAGCATCGTCTTGCCCGTTCCCGGCTCGCCCTTGAGAAGAAGCGGCATCTCCAACGCCATCGAAATATTCACGATCCTTGCCAGCTCGTCGTCGAGCACGTATCTCGAAGCCCCCGAAAAATAAGGGATACTATTATTTCTTCCCATAATTTCAACTCCTTACATCCAAATTGACTTTTCCCTGCTCTTACCGTGGCCATATTTCTTACGACATTTCAGCGAACTTTTCCAGCAGAGAATCGGGTGCGGGCCCCCTCGGCCTCCAACCACGCGATTTTTTCTGTACGACCATCCGCATAGGCTTGGGCCGCAGGGCGGTCACGGCAACACTTTGACCAGAGAGCTGCTTCGCCGGGCTCAACCTGCCGGAAGAGGCGAAGAATCCTCTATTTCCGCCACGTAATCGGCGATGTTCTGGCAATGGTCCGATATCCGCTCGAGATTGACGAGTATCTCGACGAAGATGGGGCCTGCCTCCGCCTGACAGATCCTCTTATGGAATCGCTCCAGATGCCTCTCCCTCGCCTCCTTGACCTTTCGGTCCACTTCGTCTTCCCGCCGGCCGACGTCCCTTATCCTATCCTCATCCCGCCTTTCCAGGAGAGACAGGCCGTCGCTAATATTTTCATCGATAAGTCGTATGATCTCGGCAAGTTCCGCCACCGCCATCGGGGAAAATTTCGCCTTCCGCAGATGTTTACAGCGGCAGAACTCTACGATGTTCACCGAATGGTCGGCGATTCTTTCGACGTCGTCGACCATCGCCGCATAGCAGAAAAGTTTCTTCGACAAAACAGCGGAAAGCTCCCCGGCCGACACTTTCCGCAGATACTCGGAGACTTCATTCCTCAGGTTGTCGACCACGAGCTCCACGTACAAGATATCTTTTCTCCTTCTCTCGCCATAATCATCGATCAACCGGACGGAGTTCAGGAACATGCTCCGCGCCAGAGTCATCTCTCTGTGCAGTTCCTTCCTGACGCACTCGAGGGCGTCCTCCGGTCTCGCCAGGGAGCGCGCGTCGAGGAATTCCGGCCAGACCGGCAGTGTCTCCGTCTTTCCCGGGAGGAGGTATTCGACGAAACGGGAAAACGGCCCGAGCAGAAAGATGAAACAGCCTGCCGTCACCAGGTTGAAAAGGAGATGCCCGTAAGCGATCTGCTGGGCCGTATCGACGGATAAAAACTTCAGGACTGCGACGAAGAAAGGGATGACCGAGAAACAGACGGCCGCCCCGAAGACCTTGAAGAGCAGGTGGGAAAGAGCGCTTCGCCTGCCGTCCACGCCGGTCACGATACTCGCCAAGATAGCCGTCACGGCCGTTCCCACGTTGGCCCCGAAGACGATGGGAAGGGCGCTCTCGGTAGTAACCATCTCATATTGCGCCAGGATGACGAGGATGCTGATGGGAATGGCCGAAGAATGGATAAGGGCGGCGATCAATGCACCCGCCAGCAGACCGGCCAGGGAGCCTCCCGTCTCGCGGAGCAGTCGGACGACGTCCGGGTTGTCCTTCAAGGGCGCGGTCACCCCGGAAACGATGCTCAACCCGAAAAACATCAGCCCGAAATAGAACACCCCTGCCCCGAGGGGCTTCCAACGGTCTTTTCCTGCCGCCCATAATAGGCCTCCGACGATGACCAAAAGGGGAGAGAGGTCCGTGACCTTCCAGACGACGAGCTGCACCGTAAAGGCCGTCCCGATATCCGCGCCCAGCAGGATGCTCAGGGAACGGTAAAAACTCATAAGACCGGCGCTCACCATCCCCACTACGAGAAGCGACGTCGCCGTGCTGCTCTGGAATAGGATCGTAGCGATGATACCTGTAACGAGCCCGTAAACAGGCTTGCGAACCGCGTACTTGAAGTTTTCCCGGAGACGGACGTTGTTGAAGCGTTCACGCATCAGGGCGCTGAGCTCCACCATGCCGTAGAGGAAAAGGGCAAGGCCGGTCAGGAAAAGAAAGGTAGCAGACATTAAGAACTCTCCGGCGCCCGATTTCGCAAGAAAAGAAACATGGCCTTTTTCTCCTTCATTCTTCCTTTGCGCCTCCTTCCTGCTCCTTTACCTTATCCTTCTCCGGTGGGGGTAAAGAGGCGCCTTCCGTCTTCGGCGCCTCCCTTTCCCCAGGGCCTTCTTGGGTCTTCACCGCTTCCTGTTTTTCGTCCACCGTCTCCTCCTGGGGAGTGCTCATGACCTCGTCATAATCCTCGATGACTATGCCCCGACGCACCATGATCTGGTAAATCCGCTGAGACCGGCTCTCTACGTAAGAAGAAGTTCCTGTGGGGCTCCAACGCCTCGGATTCGGCAGGACCGCGGCAAGTCGCGCCGCCTCCACGGGACCGAGCGCCGACGCCGGCCTCCCGTAATAATGCCGGGCGGCAGCCCCGATGCCAAATATTCCCTCGCCCCACTCGGCTACGTTCAGGTAGAGCTCGATGATCCTCCTCTTCGTGAGGTTGCGCTCGATCCTCCAGGTAAGGACGGCCTCTTTGACCTTCCGGACCGGGTTCCGGGAGGGGGTCAAGTACAGGTTTTTGGCGAGCTGTTGACTGATCGTGCTGCCGCCGGCCTTGAATCTTCCCTTCTTGATGTCTTTTTCCAGCGCCTTTTTCATGGCCTCGAAATCGAAGCCTTCATGACGCCAGAACTTATCGTCCTCGGCGATCAACACGGCCTTGACGACGTAAGGTGAAACCTGCGAAAGGGGTGTCCAGACGTACCGGATTTTTCTTTTCTTTCCCTGGGCCTGCCATTCCTTTTCCCTGTACTCCATGAAGGACGTCTTCCGGGGGTTCACTTTCTTGAGCTTCGACACATCGGGAAAGACAAGGTAGTAGCAGATGTTCAGTAATATCGCGGCGAAAACGACAGCCGCAACATACAGGACGATTTTCTTCAATCGCAAACGTGACCGCATCCCGGAAATCAACCTCACCCCACCGGGCGCCGAGGCGCCTACCTCACTACCCTGTGGCCGTCAATACCCCCATGAAGGGCGTGGCCGGCACTATAGCGTAAAGCCTGAATGGTTACAATACATTTACCTTGACCGACGTCCCGAAATAATCTAATAGACCCGCTCATAAAACCCTTTCGGACGATCGCAAAGCTGAAATCAGGGGCCGAGACCACTGTCGTCGCCCTCGGGGATTCACTGACGCAGGGGTGGATGGTAAGAAGGGGGTTTCTCGATTTTCTCGCGGAGATGCTCCGCAAGGCATACCCGGAGAGTCGTTTTCGCATCGTCAACAGGGGCATCCCCGGCGACACGGCGGAAGGAGGACTTCACCGGTTGAGGGCAGACGTCCTCGACCATAATCTGGACTGCGTCCTCATCCAATTCGCCCTCAACGACGCCTTCTGCGGTTACGGCGTCGAACAATTCGGGCAGTATGTACAGTGGATAGTCGATGAAATACGGGAGGACGGCGATGCCGAGATAGTGCTTGTCACCTCAAGTTACGTCGGAAACAATCGCGAGACCCGCTTTGTGGAGGATTTCTACCGCGAGCTCGAAAACCTCGCGGCGGTCAACGGTCTGCCGTTAGCCCGCGTCCACTCTTACTGGAAAAAGCGGATCGGCGAGGACGTCGAATTCCGAACACTGGTCCAGGCCGACCTCGTCCATCCCACGACGGCGGGACACAAGCTCATGGCAGAGGCCGTCATGCAGCTATTCTAAGCATAGAGGAGGATGTGATTTCTTGGGAGAAAAGCGAAAGTTTGAAAAAGTGACGGCCCGTGCAGGATTGCTCTTCCTGATTGCCCTGTCTGTTGCCTTCGCCTCTTGTCTGAACCGAGTTGTGGAAAAGCCGACCTTCGTCCTCCGGGAAGTGACGCTCAGCCCTCGCAGTCTCATGGAGATGAGCCTCTTGATCGGCCTCGACGTACGGAATCCAAACCGTTTTGACCTCACCCTCAAATCCTTCGAGTACAAGGTCTATCTCGACAACGAGGAAATCGGGAGCGGACGCCTCGAGAGCGAGGTGCTGGTTCCTGCGTCGTCTACGACCGCCGTACAGGCACCTGTCGCCGCAAACTTCAAGAACCTCGGCGGTAGCCTGAAGGCCCTCATCACGGGAAGTGACCTTCCTTACAAGATAGAGGGAAAGGCAGAAATAAAGGCCCTCTTCGGAAGTCTGACCTTCCCCTTTTCCGAGGAGGGCCGTCTCAACCCCAAACAGAACGACGGCGAAAGAAAATGACGGGCAGGAAAGCGGGTTCCGGGGGAGAGTAAAGGTGCTTACTGAACGGACTGATGGAAAATTACCGCCCCCGGGTTCACTGTAATTTTACGACCTCCACGTTGGCGAGGGTTCTTCCCAGGAAGCGTTCGCCGACCGTCTGGAAGCGGTAGGGAACGTCGGTCACGTAGAACCGGTATTGGGGGGGGAGGCGCACGGGGTTGGTGAGGCCTTTTTCCGAGAGGAGATTGGCCGTGACGGCGGCCATGGCCTCCGCGGAATCCACCAGACGGATACCCTCACCGAGGATTTCCTGGAGGAGGGGCTTGAGCAGAGGGTAGTGCGTGCATCCGAGGACAAGGGTATCGATATGTTCGGCGATGACCGGTTTCAGGTATTCCTGTGCGGTGAGCCTCGTCACCGGGTGGTCCGACCACCCCTCTTCGACAAGGGGGACGAAGAGCGGGCAGGCCTGGGAAAAGACGCGGATTTCCGGGTCATACCGGTTTATCGCCCGCGCATAGGCGTTACTGTTGACCGTCGCCGGCGTCCCGATGACGCCGACCACCTTGTTCCTCGTCTCCGCAACGGCAATGCGGGCCCCTGCATCGATGACGTCCAAGACCGGGACGGGGGACATTTCCTGTATACGCTCGTTGGCGACCGAGGCGATGGTATTGCAGGCAATGATGAGTAATTTTACGTTTTGCTTAAGGAGGAAACCTGCGATCTGCGCGGCGTACTCGGTGATCGTCTCCACCGACCTGATGCCGTAAGGCACGCGGGCCGTGTCCCCGAAATAGATGATGTTTTCGAAAGGCAGTCTCTCCATGAGGGCCCGCACGACGGTCATCCCGCCGATTCCGGAGTCGAATACTCCGATTGGATGGACGAGCTCGATCTTCATGCCTCCTCCAAAAATGTGAGATGCGTCAAGAACTTTCACGGGGAGTGTAAGTCAAGGCCTTCAAGTCTGTCAATACGAAAAGCTGCCCCTATCCTGCCGAATCTACCGGCGAAGGGGGTTATAATCATGCGCCGGACGGGCAGAACGTCGGCGCCGGATGGACAACCTATGGTAACAGTGCAGGCCACATGTCAACTCACAGTTTCTTTCGAAACCGCCGCCGGGGTCGTAAAAAAACTTAAAAAAGCGGGGCACGAGGCATACTTCGTCGGCGGAAGCGTGCGGGACCTCCTTCGGGGTCTCGAACCGGCAGAATTCGACATCGTCACGTCGGCGACGCCGAGGGAGGTCCGCGCACTTTTCGACCATACGGTCGCGGTGGGCGAAAAATTCGGTGTCATCCTGGTTATCGAGGAGGGCCTTAGTTACGAGGTCGCCACGTACCGCATCGACAGGGCTTACGCAGACGGGCGGCGTCCCTCGCGCGTCGAATTCGCCGCCCTTGCCGAAGAAGACGTAAAGCGCCGCGATTTCACCATCAACGGCCTCCTCATGGACCCCGAGACCTGCCTCGTCTTCGATTACGTGGGCGGGGTCGAGGACCTGAAGAAGCGAATCATCCGCACAATCGGCAACCCGGAAGAGCGATTCGCCGAGGACCACCTGAGGATGCTCCGGGCTATACGTCTCGCGGCAAACCTTGGTTTCGAGGTCGAGCCCGCAACGTTCGCGGCGATAAAGAGAAACGCAAAGGCCATCCGGCGCATCAGCGCCGAGCGCATCCGGAACGAGATCACAAGGACGATCACCCGCGGCGGGGCGCGTCGGGGGATGGAACTCCTCAGCGACTCCGGCCTTCTGGCTGAAGTCCTGCCCGAGGTAGAAGCCCTGCGGGGTGTCGATCAGCCGGAGCGCTTCCATCCTGAAGGGGACGTCTGGGAGCACACGCTGCGCTTGCTCGAGATGCTCCCGGGCCGGGAAGATCGGGAAACCGACCCGCGCCTCGCCTGGGGCGCCCTCCTCCATGACGTCGGAAAACCCCTCACGCGGTCCGAAGACGCGCGGGGGATCCATTTCTACGGCCATTCAAAAAAGGGCGAAGAAATCGCTGAGGCGGTCATGCAGCGCCTTCGCTTTTCCCGCTCGGACATCGAGACCGTTGTCGCCATGATACGCCACCACATGCTCTTCATCAACGTGACGGACATGAGGCCGAACCGACTAAAAAGGTTCCTGAGGATGCCCGACTTCGACCTTCATCTGGAGCTCCATCGCCTCGACAGCCTGGCAAGCCACGGCAACCTCGAAAATTACGAGTTCTGCAGGAAGAAACTTGCCGAATTTGCGAGTGAGGACTTACGGCCCCCGCCCCTCATCACCGGTAAGGATTTGATCGCCCTGGGGTTCGAGCCGGGACCTCTATTCAAGGAAATCAAGAGGTACGTCGAGGACGCGCAGCTCGACGGGGAGATCTCGACGCCGGAAGAGGCCCAGCGTATCGTACTGGAAAAGTGGGGCGAAAGGAGAAAAGGGAAGTCGTGCCCGTAATGACCGGGCTTCACACCTCCAACCTCAATATTCTCCGGGCGTTCTTGTGGTAGACCTTCTCGATGACCTCCGGCTTGTAGCCCTCGGTCTCCCAGTCGTTGAAAATCCGCTCGTAGGTAAACCAGGGATGGTCGGTGCCGAACATGATCCGGTCCTGGAGACGCCCATTGATCTCCCGCTTCAACTCCGCAGGGAAGTACTTCGGCGACCAGCCGTGCAGCTCGTTGTGGACGTTCGCCTTGTGGACCATCACGGCGATCATTTCGTTCTGGAAAGGCCAGGCGCAATGGGCCGCAACGATCGTCAGTTCGGGAAACCGGATTGCCACCTCGTCCACGTAAGGTATCGGGTTTTCACGGCTCAGGTGAACCCCGCCTCCCCCCGGAGTTCCCTGCCCGATGGCGGTCATGCCCACGGAAAGCTTGACTGCCGCGCCCGCTTCGGCGCAGACTCCGTACAACGGCCGGTAAAGTTTGTCGTTGACGGGTATGCCCGTCAGGATGGCGCCCGTGTAGATCCCCATCATACCGACATCCTTGATGCACCGCTCCAGCTCCCGCGCACCCTGATAGCCCAACCTGGGGTCGATGTCGCCCCAGCAACCAAGGACCACATCGGGGTAAGCCTTCTTGAGGTGGCCCATGTAGTCGTGCATCTCCCGGATCTGTGCCATCTCCCGGCCGGCCCTCGCCCAACCCATGGGACTCATCAGGACGGCCTTGACCTGCGCCTTCCTCAGGGCGGCGATCAGTTCCTCCTCGGCGACAAAAACGGATTCCCGTTTGAAGACCTTGCGCGCCATAAGCTCGATCCCTTCCGGGTCCGGGTTGAACTTCCTGGCCTCCTTCGTGAACGTCTGGACCTGAACATCGATAGCCTTCACGATCTCATCCTCCTTCTATTTTTCCTTTGACCGACAAATAAGGACGGAAAAAAAACAATAGAGGGGATGATTGTTCCTGTCAAGGCCGCGATTCCCAGGGAAAGCGGGGACGCCGTCGGCCCCAAGCCGACCCAATATCACAATTCGCAAGGCCCACCCTGCTTTCGTAATAATGAGAACGGCTCAAGGAAGGGGGGACATGGGTTTGCAAGTTACCCAGCGCAGTTCCTGCGCGCGGGCCATGCCGGCCCTACGGAGACCCTCAAGGGCAAGGGCCATCGTGTTTTTCTGGCAGAAGAACCGCGGCTCGTAAGTCCAACCTTGGGCGAGCCGCACCTCCTCTTTTTTCGCTGCGCCGTACAGGTACCGCCCGATCACGGGGGCAAGGAGACGGGTCTTCCTGCCGAACTCTTCATACATCTCTCCCAAGAGTTTCTCGACCTTACCCGCGATCCTGTCGTTGCCGGCATAGTATTTTCTCATCGCCCAGAGGGCACCCGCGTACCCGCTCCGCAAGGGCTGTACCTCTCTCCTGAAGCGGTTGCGGATTCTCTTGTCCGGATGGTCCTTGTACCTCTTCCAGCCTGCCAGGGTTGTCCGGATGAGGCGGTAAAGGCTGGGGCCGTTGACCTCGAAGTCGGCGCGGAAGGCGTCGAGGAGCATCTGCTCTTCTTGACCGTCGCGGATGTGTTCGTGGCGGTAATTGAAGCGGTACTGACCATGGGCGTCGGCAAGGGGAAATTCCTCCGGCGAATACAGGGTTCCCTTCCTGCGGTGTTCTTCGTAGAGGGGTGTGCCCGGCACGGGCGTGTAGAGCATGAACTGGTGGAAGTCCGTGTCGTGTCTGACGGCGTAAGCGATTGCCTCGCTGATGTTCTCGGGCGTGTGGTCCTCCGTGCCGATGATCGACGACCCGAGGACGCGGATCCCGTGAGATTGCAACTCCCGGACGAGCGAGAGCGTGTCGACGCCGTGTAATTTCTTATACCGACTGTTCTCCCCCTCCAGACCCATCCACACCCAGGAGATACCCAACCCCACGAGCTGCTCCATCGTGTAGGAACGGAGAACCCTGGCGGAGCTGAAGACGTAAAGGCTCCAGCTCTTGCGGTTTTCTTCCATGAGCTGCAGAAGCCGGAGCGCCCTTTTCCGCTGGAGGAGGAAATTCTCGTCCATGACGAAGAACGACCGGACGCCGAGCTTCTTCTCCATCTGGATCATGACTGCGTATAGCTCGTCTCCCGTGTCATAGAAATTGACGTGATTCCCCTTTCCTCCGAAGAGGGCCGAGGTGGAGCAAAAGTTGCAACCCACGGGACAACCCACAGACGGTATCAGCATGGCCGCGGTATCTCCCGGCCTTCCCCGGAGAGTGAACCCCATGACCCGGGTGCCGAACCCGGAATAGGCAAGGGGATGCCTGATCGGCTCATCCTCGTCCTGCCCGAGATACCTCCGGAACCACCGGATACCCTCGCCTCTGACGATATGGTCGGCGTCTACCATGGTCTCGACGCCGCCCAGGTTCGCGATGTGGCCACCCACGACGACCGTCGCCGAGGGCAGGTATCGCCGGACGAGTTCGCACATGACCTTCACTTTTCCGATGTTCGGGGCGATGGCGCTTATGCCGACGATGTCGTAGGCTCCTTTCCGAAGCTCCCGGGTAAAGTCGTCGAGAGAGGGAAAATCGAGCAGGGTGCAGGGGGCATCGATGTTGCTCTGGATCATCATCAGGCCGAAGGTGCGGTGGAACATGCGCAGAGAGAAAACGCCCTGAAGGCGCGTGACCTGGTTGTGGTAAAGCTCCATCGGGTTGGTAACCCGGCTTCCGTATTCGTCGTCCCGCGCATAGGGCCCGAAGACGCTCGAAAGAAGGACCCGGGCACGGGTCCCTCGGTGGTGTCGCGCAGTAACCATGATGTCCCCCTTTGAGTAAAATCGTTTTCAGGAGTCAACATAATGGAATGAAAGGGAAGAAAGAAAGGGGTATTTTGTGGTTTTACAATAGTTTTACAATAGAAGGACCGGGTTTCAACACCCGGCTTTTCCGCTGTCTCCGGGAGGAGGAAGACGCAGAACCAACAACTCCCGTTGTTGACACCGCCCCGGGGATGGAGTAAATTTCGCGGCAAATGGTGAATCAACTTAAATGGTACTTTCATCCCGTCACGGTCTTCATCTTTTCGGTCCTCGCCCTCACCGCGTCCCTTTTTCTGTACATTTACTGGTACGTGGAGGTGAGCATGGGGCTGAAGGAAGTCATACGAAAGTACAACCTGGACGCCACCCGGTTCTACGAAGCCGAGACGTGGGTGGTGATCCTCGTCCTCACCGTCCTCGTGGGAATAATCCTCGTGGGGATGTTGACCATCTTCATATACAACCAGAAGACCATGCAGTTTTACCGGCTTCAACATAACTTCATCAACAATTTCACCCACGAGCTGAAAACCCCGGTGACCTCGCTCAAACTCTACCTCGAGACCTTCCAGAAATATCAGCTGCCCCGCACAGACCAACTGGAATACATCGATTTCATGATCCGCGACGTCAACCGCCTCTCGGACAACATCGGCCGGATACTCGACCTGGCCCGGATCGAGAGCCGGAGCTACGGAGGGGAATTCGTCAAGGAAGACCCGGTGCAAACGACAAAGGAATTCCTGGAGTCAAATACGCACCTCTTCCATGGGTGCGACATCGAGGTTCATGATCCCCCGGCGGGGAATCTCTACTGTTCCCTCAATCGACCGCTCTTCGAGATGCTGCTGATGAACCTGATCACGAACGCCGTCAAGTACAACCGCTCGGAGAAGCCGCGCATCGATATCCGTTTTGTGCCGCGGAAACGCAGGCTGCAGATCCGTTTCGAAGACAACGGCATCGGCATCGCGAAGAAGGAAACCAAAAAGATCTTCCGGAAATTCTACCAGGTCGGTCGGTCGGAAGACATGACCGCAAGGGGAAGCGGACTCGGCCTGTACCTTGTCAAGCACATCGCCCGGATACACAAGGGGAAGATAGGCGCCGAGAGCAGGGGAATCGGAAAGGGGTCGACCTTCACCCTGACCCTGCCGTTGCAGAAGAGCCGGGTAATATGAAAAGAAAGGGCTATGAAGGAATCGACGGAGAAGAGGATACTGGTCATCGAGGACGACGAACACATCGCGGTCGGCCTTAAACTCAACCTTTCTCTCCGCGGCTATGAGGTCGTTGTCGCCCCGGACGGGGTTTCGGGCCTGCAAAAGTGGAAGGAATGGCAGCCCCATCTCGTCATTCTTGACATCATGCTCCCCGGAATCGACGGTTTCTCGGTGCTGCGCAGTATCCGTCTTACCGATGAGCGCCTTCCTATCCTGATCCTTACGGCCAAGGGTGCACCGGACGACAAAGTGAAGGGCCTCTCGTACGGCGTAGACGATTACATGACCAAGCCCTTCAACCTCGACGAATTCCTTCTCAGGGTGGAACGTCTCCTGACCAGGGGCTCTTGGGTCCACCGTGAAGAGTCGGTAGAAGACCCATTGTCGCGGACCTATTCCTTCGGCGGCAACCGTATAGACTTCAATGCTCACAGTGCCCAGTGTAAGCTGGGCAAAGTTGAACTGACGGAACAGGAAGTGAAGCTACTGAGGCTTTTCATAGCCAACCGCGGCAGGCCGCTTTCGAGAAAACAGATACTCGAGATAGGATGGGGCTACACGGGCGTCACGGAGACGCGCACCGTCGACAATTTCATCGTCCGGTTTCGGAAATATTTCGAGGACGACCCGCATAACCCTGCCTACTTCAGGAGTGTCCGTTCGGTGGGCTACGTCTTCGACCATCCCGAGATCAAAGATGAAGGTCGGGATACCGCAGGGAGATAAAGGAGCTTCTCCGAAAATTGAGCTCAGACAAAAAATCTACCCGGCTCGCCGTTCTGGCACTCGCCGTGATGTCCCTCATCTGGGGTTACAACTGGATAATCATGAAGGAGGCGGTCAAGTACTGCTCTGCCTTTGATTTTGCCGCCATGAGGACGTTCTTCGGCGCCCTTGTCCTGTTTTCTTTCCTCATCTCCACGGGCAGGAATCTCCGGCCGCAGCAGGTCCCGCTGACCATCCTCTTGGGGCTGCTGACGACGACCGGCTGCGTCGGTCTGTCAACCTGGGCGCTGGAGACCGGAGGTGCCGGTAAAACGGCGGTCTTGGTGTACGCCATGCCCTTCTGGCTCCTTCTCCTGTCCCGGCCGTTACTCGGCGAACGCATCGGGTGGATGCAACGGCTCGCCGTGGCAGTAGCTCTCGTCGGGCTCGTCGCCATCTTAGAGCCCTGGCATACTGACGGGAGCGTCCAAGGAAATCTGCTGGCCGTCTCTTCGGGAATTTCCTGGGCCGGGGGCGCCGTCGCCCTGAAGATAATCCACCGGAGGGCAAGTGACTTCGACCTGATCTCCGTAACCACCTGGCAGCTTTTCTTCGGTTCCCTCCCTCTGGTCGTAGTCGCTCTCGTCGTTCCGGATAGGCCAATCGATTGGACGCCTTATCTCGCGGGGGCGGTCCTTTTCAACATCGTCTTCACCAGTATCGTCGCCCTGCTGCTGTGGTTCTACAGCCTTCGGGAGCTTCCCGCGGGAATCGCCGGGATGGGCACCCTGGCGACCCCCGTCATCGGCGTTGTGGCAGCAGCGGTTCAGCTCGGCGAGAGTCCCTCTCTTTGGGAGTCTTCCGGCATGACACTCATCATGGCCGGCCTTGTCCTCATCACCCTGCCTGGCTTGCTCCGATACCGACGTCTGCGGGACATCATCACAGGCGGATCGACTTAATCGTAGAAAATGAAAAGGGGCTATGGTAGTTTTCCGCATGATGCAACTATCCCCAAAAAAAGAGGAGGAGCTATGGAGCCGACCAGAAACCTGAAGGCACTTTTCCAACCCAAAAGCGTTGCCCTCATCGGGGCATCGGGAACGCCGGGCAAGCTGGGCTATGACATCCTTCATAACCTGAAGCAGGCCGGGTTCGAAGGACCGATCTACCCCATAAACCCGAAGGCCTACGAAGTCCTCGGCCTCCCGGCTTACAAAGACGTCGGCTCCATACCGGCCCCTCCGGAGCTGGCGGTCATCGTCATCCCGTCTAAGATGGTGGTCGGGGCCGTCGAAGAGTGCGGAAAGGCGGGCGTAAAAGCGGCCGTTGTCATAACCGGCGGTTTCGCCGAGGCCGGCGAAGAAGGGGAAAAGCTCCAGGCCGAGCTTGCAAGGACGGCCGAGAGATACGGCGTCCGCTTAGTGGGCCCCAACTGCCAGGGGATCAACAGCCCCCACCATCACCTCTGCGCCTCCTGGCCCCTAATCACAACGCAAGGAAGGATCGCCTTCATCTCCCAGAGCGGGACCGTGGGGGCCGCCTTGATCGACTTGGCAAGTCAGGAAGAGCTCGGTTTCAGCGTTTTCGTGAGTCTTGGAAATCGGGCCGACGTCTGCGAATCGGACTGTATAGACTATTTCAACAACGACCCCAATACGAAGGTCATCGCCCTGTACATCGAAGGAGTCAAACGGCCGCGGCACTTCCTCCAGGCCCTGGAAAAGGCGACAAAACCCGCGGTGATCCTGAAGTCGGGGCGCACGGCGAGGGGGCGCATCGCCGCCGAAAGCCACACGAAGTCTCTCGCCGGGAGCGACGCCGTCTACGAGGCCATTTTCAGAAGATACAAAATCAGTCGGGCCGACAGCCTGGAAGAACTTTACGATTTTGCCAAGGCCATGGCATACCTGGAAAAACCGAAGGGAAGGCGGCTGCTGAACATCTCGAGTTCGGGAGGCGCCGCGATCCTCGCCATCGACGAGGCGGAGAGGCTCGGGTTCACCAACCCCGCGCCGCCTCAGAAACTCAAGGACCGTCTGAGGACCTTCCTCCCGCCCCATTGCGGCGTGAGCAATCCCATCGACCTAACGGGTGACGCCATCACGGACCCGAGTCTCTATTCGAAGGTAATCGCGGCAGCCAAATCGGACTACGACGCGAGCGTTGTCATCTTCGGAGACCCTATCCGCGGCGCTTCCGAGATCGTCGCCGGTAAAGACGAATTGGTCATCTTCTGCGGCGGTGCCGAAGTGGAGCGCGAGGAATCCAGGCTCATGCACCGGAAGGGCATACCCGTCTACCCCACACCGGAAAGGGGCATCAGGGCCCTTTACCAGCTCGTGCGCTTCGACCCGGCGTCACCGGCAAAAGAGACTGTCCATGAAACGGCAACGGCGTTGAACCTGATGCCGGCCCAAAAGGCCGTCTCCCTCCTCAGGAAATACGGTATCCCGGCGGTGGAGGCTAAGTTGGCCGAAACGCCCAAGGACGCGGCGGCACTGGCGAAGAAGTTCGCCAAGCCCGTCGCACTCAAGGTCTCTTCACCCGACATCTCCCATAAGACCGACGTCGGTGGCGTCCGGCTAAACCTCGTAAAACAGACGGAGATAAAGAATGCCTTCGAGGACATACTGAAAGAGGTGAGAAAACAGGCCCCGCGGGCGCGGATTGCGGGGCTGACTGTCTCGCCCATGGCGAAGGCCGGCGGGCTGGAGGTGATCATCGGGGTTACCAAAGACCAACAGTACGGGCCGGTTCTGATGTTCGGCCTGGGCGGAATCTTCACCGAGATATACAGGGACGTTCAGTTCTGCCTGCTTCCTGCTACGGAAGAAGAACTCCGTCAGGTGGTTCGGGGCATCAAGGGTTACCCTCTCCTCGCCGGCG
>DIEZ01000061.1:50801-50931 GCA_002418885.1 Syntrophaceae bacterium UBA5761
TCGACCAGATCGACCTCAACCCGATCCTGGTCTACGAAAAGGGCGTCTCGGCGGTTGATTACAGGATATACACAAAAGAGGGTAATTGATTGCTTTTCTGCTGCTATGGTATATTGAAACATACCTCCCG
>DIEZ01000056.1 GCA_002418885.1 Syntrophaceae bacterium UBA5761
GGTGGCCGTAGTGGAAAAGGACAGATGGGGCGGAACCTGCGCCCACGTGGGCTGCATCCCCACGAAGGCCCTTCTCGCCGGCAGCAGGAGATACGCGGAGTTAAAGAAGCTGGAACGCCTCGGGACGGCCGTCAGTGGCGCCTCCTTTGATTACCAGGGCCTAAAACGGCACAAGGAGCAGATGGTGCGCCTCGCGGCGGCAGGAGTAAGGAAGGCCCTTCAGGATGCTGGGACGGAGAGGCTGGAGGGGACTGCGCATATGCTCTCACCATCCGAGGTCGAGGTTATCGGGGTAAGCGGGGAAAGGACACGGTTGCGGGCAAGAGGGGTCCTTATCGCCTGGGGGTCGGAGCCCCTATCCCTTCCGTGTGTCAGGCTTTCCGACCGCATCATGGATTCCGACGGTTTTCTATCGTTGAATAAACTGCCCGCGAGCGCCGTAGTTGTGGGAGGCGGTGCGATCGGCGTCGAATTCGCGAACTTCCTCGCGGAGTTGGGTGTCCGGGTGACCCTCGTCGAACTCCTGGGTCAGATCCTCCCCTCTGAGGATAAGGAGGCCGCCGACCTCCTCGCTGGAGAATTGACCAGGGCGGGCGTTGAGTTCCATACATCAACGCGGGTGACCTCTCTCGAAGAAAAGGAGAAAGAGATCACCCTGGTGGGGGAGAAAGAGGGTAGAGAGTTGACGGTCCGGGCGGAATGCGCCCTTATCGCCGCGGGACGAAGGCCCCTTATCCATGCGGAAGAACTCGACCGGCTCGGGGTCGCGTACGACGGTTACGGAGGGGTCGCCGTGACGGAACTTCAGGAGACGTCGGTGGAAAATGTCTATGCCGTGGGCGACGTCACGGGGGGCTTGCTCCTTGCCCACAGGGCGAGTGCCCAGGGGAGGGCGCTGGCCAACCATCTTTTCGGCGACGGTGACTTCTTTTATGACGAAAAGGCCGTCCCCACGGTCGTATACACACATCCGGGCCTCGCCCGTGTGGGGCTGACCGAGAAGGAAGCCCGATCACGGGGCCTGGATACCGAGGTCAGACGGGCGGAATACGGCGCCAACCTGACCGCCCGGACGGAACTGATGGGGAACGGCTTCGTGAAGGTCCTGCTCTCTTCGGGAAAGGTCTGCGGCGTAACTATTGTCGGTGAAGGGGCGTCGGAACTGATAGCCGCCACGAGCCTTGCCCTGACGGGTGAAATGACGGAGCGCGACCTGAGAAAATGGTTCCTGCCCCACCCGAGCCTGAGCGAGCTCCTCGGCCTCTTCGCTCCCTGAAGCGACTCCTATGAACACAATCCTAAGCCTTTTCGCGGTTGTCTGCCTCTCATTGTCTTCCCCCGCCAGTGGGGACTTTCCCTGTGCCGGAGCGCCCGTCTACACGTACAGGGTCGTGAAGGCATACCCCCATGACCCGGCGGCCTTTACCCAGGGCCTCCTTTTCCACGGGGGAGTGCTATACGAGAGCACGGGGATGTACGGGCACTCTTCCTTGAGGAAAATAGACCTTGCCACAGGCAAAGTCCTCAAAATAAGGCGTCTTCCGGATATGTGCTTCGGCGAGGGCATCGCCCGGAAAGGAAACCGGCTTGTTCTGCTGACCTGGCAGTCGAAAGAAGGTTTCATCTACGACATAGAAACCTTCCGGCTGGTTGGCAGGTTTCGGTATGGAACGGAAGGGTGGGGTATCACTTACGACGGGCGCTGCTTCGTCATGAGCGACGGGACGGCGACACTCCGATTTTTGGACCCGCGGACATTCAATGTGGTAAAAAGGCTGGTCGTTAAGGACAGATGTAGGCCCGTCGACCGGCTGAACGAACTGGAGTTCGTCAGGGGAGAAATATTTGCGAACGTCTGGGGGACGACCTCGATCGCACGGATAACGCCGGAGACGGGCGAGGTGACGGGATGGATAGACTTAACCGGCCTTTGTGCAGAAGTCGAAAGCCCGGGGAAAGCCGACGTCCTGAATGGTATCGCTTACGACACCGAGGGAGACCGCCTTTTTGTCACGGGTAAGTACTGGCCGAAGCTGTTCGAAATAAGGATCGGCCTCGCGGGCGACGGGCGAAGAAAAAAGAGGTAAAGTCTTTTCCGGCCGTCAGCCCGGAGAAATGTTTCACGTGAAACATTTCCGTCTCCCCGGACGCCGGACTCCGCACTTCACCGTCACATCAAACTCTTGCCGCTTTCCTCCACCGCTCGGTCGATCTCTTTTTTCAGCTCTGCGGGAATGCCTTCCATCTCCACCCGGAGAAAACCCCTCACGATGAGGGCCGTTGCGTCGGCCTCGCTGATCCCGCGGGACATCAGGTATTCGATCTCCTGCCGGGAGATCTTGCCCACGGCGGCCTCGTGGGACATCTCTACCCCGGCGATGCGGCCGTCGAGTTCCGGTATGGCCCGGATGTAACCGGTTTCGGAAAGCATCAGCCCGTTGCATTCGAGGTGGGCCTTCACCCCCGGCACGTACCCAACCAGGAGTCCCCGGGAGATGATGTTCCCGCCCGTCGAGATGGTCCGTGAAACGACCTCCGCCTTCGTGTCGGGGGCCTCGAGGTGAACTCTACCGCCCACATCCATCTCGGAACCTTTCCCGGCGACCAGGATTGTGTTGAGCCTGGTAACTGCGCCCTTACCAAGTAGTCTCACCGTCGGGTCCGTCTGCAGGGACCGCGCTGGCTTCATGCAGACATAATGGGAGAGATAGGTACCTCCTTCCTCCACCCAGACGGCCGTCCTCGGGCGTACGGCCACTTCTTCGCCCCAGTTGTGGATCATCGTGAAGGTGAGGGTAGCACCGCGCTTGACGTAGAACTCCGACACCCCGATGTGAAGGGCCCTTGCCAGGTTCGGGGCCGTGGTACAGCCCGTGATGACATGGAGCTCCGAGCCCTCTTCGGCTATGATGATGTTGTGGACGTGCTGGGCGATCCCCTCCTCGCCGAGGTAAAGACATGCCTGCACAGGGAAAAGGGCCTTCACGCCTTTCGAGACCCGGATGAAGTAACCGTTGTGGAGTTCCAGCTCCGCATGCGCCGTATACTTGTCGGCATCGACGGCCATGGCCTGCCACCAGTAATCCTCCAAGCCGTCGTATCTCTTCAGGGCCTCCACGATCGGCAAGATCTCGACCCCTTCCTCCCGGATAGAGCAGTGAACGGGCGAATGGTCCATCTGGATATAACTTCCCGCCCGCCCTTCTTCCGAAAGGACTATGCCCGCCTCGGTCATCCCCCGTTGGCTGTCCGGGGGTATCTTCTCCAAGGAATCCTGGTAAGCGTGTTCGGTCGCTTTACTCTTGAACGCCGCCAGGTCGACGTCGGTTCCGTAAAGGGCCTTCTTTTCTTTTGCCGCCTTTGCCTTCTCTTTTATCTTTGACATCTTGCGCATTCCTCATAGCCGAATTTACAGATGGTATCGAACATCTCCCGGGGGTTCCCGGAGCACTTAAGGCTCCCGTCGAGAAGGAGATGGCCCTTGTCGGCCTCTACGTAATTCAGAATGAGTCCTGTATGGGTAATTATAAGACCCGATTTGACCCTAAGTCGGCGGAGGTTCTTCTGGAGGAGTTTCTTGATGACCTTGCCGAGCAGGGCGATGTTCTCCAGGTCGACGCCCGACTCCGGCTCGTCGAGGAGGATGAGGTCGGGATTCTGGGCCATGAGCTGGACCAATTCCGATTTTTTGATCTCCCCTCCCGAGAGGCCGTAATTTATTTCCCTCTCGAGAAATTCGGTGAATTCCAGGCTTTCTGCGTACTTCGTCGTCTTTCCGCCGTTGCCTCCTTGCTTCCCCAAAAGGTCCACCAGGTCTCTCGTTTTGAGTCCCCTGATCGTGGGCGGTCGCTGGAAGGCCATGCCGATTCCGAGGTTTGCCCTTTCGTTGATCGGGAGGTGGGTGATGTCTCGTCCCTTGAAAATGATACTGCCATTCGTAATCCGGTAGCCCGATAGGCCCATGATTGCCATCAGGAGAGACGTCTTCCCCGAGCCGTTTTTCCCGAAAAGGACATGGGTCTCCCCGGGGTTGATCTCCATATCGATATCGTGGAGGACCTCACGCCCCGCGATTTCAACGCACAACTCTTTGATTATCAGAGACATTTTTCTTCTCCCGGTTTTTAGCTTTTTGACCTCACCTTTTCAAATTCCCGCAGTGGACAGTCCCCGCAAAGAGGTTCTTTTTGGCAGAAAAGTTTACCCGCCTGGACGAGCAAGGCATGGTACTGGTTGTAGAGAGGCGCCTCCGCCGGAAGATTGTCCATGAAAAGGCGCTGAACCTCAGCGTAACTCGCGTCACCGTTGACGATACCGTGGCGTGAGACGATCCGCCGTGTGTAGGCGTCGACGACGAAAACCGGCATCCCACCGGCGTAAAGAAGGATGCTGTCGGCTGTTTCCTCGCCGATTCCCCTGACGCCCAGCAGCTTCAGCCGGAGGTCCCGCGGGTCTTCGGCAAACATCTTCCCGAGGTCACCCCGGTACTCGGCAAAAAGGAAATGAAGGAAGGCCTTGAGCCTCTTCGCCTTGACCCGGTAGTAGCCGGAAGGCCTGAGTAGTTCCGCGAGGCGTCCTTCTTCGACGGCGAGTAGGCCTTGCTCGGTCAGGAGGTTCTCACTCTTGAGGCTTGCGATCGCCCTCTCGACATTCCGCCAGTTGGTGTTCTGGGTCAGGATCGCGCCGACGATGACTTCAAAAGGCGTTTCAGCCGGCCACCAGCGGAGGTCGCCGAAACGGCGCTCCAATCTGTCATACATCTCCCGCAGCATACGGGCGGTTTGCGACCTTTCTCTGACCAATCAACCCTTCTTGAGAGCGATGTAAAGGTTTGTTTTGCCTCTCTTGACGAGGAGCAGTGCCTTATTTCTGACATCCTTTCTCGACATCTCTCTCTTATAGTCTTTGATAGAAGAAATCTTTACCTTATTCACCTGAACGATGACGTCCCGGGGCCTGACGCCCGCTTCGTCGGCGGGGCTTCCCGGTTTGACCCTCACGACGACGACACCCTTCTTTTCGGAAAGCCCGAGGTTTTGGGCGACCTCCGGCGTAATCTCCCTGACCGTCATCCCGAAGTACCCGCCAGCGCCGCCGCTTTTTTCGGCCAGTTGTGTCGTTTCTTTTCGCTCTGTGACGACAACGGGGATGACATAGGCCTTCCCGTCCCGTAGTACCTTCACATCGACTTTTCTTCCAACAGGAATCGTGGCGACGACTCGGAGAAGTTCATGGGTGTCCCTGATTTTTTTCCCGTCCAGCTCGACGATGACGTCCCCGGTCTTGATTCCGGCCTTGTCCGCCGGGTCACCGGGCACCACCTCCGCTACCAACGCCCCTTCCATCTCTTTCATCTTCAAGCTTTGGGCCATGTCCTCCGTGATGTCCTGGACCGATACCCCGAGCCAACCGCGGGTCACCTTTCCCTTCGTCTTCAAGTCCGGCAGGATTTCCTTTGCCATGTTGATCGGGATGGCGAAGCCGATACCCTGCCCTTGGGCGACGATCGCCGTGTTGATTCCCACGACCTTCCCGTCCATGGAAAAAAGCGGGCCGCCGCTGTTGCCCGGGTTTATCGAGGCGTCCGTTTGGATGAAGTTGTCATAGGGCCCGGCGCCGATCACCCGTCCCTTGGCGCTGACGATGCCCGCCGTGATCGTTTGCTCGAGGCCGAAGGGGTTTCCGATGGCGATCACCCAGTCTCCTACCCGTAATTTATCGGAGTCGCCGAACTCAACTACCGGCAGGTTGCCGGCGGGCGTGATCTTAATAAGGGCGAGGTCCGTCTTCGCGTCTTTTCCGATGATCCGGGCGTCGTATTCCTTGCCGCTGGAAAGGCGCACCCGTATTTTATCGGCACGCTCGACCACGTGGTTGTTGGTAAGGATATAACCGTCCCGCGTGATGATGAAGCCCGACCCGAGGCTCCTCTGCCTGTACTGTCGCGGTGCTTCGTTGAAAAATTTCCGGAAGAAATCGTCGCCGCCGAAAAACCGCTCAAAGAAGTCGTCTCCGAAGGGAGCGCCCTGTCCCTTTCCCCCGGACCGGACTATCTTTGTGGTCGAGATATTGACGACCGCCGGCTTCAGTTTCTCCACCAGGTCGGCGAAGGAAGCCGGAGCCGTGCTTATGTCTCTTGCCGACGCGAGTCGGTACTTTTGTTGTGTCCGAGGTGATGCAAAGGCAAAATGTACCGCACCGATCAGTGACACAAAAAAGAAAAAGAGCAGAAAGACAAACCAGATTATGAGAAATTTTTTCCCTGATTTTTGTCTGAATTCCATTCAATCCTCTCTGTCCATCCCGGCCAGGAGAGGGTCTTTTATCGGGATTCCTTCCTGGGCGGGGACCGCCTGAACGTAGTTCAGGCGTCTCTGTCTGCGGCTATTTATATTTATCAATTTAACGGGGAAGTCAATAAAATTGTCTGTATACATCAAGGAAGCGTTTTTTTGATCAAGAGTCCTTTCAGGTAGAGCGACTGGGGAACGTTGAGGGTGTAAGGGTGGTCGATGTCCTGAAAGAGGTGTTCCAGCACCTCGAGCCGGCAGTCCGTGTCGGCCGCTGCGTTCAGACAGACGCATCCTATGTCGTCGAGTGATATGTGGTGGGAGCAGGAAAACACCGCGAGATACCCCTCGGGTCCGAGAATCCTTAGGCCGTTGAGGACGAGGCGCCTGTACCCCTTCAATGCCCCTCCCTTCGCGCCCTTCGTCTTCGTGAAGGATGGCGGGTCAAGGACGACGAGGTCATAACGTTTGCCTTGTTTTGCCTCGCGGGCAAGGTAATCGAAGGCGTCGGCCCTGACGAAGTCGACGTTATTCATGCCGTTCAGGATGACGTTCTCGCGGGCGGTCTTAAGGGCCACAGCCGACTGGTCGACGAGTGTAACAGGTTCGGCACCTTTTGAGGCGGCATAGAGGCCGAAGCCGCCTGTATTGGAAAAGACGTCGAGGACGCGCCACCCTGTGTCCACGTATGACGCCACAATCCGTCTGTTCCTCCTCTGGTCGAGATAGAACCCCGTCTTCTGGCTTTCACGCAGCCGGACCTTGAAGAGCACGCCGCCCTCTTCGACGGTAAGTTCCTCGGGTATCTCCCCGTAGAGAACCCCTTCGGCGCTTCCGAGTCCTTCCTTGTCTCTGGCGCCCGCATCAGACCGCTCGTAGATGCCCACTGGTTTCACCACATCGACGAAGACAGTGAGTATCTCTTTCCTCAGGCGCTCCATCCCCGCCGTGTTGACCTGGAGGGAGAGAAAACCGTCGTAATAATCGGCAACAAGGCCGGGAAGCCCGTCGGCCTCCGAATGGAGAACGCGGAAGGCATTTGTGGTCTCCCGCAAGAAGGCCCTGCTTTGCCAGGCCTTCGCAATCTTCTCCCGGAAGAACTCCTGGTCGATGGGGCGCTTCATGAAGGAAAGAACCCGGACGGCGATCGTGCTTGTCGGGTTGATGTATCCGACCCCGAGGAATCCTCCCGACGGGGACGACACCCTGACGACCTCGCCGGAGCCCACGTCCCGGGGCACACCGACCAGCTCGTTTTCGTAG
The DNA here is from genome assembly GCA_002418885.1 of Syntrophaceae bacterium UBA5761. GTDB lineage: Bacteria > Desulfobacterota > Syntrophia > Syntrophales > UBA4778 > UBA2207. Next base: position 7,554 of record DIEZ01000056.1, read on the forward strand.
ACCCACGGGAAAAACCGCGTCACCCTCCCTGCGGCCGTCCTGTTTACGATCACTTCTTTCATGACGTTTCGTTCTCCCATCTGCTTCTTACCCCTCCGGTTGTCGAGCGGTTCGCTTTCGTCCCGGGGGTTATAACCCAAAGTTGTGGACTGATGGACGAATAAAAAAAGCGTACCCTTCGGTATGTTGTGACAAGCAGCAGAAACAACCGAATGGAGGATACGCTTGTGAAGAAGCCTACCGTGACAGAAGAGAAAAGTCCAGCAAAAGAAGCGAGGTCGGTTTTGGACGAGGTTTTGCTCAACGGTGCCCGCGAGATGCTTCAGAGATCCATAGAGAATGAAGTAGCGGATTTGAAGCGACACAACCGGATGACCGACGAGAAGGGGCATAGACTGGCCGTCAGCGACGGCTTCGGAATTTCGAGGGCAACCATGGCCTTCAGGCGCAGGGCGTGGTGCCGGTCGGGCTTCAGGTGAAGGGCCTTCTGGACGTGGAGGTTGGCGTTCTCATAATCACGCCGACGTAAAGCGTCCATAGCCAGGTCCAAGTTCCACTGTGCGTCGATCAGCTGCGAGAGTCTCGCTCGGTCCTGGCGGATTCGCTTTACCCGAGCCCGTTTTTTCTGGAGGTTCTTCTTGACGGACATACCTCCCCTTCAACCAGGACTTTTCCTGGGTAGATGCTACTCCGTGTCGGATGACATTCCGGCAGACGGCTAAAGATGTTTTTTGTCTCGCAGTAGCCTGTGGGGTCGCAGGTCACTTGAACCCTACGTCAAAATCAACCTCAGCCTTTCTCCTTTCCCTTTCCCTTTCCCTTCCCTTTGCCGCCTTTCCCTTTTCCCTTTTCCTTGTGCGTGTATAAATCATCGCCCCGCTTCAAGGCATGGAATTCCGGGGATCCCGGTTTGATTCCCAGGCTCTTGGCAATGACACCCCACCCTTTTCCTCTGTTCTTCTTGTACACATCGACCACTCGGTCTACAGGCTGGTGGGACATCTCCCCTAATCGGAACGCCAAATAAACACCGGCCGGATCATGTATGTTGCTCATGACGGCGCTGATCTGCGCGTCTCCGATGTTGAATCGCGCCGCAAGCCTCGCCCGGAATCCAGACGGATCCAGCGAGGCCTGGGCGTTGAAGTCGTTCATCCAAGCAAAATCCCCCGCCACAACCGGGGATACAACGAGAAACAGTAGCATAAAAACCATAATCGCCGTTCTCAGAGCCTTCATCACTTCCTCCTATTCGCGTACAGATAAACGAATCACTTCTCGTCCTACCACCTCCCATGTCCTTTGTCTCCGCCTCCATGTTTCCCCGGGGATGGCCGTTGCTGTGACCCCCTCTGACCTTTCTCCCCCCTGGGTTCAAAATCCCGCCCATGGGGCCTCTCACCCCGTGGTTCAAAACCCCGATCCTGTTGTGGTTGCTGTTGATATTGAACCCGGGGTTCTCTCTTCTGCAACCGTGGCTGAGATGGCTGCTGACCACGGTGCTCGCGCTGTTGCTGCAGCTCTCTCTGGACCTCCGGCCTCTGCCGATGTTGCTCCTGCCTTTGACGAATCAATTCTTGTCTCTGTTTTGGTGGCTGTGGTTTATAACCTTGGACGTTCCAGATTTTTTTCTTCTCCCAGTAGCGGTTCGCTTGCCAGGTCTTCCAGTTTCTTTGAAGTTCATGGTGGGGAATATAATGGTGGTTCCAGGGATGACCATGCCAGTTACGGGACCTGAAACAATCCCGCCATCCCGAATCCACGTAAAAATAGAAATTTGGAACGCCCCCGTAATAAACCCATCCTCGGTCATAATAATGGGAGCGATACCATCGCCCTCCCCAGGGACGCCACCACCAGCCGCCCCAGAAAAAAAGGTCCACCTCGATATACGGGACAACATAAACATCGGGGGTGTCGGGTAAGACGATGACGGCCGGCGGCCCCGAAAAAGAGATGAGCGGCGGTAAACCGATTCCGATGTGGACATCTACGTCCGCCATCGTCCCGGCGGGGGAGAAAAACGTCGCCGCCAAAACTATCGTTCCGAAAAGTAGCTTTTTCATTCCGTTACCTCCTATCAACCCACATGTCCAACCACGGGAAAAGAGGGTTCGACACCACTTACCGGCAAGAAAGTGACTCCTTCTTCCGAATTTCCTTCAGTGTGTCCTCGTACTCGTCCTTGTGCCTAATCTGAAGCGCTTTTTCAACCAGCAGCCTCGCTTCTTGAAGACGGCCTTGCATAAGTAAAGCGTATGCCAGATTGTTCATCGCGTCTGTATTGTTAGGGTCGAGAGTCAACACTTTACGGAAAAAATCTTCAGATTTCTTGTAATCTCCTGTCCTGTAAGCAAGATTCCCGAGATTGAAGTACGGTACCGGCCAGACTTCGCGCTTCTTGACCGCCAGAAGGTACTCTTTTTCTGCGAGATCGTAAGCCTTTTTCTGCTCGTAAACATAACCAAGGTCGTTATGTTGTTCCGCAGTAAGTGTATCCTCTATCACCACTATCTGGGGAACGGTACAGGCAGACGGTAATATTACGAGGAGCCAGATTGCTACCGGTAAACAAGTAAGAAGCTGTTGCCGGTTTTTTGCCATATCTTCTCAAATTCCTCGTAAGGATATACCTGTGCCGGTCTAAAACCATCATGGACCAAAAACCCTCTATCGGAATATCCATAAACGACAAGGTAATGCATCCTTGATATAACCCAGAATCCCAGATCAACAAGAACGATGACAGGTTTATTATTGAGGAGAAATTCTTTGATATCGGCAGTTGAGGCGCGACCTATCTTCGTCTGAAACCCTCTTTTTCGGCTGTAGTTCTCCATGTCCGTTATCAGTACACCCTTCAACCCGGGAAAATGTACCTCTTTCCCGATGGTTTTTTGGTCCACATCATTGCCGTAATAGGACAGTACTGAAGAGAGGGCTGCAGGACCGCAATATTGCGTTTCCTGCCTGACAAAAGGCACATCGTCGATAACAAACGTTGCACCGGCGCCGTTGGCCAGGACAAGGAAGAAGATGATAAAAATATTCAATGTGTCGCTTTACTTTATGATGATCCTTTTATCCAAAAGCTTCAAAATAACGATGACCAGGATTATGATTACCAAGACAGCGATGACAAATCCCGCCCCATCTCCACCTGCCAGAACCCGGTCCGAGGCCTGGGCCATCACCTGGAGCTGCTCGTCGGACATGCTGTGCAGTTTAGCTTTTACTTCTTCGGCAGATAAACCATAAGCTTGCAGTTTATCGGCCACAATTTGCATTTCCAGGACCTTTTTCACCTTGTTAATCTCTGCTTCTTTACCCTTGCCTGCCATATCAATTGATGATGGCATAGAAGAAATCAATCCGGCCGTGGCCGGAAAACTCATAAAGAAGACAAGATAAGCTGCCATAAACAACGCTATAGCCGGAATTTTAAACTTTTCCACCATATTCGACATTTCCTTCTTTGTGATGACATCGATTTGATTTTGATATTTGGTAGAAGTGCTTAACAACAGAAACACGCAAAAAAGGAAAGCATAACGGGTATCCAAATGCAACAAAATTTTCCTGACGCAGCGGTACCTCAAAGGATGAAAATGAGTTATAATCGTTTACGATACGGATTTATCTCCAACGGGCGGCAGCGTCTGTTGTCGGGTTCGGGGTGATGACGGCATGGTGCATAAAGAGATTCGGGTATTCGGCTTACTCAAATCCTTGTATTGATTGATAAGAACTTCCTTTTTTGTGGGGGGAAGTATATAAAAAGAAAAAAGGGTGTTGTCAGTGGAATTTTGGGAGCAAAATATGGGGTATTTTATCAATTATTGATTGAGCGATGAAGTAAGATGAAAAATTGACCCATTAATTGTCAGATATGACCGCCATAAAGGTCATTTTCAGCGGTTTTTAGACAGACCTATCCGGCACGTCTCAAAAAATATTCTTATTCTAAGCGTTACTATTGGATGTACTCATCCCAGGAATATTCCGGATCACGACACAGAACTTCATCGCTGGGAAAAGGTTGATCGTGTTCATCCGTAATGTATGGTGAAGAATGCGGGTCTGTGTCTTGTGGGCAAGCAGGGGGATCATGGCTTTTCGGTGGTGGCCGTGATCCCCGCCTTCGCTGGGGACAGGCTCTCACCAGCCACAATCCGAGATGTTCGAGGATGGCCCGAATGACGGCGGGGTCTTCGATGCTGCTGATGATGCGCATCTCGCCTTTGCACTTCGGACAGATCAGAGGATCGACCTCGTATATTTTCTGTATCAACCGCGCCCAGTTCCGGCGAAGGGTTCTAATATCGACTTCCGGTTCGAGGATACAGGGAATAGAGTCGTTGTCGCCGTTCTTCTATGACTCCCGGGGAAAGTTGAAGAAAGAATCAAAAGCAGCTTGACGGAGTTACCCATAGACCATCTCTCGCCTCGCTCCGCAAAAGCCGCGGGAGATGGTCTATGGATAACTCCTTTACCATGGTGAGACTAGCGCTCGTCCGCCGCTCATCTCCTGTTCTCAATGAGCTTTCATTCAAGAACAGAAAAGCGGACAATTCATTTGCTATAAAACCGGACAACTCTATTTGCTCTTGACATTTCGCGATCATTTCATTGACACACGGAGTTCCCCTTCCTATACTTGCAACGAAATATAGTCTGCCTTGTCCACAGGCCCATTCCGGAGGAACGACCGCGTGAAGAAAACTCTCTTATGGCTGATTTTCCTGAGCCTCACGATTGCCCTGCCTGCCGTTGCGGCGGAGAGGCCATTCGGCTATTTTGCCGGGCACCCCTCGTCGCTGCGTCCCCCTATGATGCCACCCAACGCCAAGGAGGGCCGGAGCAGCGTCTATAACAACCCCAAGTACGGAGACACCGTGGAATGGCTCGCCTACCGTCAGCAGGACAACACGACCAACCAGGCGCATTCCCTTGTCGAGATCGAGGTCTTTCGCGGCACGGACAGCACCAACCCCAAATACCACGGCGCAAAGGATCAGCGGGAACTCTCCCTCCTGGAGGCGGAATGGAAGGCCCTGCGGCGGCTCATGGCTGAGCTGAGCATCTTCGAGGCCGTTGCCCGGCAGTCTGGCAAGACGAGCACGATGACCTACAACACCCTGCCCGACAAACGATATATCCAAGGGACCATAGCCGATTATATCAAGGCTAGAAAAACTGGCAAGATTGGCAACTATCACACCCTGGGGTGGGTGGAAAGGGTGCAGTCCGAACACGGCATGGTCTACACGCGCGATCTGGCCCAGGCCGGCAATGTCTTTATTCGTACCCGGACGCTCGTTTCGAAGGGCTATGACGGCGGCCTTCCCTCCAGCAAGACGACGATGAACTACCTCCTGGCCAAACTGAGCGGAGAGGCATTTGTCCCCTCGCCGGAGCCCGCACCCGTGGTTGTCACGCCGGGGGTGAAGGAGCCCGAGGCTACGCACCGCCCCGAGTTCGATGCCTATCCCTCCATGACTGGCATCATCGGGACGACGGCCCTGATCCCGGCGACCGATCAACTCCCGGCGAGGCTGGTCCTCAAGGGAGGAAAGCCCAGTTCCTCAGTGGTCTTTCGTCTGCGCCGCGACGGTGGCCTCCTGAAATTCCAGGGGAAACAGGACCCATACGAGCTTTCCGTACGGGTGGATGCCCAGGGAAATGCCGAGTTGCTGTTCCTCTACACCGGTGGACCTATCCGTGCCGTGGTCGAGTACGAGGTGATCGCCATGAACGAGGGAAAGAAGGCAACGGCCAGGGTCCTGGTCGGTCTCGGTCTCGATTTCGAGCGGATCCGGGCCATCAAGGGCCAGAGCAATGTCTCGAACATTTACGCCTTTTCCCTGGGGGTCAAGAGTCGGTTTCACCCGAAGCTCGATGTGGCGAACTATCTCTATAACGCCGGGCAGTCGAAGGCCTGGGGGGACCGTAACATCGGCATCCGGATCACCCCCGAGTGGCTGAACCGCGATGCCGGGGGGGATGTCGCCTACGACTGGACGACCGAGATCAAGCCGCTGGCGATCGGCAACGGCCTGGTGGCCACCGACAGCGCCAAGGGGGCTGACCAGCCATACTATGACGCGATGAAATACAGCTACCCGGCAGTGAAACTGGAGTCCAGCGGCAAGCACATCTACAAGGTCGAAGGAACGCCAGTCGTGATGAAGGTGGACGGCGTCGTGGTCAAGAAGGAGACCGCCGAACCCCCGATGACCAACCAGCCGCTTCTGGTGATGACGGTGGATGGCCAGCCGGACAGCTATTTCAAGATGCTCTCCTGCTCCCTGGATGCCCAGGACGGGATCCAGTGGCTGATCTGGGAGGGGGCGAAGATGATCCCCGGGGCGGGCAAGGTATTCGACGGTGTCCAGACCGGCGCGGGGATCCTCTGTAAATTGACGGGCGGCGATTACGAAAACGCCTTCTACGATTTCTTCAACTTCACCGGCGGCAAGGCCCTCGACAAACTCGGCGCCAAACTCAAGGAAAACCCCGGGAAGTATTCCCAGAAGGTTCACGTTTCCTATAAAAAGGCGCAGATTGCCTACGACAAACTTATGGAGAAGAAGAACCGGGAGGAGCGCGATCGGCTTGTCCGGAAAAGCCTGGAGAAATACGGTCTGGCCCCGTCGAGCCCTCAATCGGAAGATGATATCGATCCCGGACAAGCCCCGCCGCTGACCCAGGGGGCTGCGGTGGGAGGCTCTCCGGACAAGACGAGCGATGCCGGGGGTGCAAAACCGGAACCCGGTGCCGGAAGTGATCTGAAAGACATCGGCAAGGACTTCAAGAAATCCATTGACGATGTGAAGAAGGCCGCCGAGGATGCGGGAAAAGATTTCCGCGATATCGGTACCAGCCTGAAGAATATCTTCAAATGATCGAAGGGAAGGGGGGGACGATAGATATTTTTGATTTACCGCTGCTGTGAACGGATCGTAACCAGACCATGGGGAGGAAAAAATGAAAAAGAACACGTTGGTGATTTATATTGATAAGAACTTCCTTTTTTGTGGGGGAAGTATATAAAGAAAAAAAGGGTGTTGTCAGTGGAATTTTGGGAGCAAAATATGGGGTATTTTATCAAGGGTCTTGACTAGAACAGCACACTAAAATCAGATGGTTGGATAGGCTATGATGGTTTGGTTGACTTGGGATACAAAAAGCATTACCGTGTTCATCATGGGGCCAATGAATTTGCCAGAGGAAAGAGCCATATCAATGGTATTGAATCCTTCTGGTCATATGCAAAAAGGAGGCTGATGAAGTTCCATGGCATTCCACAATCAACCTTTTACCTGCACCTCAAGGAATGTGAATTCCGGTTCAACAACCGCAGTACCGATATCTATAAATTGTTGTTAAAGAACTTCAAAAATAAACCGCTGTCCTAGTCAAGAGCCTTTATCAATTATTGATTGAGCGATG
>DIEZ01000069.1:0-138 GCA_002418885.1 Syntrophaceae bacterium UBA5761
TGCTTCCTCTGATGGTACCGTCAAGCATGAAAGCTGTTCACTCCCATACATTTCTTCCCATCCGACAGAGCTTTACGATCCGAAGACCTTCCTCACTCACGCGGCGTCGCTGGGTCAGGGTTGCCCCCATTGCCCAAT
>DIEZ01000069.1:226-392 GCA_002418885.1 Syntrophaceae bacterium UBA5761
CTAGCTGATAGGCCGCGGGCTCATCCTTCAGCGACAGCTTGTAAACAGAGGCTGTCTTTGACCGTCCCACCGGGGTGGAAACGGTATTATGCGGTATTAGCCCGCCTTTCGGCGAGTTATTCCCCGCTGAAGGGCAGATTCCCCACGTGTTACGCACCCGTGCGCC
>DIEZ01000069.1:440-12702 GCA_002418885.1 Syntrophaceae bacterium UBA5761
CCAGGATCAAACTCTCCAGTTTAATGGATGTTTGTCTCTAACTTTTTAAATTACAAAGGAAAAAGGACCCACAAATCTATTTTCCCGCTATTCAATTTTTAAAGAGCTATTCTTTTCAGAACGAGCTTTACTTTCTACAGGATCGCTAAAAAAATGTCAAGCACTTTTTTTATGAAATATGACACCGAAAATCAACGAACCACCAGGACCTGAAAGGTGAGACTTATTATACCAGATTATTCCGGGTGTCAAGGCAAAAAATGAAAACCCAAAAAATCAGCAACCGCATCATCGGTTGGCTTATGAAATCCGCCTCTCTGTATCAGCCTTCTATCTCAACAACAGAATACTTCTTCTTTCCTTTTCTTAAGTATATCTTCGGCTGTCCCGAAAAATCCTTTATTCCTATGAGTTCGTCGAAGGATGTTATTTTTCTGTCGTTGATATATCCTCCTCCCTGGGAAATGAGTCTTCTCGACTCCCCTTGAGAAGCACAGAGGTTGGCCTCAGTGAAGAGTTTGTAAGCAGGTATACCTTTTTCCAATTCCGCCCTGGACTTCACGACCCTGGATATAGCCGAGTCGTCGGTCGTCGACTCCCCGCGAGGTATCGTACTGCCGGGCAAGATCCCCGGCGAAACAGGCTTTGCTTTAAAGACAGATACAGCCGACCGGCGCGCCGAGCGGGCAGCTTCCTCGCCATGGGCTATTTTCGTGGCCTCATAAGACAGGACCGCCTTCGCCATGTTAAGCTCGGCATCTCGCAATCTTCCCGCCTCCCTTATTTCATCCATCGGCAGAAACGTAAACAACGACAGAAACCTTTCCACGTCCCTGTCGTCGCAGTTCACCCAGTACTGATAATAATCATAAGGAGTAGTGAGGTTCGGGTCAAGCCATACAGTACCCTTTTCTGTTTTCCCCATTTTCTGCCCGAGAGAAGTTGTGATCAAAGGGAAAGTGATCCCAAAGGCCTCCTTACCGGTCAGGCGCCTGATCAAGTCGATCCCGGCCACGATGTTTCCCCATTGGTCGTTTCCACCCATCTGGACGGCACAGTCATAGTTCTTGAAAAGATGATAAAAATCGTATGATTGCAAGAGCATGTAGTTGAATTCGATGAAGTTGAGACCCGCCTCCAGGCGCATACGGTAACTCTCCGCCGCGAGCATGCGGTTAACGCTGAAGTGACGGCCGATGTCCCGGAGAAACTCGATGTAGTTGAGCTGCGTGAGCCAATCGGCGTTATTCAGCAACAAAGCTCCGTCCGACGCCCCAAAACGGAGAAATCTCGACAGCTGACCCTTCAAGGCGGCGGCATTCAGATTTACCTGTTCGTGCGTCAGGACCTGCCTCATTTCCGACTTACCGCTGGGGTCGCCGATGAGAGCCGTACCTCCACCGACTAAGGCGATGGGCCGATGACCGGCCTGCTGCATATGGGCGAGGGCCATGATCGGCACAAGGCTTCCCACATGAAGGCTCGACGCTGTCGGGTCGAAACCGATGTAGCAAGTGACCCGTTCCCTCCCCAGAATATCCCGGACGCCTTTTTCGTCCGTCACCGCCGAAACGAACCCCCTTTCAACAAAAACATCGTAAACGTTCAACAGCACCTCCACACAACAATAAATCGAAGCTACGACAGATCACCGGACGTCTGCCTTCGGTCTCCAAGCTTCATATCGACACGCTCGATGGTTCGGCTCCTCCCGGTCTCCTCGTCCACATCGAGAATGACACCTTGAAGGTGAACATCCCGCTTGGCTACATCAAAGCGGGCCGCCATACCTGTGAGGAAGCTCCCCAGCACCTTTTCCTTTTGGACCCCGATGACAGAATTCAGAGGACCCGTCATCCCGGCATCGGTGATATAGGCCGTACCCTTCGTAAGCACCCTGTTGTCGGAGGTTTGAACGTGGGTATGCGTGCCGATGACAGCGCTTACCTTACCGTCCAGAAACCAGCCCACAGCCTGTTTCTCCGATGTAGCCTCAGCATGGATATCCACAATAATCACTTTTGCCACCGCCCGGATTTTCTCGACTACCGCCTCGGCCGTACGGAAAGGACAATCGATGGGTCGCATGAAAATCCGCCCCATCAGATTGATCACGCCCACTTTATTGCCCGAACCGTCCGCAACGATGGTGTATCCCCGGCCGGGTACACCGGGAGGATAATTAGCCGGTCTCAGGAGATGCGCGTAATCGTCGATAAACCCTTCCGATTCCTTCTTATCCCACACGTGATTGCCCGTAGTCAGGACCTGTACGTTGTTCTCTAAAAGCTCATCCACTACTTCCCGGGTGATGCCGAACCCCCCTGCGGCGTTTTCACAGTTCACAATCGTCAGGTCGATTTCATGCCGACCCACGACCACGGGCATCAATTCCCGGAGCGCCCTCCTACCGGGCTTTCCCACGATGTCACCCACAAAAAGAATTTTCATTTCTTCTATCTTGCGAACTCCGACACCCTGGTTTCCCTGATCACTGTAACCTTGATCTGTCCGGGGTATGTCAGTTCCGACTCTATTTTCTTGGCTATGTCCTTACAGAGAAGCAGGGCGTCATCATCCGACACCTTTTCGCTCTCAACGAGGATGCGGATCTCCCGGCCGGCCTGGATGGCATAACTCTTGTCGACGCCCGTAAAGGAGTTGGCTATCTTTTCCAGTTCGTCAAGGCGTTTGACATAGGTTTCGAGCATCTCGCGACGCGCCCCCGGTCTCGCCGCGGAGAGCGTGTCCGCTGTCTGGACCAAAACCCCCAGCAGGGTGTTGGTCCGCCCATCGTCGTGGTGGGTCGCGATCGCCTGCACGATTCTTTCATTTTCACCGAAGCGCTTTGCGACGCCTGCGCCGATGGCGGCATGGGTGCCTTCCATCTTGTGGTCGAGGGCCTTTCCGATGTCGTGCAAGAGGCCCGCCCGCTTAGCCTCCTTCACATTCATCCCCAGTTCCGTAGCCATTATGGCCGTCAGATGGGCCACCTCGATGGAATGTTGAAGGACGTTCTGGGAAAAGCTGGTGCGGAATTTGAGCTTGCCCAGGATGTTGACCAGCTCAGGATGAAGGTCGTGGACGCCCACATCGAAAGAAACCCTCTCCCCCGTTTCCCGTATGATGCTTTCGACCTCAACCTTCACCTTCTTGACTATGTCTTCCACCCTGCCGGGATGGATCCTCCCGTCGCTGATCAAACGCTCCAGGGCCATCTTGGCAATTTCCCGGCGAACCGGGTCGAAACTGGAAAGAACGACCGCCTCGGGCGTATCATCGATGATCAGGTCTATGCCCGTAGCCGCCTCGATGGCCCGGATATTCCTTCCTTCCCGTCCGATGATCCTTCCCTTCATCTCCTCATTCGGAAGATTTACAACGGAAACAGAATTTTCCACCACAAAATCACCGGCATAACGCTGCATGGCGTAAGCCAGGATCTCACGTGCCTTTTTCTCTCCCTCTCGTTTCGTTTCTTCTTCGATCTTCCGCAAAGTAGCGATGGCTTCCCGCTTGGCTTCCGCTTCCATAGACCGAATCAGATGGTCCTTTGCCTCCTCCGCGGAGATACCGGCGATCTTTTCGAGAGTTTTCTTCTGCTCTTCGAGCATCTGGTCCATTTTAGCGTGCTTCTCAGCTATCAGGGCTTCTTTCTGTAGAAGCTCCTTTTCCCGGCTCTCCATGTTGCCTTCCTTCTGAGCCAGGCTGTCGAGCCTTTTCTCCAGGTTCTCTTCTTTAGAGCGCAACCTCTTTTCCAGGGCTTCTATCTCGGATTTTCTCTCCCGCGTATCTTTTTCGAACTCCGCCTTTGCCTTGAGAAGATAATCCTTTGCCTGGAGGATCGACTCCTTCTTGATGTTTTCGCTTTCTTTTCTTGCTTCCTCGATTATTCGGGCGGAAAGGGTTTCCGCAGACTCCAATTGTTTTTGTGAAAGTTTCTTGCGAATAAAATAGCCTATGACAACGCCCACAGCGAGCGATAAGCAGAATAAAACTATATCGTAAAACAAATTTTCCACCTCCTTATGTATACTGGACAAAGGGGTATAAGAGCGATTGCCTGGAAGGGGATGATGGAGGGAAAACTTGAAAGCGATTGCCCCCGAATCCTATTAAGGGGCCTTCAGGGGGGAGAAAATTAAGTCCCCCGCCTATGCCGTGTTAATAAAACCCTTTGAACCTTCATAAAAGGTGGGCGCCCTGTTGCGGCTTCAGGCTTTCTGCATCTCCCGGGGAGATTCAGACATGCACACCACGCACAATTAAGGGCCCCCGGGCTTCAATGTGTTGGCTCAAAGACTCATTTTAATCACGAGCATCGCAGGGGATACCGTGCCAATTACTGCCTTTCTTCGATGAACTGTATCAGTTTTTCCGACTTGATCTCCAACTCCTTGTAAAAATCTTCCTTTTCACCCTTCAGCCTTAGATACTCATCGGCGATATTTAAAGCGGCAAGTATGATGATGTTCAATGTCGTCTGATCCGCCGAAGTCTTTTTAACTTCTTCTATTTTATCGCTCACATACCGCTCTACATCCGCCACGTGATCATCCCGTGCATCGCTCAGTACGGATAGCTCCTGCCCGAGAATCCTGATGCTGAAGCGCTTTTTCAAGGTTTTACCTCAGAGGCAATTGCGGCTCACCAATATCATGGAGCATGTCAAGCAGTGAATCCACCTTTGCTCGTATCGCGTCCCTTTCCTCATTCAATTTTTTTAGAGTGTCCTTCGCTTCTTCTAATTCCCCTTCCTTTTTTTTAAGTAACCCCTCCAGATATTCTTTCTCTTTTTTCAGTAAAGCATGTTCATCTATCAACCCTTTGATCTTTTCTTCGAGTTGACTGAATTTCACGAGCTCCACGAAAGCACCGATTTACCTTTCTCTTTGCTCTGTTTTCAGCTATTAGGATTTGTTAATAACTTATTTCAACCCCCCTAAAAAAGTCAAGAGCTTTATTTGCGGAGAGAAAAAATCGAGTTGACAACTCCGATAAACCCTGCTATAAGAGCCGGTAACACATACAGGATGTGGTTCATATCGGTGGGACAAACGGCGTCATGCCGGGCTTGCCTTAGATGCAGGGTTTATTCAGAGGTAGGTAGGTAAAAAGAACGATATGCAGTCCAAGACGAGGAACAACTGGTGGTGGCAGATTCCAGGGGAGGGGTTTGTCCACCGCTGAAATGTAGCATTTAACCGACAACGGGCCGTGGAGAACCTCTCGGGACTTCACGGCTCTTTTGTTTTTTGAGCACAGAAAAACCGGGGCCGTGAGCAGAAGCTTCACGGCCTTTTTTTGAGGACAGCAATATGTACTATCCGTCATTCGCAGAGTTTGAAGAGATGGCAACCAGGGGGAACCTTATTCCCGTATACCGGGAAATCCTCGCCGACACGGAGACGCCCGTGTCGGCCCTGATGAAACTTCAGGGAAGACAACGCCTCTTTTTGTTGGAAAGCGTCGAAGGCGGTGAAAAATGGGGTCGTTACACCTTCCTCGGCGCCGACCCGAAGACCATCTATGAAGTCCGGGGGAATGAGGTGGTGATCGAGGAAAACGGCCGAACCCGCCGGTTCGACCATGGGGGTAATCCTCTGGGATACCTGAAGAAGCTCATCGGCGGCTGCCGCCCCATTTCGCCGGAAGGCCTTCCGCGGTTCTACGGCGGGGCGGTCGGGTTCCTCGGTTATGAGATGGTGAGGTTTTTCGAGCGGTTACCGGAACCAGACCGTCACAGTGGAACCGCCGACGCCACCTTCCTGATCACCGACACGCTGATGGTATTCGACAACGTCCGGCATACGATCAAGGCCGTCGCCTGCGTCTACACAGAGGAAACCGAGGACCTTCGGGGCCTGTACGACGAGGCGGTACGGAGGATAGATGCGATGGTCGACACACTCCGCGGGTCTGTCCTTGACGAAAAAGCGTACCCTGAGGGAACAGACGAGGAGCCTTTCGAGGCCAACATGACTCCAGAGGAGTTTAAGTCTATGGTCGGGAAGGCCCGGGAATACATCCTTGCCGGCGATGCCATCCAGGTCGTCGTCTCCCAACGCTTCGAGGGCAGAAACAGTTTGGATGCGGTAAATCTGTACAGGGCCTTACGGTTCGTGAACCCCTCACCGTATCTCTTTTTCCTGAAACTCGACGGTATGACCCTAATCGGGTCATCGCCCGAGGTGATGGTCCGCCTTGAAGACGGGATCGCGGAGCTCAAGCCCATCGCCGGGACCAGGCCGAGGGGTAAGAGCGAACAAGAAGACAGGAGACTCTCCGACGAACTCCTCCGGGACCCGAAGGAAAGGGCGGAGCACGTGATGCTCGTGGACCTCGGTCGCAACGACTTGGGAAGGATCGCCCGGGTCGGAAGCGTCCAGGTCGACCAGCTGATGGTTGTGGAAAGGTATTCTCATGTCATGCACTTGGTGTCTCACATCCAGGCCCAGCTTACCGATGGTAAGGACTGCTTCGACGTCCTCAAGGCCGCTTTTCCCGCCGGGACCCTGACGGGCGCACCAAAGGTAAGGGCGATGGAGATCATCGACGAACTGGAACCGACGGCGAGGGGTCCTTACGGCGGGGCGGTCGGCTATTTCAGCTTTACCGGCAACATGGACTTCTGCATAACCATCCGGACGATGATGCTCAAAGAGGGAAAAATATACATCCAGGCCGGCGCGGGCGTAGTGGCCGATTCCGACCCCGACGCGGAATACAGAGAAACCGTCAACAAGGCCGAGGGAATGAGGCAGGCAATCAACCTGGCGGCCTCGGGTTTTGAAATAAGGAGGATAGAATGATATTGATGATCGATAATTACGATTCTTTTACTTACAATCTGGTCCAGTACCTGGGACAGCTTGGCGCCGACGTTCAGGTCCGCCGTAACGACGAAACGACCCTCGAAGAGGTCGATCATCTGGAGCCACGGGCGATTTTCATCTCGCCCGGCCCCTGTTCGCCGAAGGAGGCGGGGCTTGCGGTCGACATAGTAAGACGTTTTTACAAGACTACCCCCATCATGGGCGTCTGCCTCGGTCATCAGGCCATCGGCTATGCCTTCGGCGGGGAGGTTGTGCGGGCCCCAAGGGTAATGCACGGTAAGACGTCTCCCGTCATCAACGACGGCCGCACCATTTTTAAAGGTCTTCCCAACCCCTTCACGGCGGGCCGGTACCATTCTTTGATAGTCGACCGGGCGACTCTGCCTTCCTGTCTTGAAATAAGCGCCGAAACGGCAGAAGGCGAGATCATGGGGATCAGGCACGTCGAGCATCCGGTCGAGGGGGTCCAGTTCCACCCGGAATCGATCCTCACGCCGCAGGGAAAGCGGATCGTCAAGAATTTTCTCGAGCTGGCGGGGGTCAACGGAAACGGAAAGGATTGAAACTGAGAAGAAAGCACGCGTCCGGCATCGGTCGTCGGGAAAAGAATACCAAACCCGAGGAGGGTAATATGATAAAGGAAGCATTGGCAGAGGTCGTCAACGGACGAAACCTGAAGGAAGCGGAGATGGTGGAGGTCATGGACGAGGTGATGGAGGGCAAGGCGACGCCGGCCCAGATTGCGGCCTTCATAACGGCGCTCCGGGTCAAAGGCGAAACCGTCGACGAGGTCACCGGAGCGGCGCGCGTCATGAGGCAGAAAGCAACGAGGATAGACGCCCGCTCGTCGGTCATAGTGGACACCTGCGGGACCGGCGGCGACGGGAGAAATACCTTCAACATCTCCACGACGGCGGCCTTCGTGGTTGCCGCGGCGGGTATAACCGTGGCGAAGCACGGTAATCGTGCCGTTTCCAGCGGCTCCGGGAGCGCCGACGTCCTCGAGGCCCTGGGCGTGAACATCGACGCGTCGCCGGAGGTCGTGGAAGAGTGCATCCAGCAGATAGGAATCGGTTTCCTTTTCGCACCGAGGCTTCACGGCGCGATGAAATATGCCATCGGTCCGCGCCGGGAAATCGGCATCCGGACGGTCTTCAACATGCTGGGACCGCTGACGAATCCCGCCGGAGCCACCGCCCAACTCATCGGTGTCTACGACTCGAAACTGACGGAGATGTTCGCCGGGGTACTCAAGAACCTCGGGACAAAACGGGCCTTCATCGCCCACGGTTTCGACGGCCTCGACGAGGCTACGGTCACCGATGAAACGCGTGTCTCCGAGCTGAAGGACGGTATAGTCACCACTTACAACATCACCCCGGTCACATACTTCGGTGAGACCTATGACGGCAGGGACCTTCTGGGAGGCGATGCTTCAGTGAACGCGCAGATTACGAAGGACGTTCTCGCGGGAAAGGACGGCGCGCCGAGGAAGATCGTCCTCCTCAACGCCGCCCTCGCCATCGTTGCCGGGGAAAAGGCAAAGGACATCCGCGAGGGCATCGCCGTGGCGGAGGAATGCATAGACAGCGGCAAGGCGATCAAGAAGCTCATGGCCCTAATCGAGATGAGCAACGGTTGAGAATAGCAGTCGAAGGTCGAGTAAATATGATTCTGGGTCAAATCGTAGAAGTGAAGAGGAAAGAAGTCGCCCGCCTAAAAGAAACCTGGTCGATACCGACTTTCGAGAGGCTCGTGAGAGACCTGCCGCCGACGAGGGACTTCGGCAAAGCCCTCACAACAGGGGACTGTGCCATCATCGCAGAAGTCAAGCGGCGCTCGCCGTCAAAAGGGTTGCTCTGCGGAGACTTCGATGTCTCCGTCCTTGCCCGGACATACGAAGCGAACGGTGCGGCGGCGGTTTCCGTCCTTACGGACAGGTCCTTTTTCGGAGGAGACGACGCCGACATCGCGGCGGTAAAAAGGGTCTGTGCCCTTCCGGTTCTGCGGAAGGATTTCATCATCGACCCCTACCAGGTCTATGAGACCCGTATCCTGGGCGCCGATGCCTTGCTCCTCATCGCCGCCATCCTCGGGAAACAGGAACTGGACCGGCTCCTTCGACTCTCCCAGGCACTCGACCTCTCCGCGGTCGTCGAGGTACACGGGGAAGAAGAGATAGAGGCCGCCGCGGGCGCCCAGATCATCGGGATCAACAACAGGGACCTGAAGACCTTCACGACGAACATCAACACAAGCCTAAGACTCGCTCCCCTGCTCCCTCCCGGCAGAATCGTCGTCAGTGAAAGCGGCTTCGAGAACCGGGCCGACGTCGAGCTTTTGATGGAGGCCGGTATCCGCGCCTTCCTTGTCGGCGAAACGCTGATGCGGGCGGGCGACAGGGGCGCCAAGCTCAGGGAACTGGCGGGAAAATGACGGAGGTCAAGGTCTGCGGCATCACCAACTCGGAGGACGCACTGCATGCCGTGGAATGCGGCGCCGACGCGCTCGGGTTCATCTTCCACCCGGGTAGCCCCAGGTTTGTGGCGCCGCAAAGGGCACTGGATATCATTAAGGCCTTACCGAGGGGGGTTGTGAAGGTCGGTGTTTTTGTGAACCGCGACATCAGGGAAGTTAAAGAGACAGCCGAACTCTGCGGGCTCGACCTTATTCAGCTCCACGGTGACGAACCGCCCGAATACTGCCGGCATTTCGCCCCGGAAGTCCTGATAAAGGCCGTTTTCCCGGACGAAGGAATCGACCCTGAAGGGCTGAACCTCTACCCGGTAAAGGCTTTTCTTGCGGACAGGAGGACCCCGGGACGTCACGGGGGCACGGGGGAAAAGACCGACTGGAAAGCGGCGAGGACCATCTGCGAGGCCGCGCCTCTGATCCTCGCCGGGGGACTAAACCCGGAAAACATCGCTGCGGCGATCGAGGCCGTCTCACCGCCTGCCGTCGATGTCAACAGCGGCGTCGAGGCCTGTCCGGGGAAGAAAGACCCGGAAAAGGTGAAGGCGGTCATCGCCGTAGCCCACGCCGTGGGGAGGAAGGAAAAAAGGGGGATATTCGGTAAAGGATGCGATAAACTCTGAAAAGGACCGACCATGCAAAAGACATCACCCGACAGAAGGGGCCATTTCGGGCCGTACGGGGGGCGTTATACGGCGGAGACGCTGATGCCCGCCCTGATCGAGCTCGAGAAGGCCTATCGCGAGGCTGAAAGGGATCACGACTTCCAGGCGGAGTTCCGCCGGTACCTGGCAGAGTACGCGGGACGGGAGACCCCGCTTTACTTCGCCCGGAGGCTAACGGAAAAACTGGGCGGCTCCAGGATATATCTCAAAAGGGAGGACCTGAACCATACCGGTTCCCACAAGATCAACAACACCCTGGGCCAGGCCTTACTTGCGCAGCGCATGGGAAAGAAACTGGTGATCGCCGAAACAGGGGCAGGCCAGCACGGCGTCGCCACGGCCACCGTCGCGGCCCTCTTCGGGATGGGATGCCGGGTATTCATGGGCGAGGAGGACATCCACAGACAGGCGCCGAACGTCTTTAGGATGAAAATCCTCGGGGCCGAGGTCGTCCCGGTTCATTCGGGGACGGCGACGCTGAAAGACGCCATGAACGAGGCGATGCGCCAGTGGGTCGCCCACGTGCGCGACACCTTCTACGTGATCGGCACGACGGCTGGGCCGCATCCATACCCGATGATGGTCCGCAACTTCCAGAGCGTCATCGGAAGGGAGACAAAAAGGCAGATACTGAAACGGGAAGGAAGGCTCCCCGATTATCTCATCGCTTGCGTGGGTGGTGGGAGCAATGCCATGGGTCTCTTTTACCCCTTCAGGGAAGACACGGCGGTGTCCCTGGTCGGCGTGGAGGCCGCCGGCAAGGGGATCGCCACGGGTCTTCACGCCGCGAGCATCTCCGCCGGCAAGGTCGGGGTCCTCCACGGCAACAAGACCTACCTCCTCCAGGACGACGACGGTCAGGTACGGGACGCCTATTCCATCGCGGCCGGCCTCGACTATCCCGGCGTGGGGCCGGAACACGGCTATTTCCATGCGACCGGCCGGGCCCGGTACGTCAACGTAACCGACGAGGAGGCCGTACAGGCCTTCATGGAGCTGTCGCGCCTCGAGGGCATCATACCCGCCATGGAGAGCGCCCACGCGGTCGCCTACGCCATGAAGCTGGCCCCCGGACTCGACAGGGACAGGGTCATCGTCATCAACCTTTCGGGCCGCGGAGACAAAGACGCGGCCGTGATCGCCGAAAGCATGGAAGGAAGGCAGACATGAAGCGGATCGAAAAGGTGTTCCGGTCGCTCAGGATGAAAAATGAAAAGGCCCTTATCGCCTATGTCACGGCAGGCGACCCGTCACTGAAAAATACGGAAGAGATTCTCCTTGCCCTCGACAAGGCCGGCGTCGATATCCTCGAGGTCGGCGTGCCCTTCTCCGACCCGACGGCAGACGGCCCGGTAATCCAGGCCGCGTCGCAGCGGGCCCTTAAGAACGGCGTCACCCTCGACGCCATCCTCAACATGGTCGCGGCGGTGCGCCAGGCGAGCGAGACACCCATTGTTCTTTTCGGTTATTACAACCCGATTTTCATCTATGGAAACGAGCGGTTCGCGCTGAAGGCGAAGGATGTCGGAGTAGACGGGATCCTCGTAGTGGACCTGCCGCCCGAAGAATCGGGGGAACTCCGGCAATACACGGACAGGGAGAGGATCGACTTCATCTCCCTCGTCGCCCCGACGACCGGGAACGACCGGGTCGAAGAAATCGCAAAAAAGGCCTCCGGGTTTATCTACTACATCTCAGTCACCGGCGTCACGGGAACGGCAAGGCCGAGAATCGAGAACATCAGCCGCGACGTTGCGAGAATCAGGGAAAGGAGCAGCCTCCCCGTTGCCGTCGGTTTCGGGATTTCGACGCCCGAGCAGGCCCGCCGGATCGCGCCCCTCGCCGACGGCGTCGTCGTCGGCAGCGCCTTCGTGAAGTTGATCGAAGAAAACAGCAACAGGCGCGACCTTGCCGACGTAGTCTTCTCCTTCGCCAGGAGCATCAAGACGGCGCTCCCCTGAGGCGGTTTCATCACCACAGTCATGTCGGCGTCCGGGTTCCCAAGGCCTCTGCGCCGGGAGGCCTTCGACCTTTTCGCAGTGATCGCCATAAGCACACCCTGAGTCTTCTATGGCGCGTCGAAATACCTCTCCACCACAAGCCCCGCCCTGTCAAGCGCGGCTTTCCCGGTCGGCAAGGCGGAGGACCTTTTCGGCCTCTTCGAGTTCGCCCTGCGTGTTGATCCCCATCACCTCCCGATGGTCCGCGGCGATAAAAGAGCAGGCCTTTTTTCCTTTTCGCAGGGCAACGGCAACGATGTCCGTCAGATAGAACTCTCCCTGGGCATTG
>DIEZ01000069.1:12742-38224 GCA_002418885.1 Syntrophaceae bacterium UBA5761
TTTATCTCCTTTATCTCCTTTTCCTCTTCAGTGGCGTCCCGCGCCTCCACGATCCTGGTTATTGCGCCTCCCTCGTCCTTCACGACCCTCCCGTAACCCGCCGGGTCCTCAAGCACCGTCGTCATTACCGTGACAGCGGCCTTTTCCGCACGGTGAAAGACGATGAGGTCCCCGACCGTCCGTGACCGCAGGAGCGGCACGTCTCCGCAGAGGATCAGGACGGTTCCCTCAAAACGACGGAAGTGGTCTCGAGCCTGCAGGACGGCGTGGCCGGTTCCCAACTGCTCCTTTTGCGTGATGAACACCAATTCTTCATCCTTCATCATCTCTTCGATCAGCTCCGCCTGGTGGCCGACGATAACGACGACCTCGCGGGAGCCGACTTTCCGCGCCACCGCAACGGGAAAACTGAGCATCGGCCTCCCGTCGATAGGATGAAGGACCTTCGCCAGGTCCGATTTCATCCTCGTTCCCTTACCGGCGGCAAGGATGATAGTGGCAAGTTGGGCGTTTTGAGTGCAGAAAGGCTTTTCCACTGTTGTACACGTCCTTTTTCCTGGAAACCGCTATTCTCTTCCAACATTACTTCAACCTGCAGACTCCGAACCGTCTCTTTTATCGGGCATAACGATCAGGACCTCCTTGACGGACTTTGCGTCGGCGTCCTCTACGACGAAAAGGACGTCCCCTTCTCTGACGCTTTCTCTGCGCCGAGGTATGTGCCCCAGCCGGTTCAGGATGAAGCCCCCCAGGGTTTCGTAATCTCCTTCGGGTATCTCGAGGCGCGTGATTTCGCGTATTCGGTCTATGCTCGTCTGGGCCTTGAAAAGGTACCGGCCCGGGCCGACCTTCAGGTACGGCCTTTCACCTTTATCGTACTCATCCTCGATTTCCCCGACGACTTCCTCCAGAAGGTCTTCGGCGGTGATTATACCCACGGCCCCGCCGTATTCATCCACTACGACGGCCATTACTTCTCCGCGCCGCTGCATTTCCAGAAACAATTCGTAGGCCGATTTGGTTTCCGGGACGAAGAACACGGCCGACCGGACGTAGTCCGCGACCGGCCTGTGCTCCGCTTCCGGCAAGGCCCTCAGGAGGTCAAAGCTGTAAAGAATCCCGGTTATGTCGAAGATACTCTCCCGATAGACGGGTATCCGGGAGAAGCCCTTCTCACGGATAAGGGTGACGGCTTCACCGACCGAAGCGGTTTCTTTCAGGGCCGCCACGTTCGACAGAGGCACCATGATCTGTCCCACTGTGGCTTCTGAGAAATCAAAGACCCTTCTGACCATCTCCTTTTCCTGGGGTTCGATGTCACCCTTTCCATCTCCCTCTCTGAGAAGATACTTAAGGCCCTCTTTCGTGATGTAAGGAGCATATGTGGTCCTTCCACCCGTCAGCAAGCTGATACCTGCTCGGGAGACCCAGGCCACGATAAGCACCAGTGGGTACAGGATCCAGGATGCAAACAGGAGAAAATAGGCGACCTTGGCGGCTGATGATTCCGGCCTCTGCTGGAATATACTCTTGGGAATGAGTTCCGCCGCCAACAGGATAACGGGGATCATCACGCCCACGGCAACAACCCCTCCTTCGGTGCCTCCGAAAAGGGAAACGAACATCGAGGTGGCCAGGGCGGTGTTCACGATTATGCAAAAATCCGTTCCCGCCACGGTGGTGGCCAGAAACCATTCAGGTTTTTCAAGAAAGCGCAGGACAACGGCGGCGGACCTGGAGCCTGCAGCCGCCCTCTGCTTCACCTTGTTTATGTCGGAAGCGACGAGAGCTATCTCTCCGCCCGAAAAAAGACCCTCCAGGAACAAGAAAATCACCATGAGGATAGGCGCGAGCAGGTCGGTCATTCTTCGACCTCTTCACGGAAAACACGGACTCTCCAGATACTGGCGCCGCGCATGCGTTCGACCCGAAACACGATGCCGTCATAATGGACTTCCGCGCCTCGGGAAGGAAGCCTTCCGAAAAGATGGAGCACAAAACCTCCCACCGTGTCGAAATCCTCAGAGGGGATGTTCATGCCCGTCAGGGCATTGAATTCTTCGATCGGCGTCCGTCCCGAGACAACCACGGTTTGCCCGTCTATGACGCGATAATGCCTTTCTTTGGTGTCACGCTCATCATAGATATCGCCGAAGAGACTCTCCAGGATGTCCTCCATGGTAACCAGCCCCGCAACACCGCCGTATTCATCCACTACTATCGCCATATGGATTTTTCTCACCTGGAAGTCCTTCAGGAGGCTGTCTGCTTCCTTCTCCATAGGGACAAAATAGGGCTTTCTCAGCAAAACCCTGACGTCCGATTCTCTTCCTCCCGAGGCCGTCGCCAACAGAAGGTCCTTGGCGTACAGGATCCCTATGATATCGTCCCGGTCCACGCCGTACACGGGCACCCGGGAGTAACCGCTCTTAAGTATCTCCTTTTTCATCTCGTCGAGGGTGAGCGAAACGGGCAGGCAGAACATATCGATCCTCGGCGTCATGATCTCTTCTACGGTGGTGTCCGCCAGCTCGAAGACCCTGTGAATCAGGTCACGATGCGGCTTTTGCAGCACTCCGTCTTCGTGACCTGCGTCAATCAGTACCCGCAATTCCCCTTCCGTCAGCTCGCCCCCCCCCGACGGTTCAGTCGGCCGGAAGGGGCCCATCAGCCAGCCGGAGACTTTCTCCAGTACCCAGCTGACAGGGAGCAACAATCGAAAAAACAATAGAAGCAACGGAGACACGGCTTTGGAGATTGCGATAGGGTTTATCTTGGCAACGGTCTTCGGAACCGCTTCACAGAAAACAAGGAACAGGGGGGTCAGGACGGCGATGGCGGTCCATTTTCCGCTATCCCCGAAGATCCTGATAAAAATCAGTGCTGTCAGCGATGAAATCATTATGTTGACGGACTCGTTGCACGCGATAATCGTTATCAACAGACGCCGGGGATAACGGAGTAATTCCCGGATCACGGAAAGGCGCGGTGATTCGTCTTCCCTCATCTTGTGTAGGTGAAGGGGTGTAAGAGAAAAAAGAGAGGCTTCTGCGGAGGCAAAAAAACCGGATATCGCAAAAAGACAGAAAAGTACAACGAGCTTAAATGTCAGATAAGGGTCCAAGGGGGTCCTGTTCTGTCGGTCGCTTGCAGGACGGGGTCATGAACATCTGCCCCACCGGGGGTGAAAATATCGCTATTCACTTGGAATGTCAAGTATTCGGCACTGATTTGTTGACTCCCCACCATGTTTTGGATATAGTCGCAACCTCACAAGTACTGGGTATCTTGCTTGCTGGTTGTATGTTTATAGCCCAGGCTTCAACTGAAGACCTCAAGGCCCACGAGGAGACAAAATGATACGGGTGCTGTTGGTTGGGAACGGTGCAAGGGAGCACGCCATCGCCGAAGCGGTCATCCGATCGAGGCATCGGCCGAAGCTCTTTTCCTTCATGAGGCACAACAATCCCGGGATCGCTGATCTTTCCGAGATGGTTATGCTGGGGAGCCATGACGACCTTGAGTCTCTCTGCGGATTCGCCAGGGAGAACCGTGTAGACTTTGCTGTCATCGGGCCGGAAGATCCGTTGAATAACGGTGTTGTCGATGCCTTGAGGTCCTGGGGGATACCGGCCGCAGGCCCGACCAAGAAGCTGGCGCAGCTCGAGACGTCGAAATCCTTCACCAGAAACCTGCTTGCCCGGCATGGTATCCCTGGGAACCCGAAGTTCCGTGTCTTCACCTCTCTCGACGGGGTCGAAGAATTCCTGAAGAGCCTGGACGGCTTCGTCGTGAAGCCCGACGGCCTCACGGGCGGCAAAGGGGTCATGGTTCAGGGCGACCATTTCCAGACGGTCGAGGAAGCATTGGATTACTGCGAGGAAGTCCTGGCGGAGCACCCCGCGGTGATCACCGAGGAAAAGCTGGAGGGAGAGGAGTTCTCACTTCAGTGTCTCTCCGACGGCAAAACCGTGGTGGCAACGCCTCCCGTCCAGGACCACAAGAGGCGCTTTGTCGATGACAAAGGACCCAACACGGGTGGGATGGGGTCTTACTCCTGCGAGGACCATTCCCTGCCTTTCTTGACGCGAAAAGACGTCGAGGACGGCCTCGCCATCACGCAAAAGGTGGCCGAGGCTATTCACAGGGAAACGGGGGAGTATTACAAGGGCGTGATGTACGCCGGGTTCATGGTCACGAAAAACGGGCTGAGGCTCCTCGAGTACAACGCCCGGTTCGGCGACCCCGAGGCGATGAACGTCCTGCCCATCCTCAAGACAGATTTCGTCGACCTTTGCCGGGCGGTCATCGACGGAACGCTGGGTGAATCGGCCGTCGAATTCGAGAAAAAAGCGACCGTGTGCAAGTACATCGTCCCCCGGGGTTACGGACTCCCCAAGGACCACCACGACGCGGGCTCGACCTCAGCCAGGATAGACGTGGGAGACGTGGGACCGGCAAGGCTGTACTACGCCTCCGTGGACCGACGCGAGGGCGGTCTTTACATGACGACGTCGCGGGCCATCGCCGTGGTGGGGATCGCCGCCTCGCTGGACGAGGCGGAAGCTGTTGCGGAAAATGCAGTCAAGGCCATCAAAGGTCCCGTATCCCACAGGCCGGATATCGGCACGAGGCCCCTGATCGAAAAAAGGATCCGGCATATGAAAAAGTTGAGAGGTGAATACCCGGGAGGAAATAGATGAGACTCAATGAAATCAAGCGGGCTTTGGTCAGCGTGACCGACAAGGCGGGTATCGTAGAATTCGCCGCCGGGCTGCGGACCTTCGGCGTGGAAATCCTCTCCACGGGCGGGACAGCGGACCTGCTGAGGAAGAACGGCGTTGAGGTGCGGGAAGTCTCCGAATACACGGGCTTCCCGGAGATGATGGACGGGAGGCTCAAGACCCTCCACCCGAAAGTCCACGGCGGCATCCTCGCCCAGAGGGATAAAGAGGAGCACGTGATTTCAGCCCGGTCTCAGGGGATAGAGATGATCGACATGGTGGTCGTCAACCTCTACGCCTTCGAGGACACCGTGGCAAGGCCCGGGTGCACCCTGGAGGAGGCGGTCGAGAACATCGACATCGGCGGGCCGGCCATGCTCCGGGCGGCGGCGAAGAATTACCCCTTCGTCACTGTGGTCACGGACCTGCAGGACTACCGCCTCATCCTCGAGGAGATGAAGGCGACGGGAGGAAAGGTCTCGGAAGAAACCAATTTCTCCTCGGCCGTCAAGGCATTCCAGCTCACGGCCCGTTATGACGCCGCCATCTCCAACTACCTCGGAAGGATTCGACCGGACGGGGCCCGGAAGGACTTCCCCGACGCCTTGACTTTCCAGTTCGTCAAGGCCCTCGACCTGAGGTACGGGGAAAACCCCCATCAGAAAGCGTCTTTCTACAAAGAAAGGGACGCGACCCCGTCCACCATTGCCAACGCCCGCCAGCTCCAGGGCAAGGAGTTATCCTACAACAACATAATGGACAGCGACGCCGCCTGGCAGATGGCCTGCGACTTCGACAGGCCGGCGGCGGTCATCGTCAAACACGCCAATCCCTGCGGCGCGGCAACCTCGACGGGAGATATCCTCACGGCTTACAAGAAGGCCCTTCAGACAGACCCTCTCTCCGCCTTCGGCGGCATCGTCGCCTTCAACAAGCCTGTGGACGGGCAAACGGCGGAAGAGCTCGCCAAGACCTTCCTGGAAGTCATCATCGCCCCCGGTTTTGACCGGGATGCCCTCGAGGTCCTGAGAGCCAAGAAGAACCTCCGCCTCCTGGATGTCACCCCCGGCATGGAAAGGGGTTTCCCGGGGTACGACTTCAGGCGAGTGGTGGGAGGGCTTCTCGTCCAGGAGCGCGACGTAAGCGACGAGGATGTCAGGAACGGGAAGGTGGTTACCGAACGCACCCCCATGGACGATGAATTCGAGGCCTTGAATTTCGCCTGGCGTGTCGTGAAGTACGTCAAGTCGAATGCCGTCGTGATCGCCGCCAAGGACCAGCTCATCGGCGTGGGTGCCGGCCAGATGAGTCGCATCGATTCTCTGAAGATAGCCCTGATGAAGGCCAACTTCCCTACGAAAGGCGCCGTCCTTGCCTCCGATGCCTTTTTCCCATTCCGCGACGTCGTCGACACGGCGGCGACCGCCGGCATAACGGCCATGGTCCAGCCCGGTGGTTCCGTCCGGGACGAGGAATCCGTCCAGGCGGCCGATGAACACGGCATGGCGATGGTATTCACGGGAAGGAGACACTTCAAGCACTGATGACCTATCCGGGCAACTCAGTCTTAAAATGGGGGAAGGCATGAAAAAGAAAAGGGGTTTCATGGTGAGCATCGCCCTGGGGAGTGATTCCGACCTGCCGGTCCTCAAGGAAGCCATGGCCGTCCTCAAGGAATTCGACGTTCCTTACGAGGCCGTGCTTACGTCGGCCCACCGCTCGCCCGAGAGGACGACATCCTATGCCGAGGGCGCGGCAGGCAGGGGAGTCGGGGTTATCATCGCAGGGGCCGGGGCCGCGGCGCATCTTGCCGGCGTGATCGCTTCCCGGACCACCATACCCGTCATCGGCGTACCGATCGACTCGACGTCGCTGGCGGGACTCGACGCCCTCCTCTCGACCGTCCAGATGCCGGCGGGCGTACCTGTGGCCTCGATGGCGGTAGGGAAGGCGGGCGCAAGAAACGCGGCCCTCATGGCGGTCAGGATTCTCGCCCTCGACGATGACGCATTGCGGAAAAAACTGGCGGCTTACGCCGAAAAGATGGCCCGGGACGTCGAAAAAAAACAGGAAAAGATCGATTGTCTATCCTGATCCGGACAGACCCGTCAAACCCCGATGAAAATGCCCTCTTGAAGGCCGTCGCCGTCCTGAAAGAAGGCGGTGTGGTGGCCTACCCGACGGAAACCTTCTACGGGTTGGGAGCGGATGCGAACTATGAAAAGGCGGTAGAGCGGGTTTACGCCCTCAAAGGTAGGGAGTTCAACAAACCCCTGCCGCTCATCATCGGAGACAGGAAAATCGTCCGGAGCCTGGTCGAAGAGGTTCCGGAGACGGCCCGAAAGCTGATGGACGCCTTCTGGCCGGGGGGCCTCACGATCGTCTTCAAGGCCTCGCCGTTCATCGTTCCGAGACTGACAGGGGGCACCGGCAAGATCGGCATCCGCCTCTCCAGTAACCCCATCGCATCAAAGCTTTCGGTGCTCCTTTCCCGGCCCCTCACGGCGACGAGCGCGAACCTCTCCGGGGAGAAGGAATGTGTCTCGGCTCGGGAAGTGTTGGAATTTCTTGGGGATCGGGTGGACGCAGTGATCGACGGCGGCTCTACACCTGGGGGCAAGGGATCTACCATAATCGACGTCACCACCTCCCCGCCCACCGTTCTCCGGGCCGGTGTTATCCCCCCCCTCCCTCATCCTATACAGACTTGAGAAAAGCGCCTGACATTCTCCTCCTCGCCCAGGGCGATCAGTTTGTCGCCCTTCTCGATCACGTAATGGGCCATGGGATTGAAGATCATCCTGCCCGATTCCTTCTTGACGGCCACGATGATGAGGCCGAAGCTATGGCGGATGTCCGATTCCTCCAGGGTCTTACCGATCACCGGCGAACCTTCACAGATCGCCAGTTCCTCCATCTGCAGCTCGAGGCTCTGCCTTCGCGTCGTGATTTCGATGAAGTCCAGCATCGCAGGCCTGAGAATCGCCATCGCCATCCTGATGCCGCCCAGCATATAGGGTGACATGACGCGGTCGGCCCCGGCGCGAACAAGCCGGTGTTCAGACTCTTCCTCTTCGGCACGGGAAAGAATGAATATCTCCGGGTTGAGCTCCTTGGCTGTCAGGATTACATACAAGTTCTCCGCGTCGGTCGGGAGCACGCAGACTATGCCCCGCGCCCGCTTTATGCCGACCTCTAAAAGCACCTTGTCGCTCGTCGCATCCCCCTTACAGCAAATAAAGCCTTCCTCTTGAATCTTCTCGACCGTTTCCGGGTTGTTTTCGATGACGACGAAGTCCCGTTTCGCCGCCGCCAGCTCTCTCGCGATGAGATGGCCGATCCGACCGCACCCGCAGATGATAATGTGATTGCTCATCCGGCTGATCATCTTCCCGAATTTACTCCTCCCTAAAATCGACCTAAGACGCACATCGACCACGGTCTCAGCCATGAGAACAATGGTATAGAACATGATACCGACGCCGAAGATGACGAACACGATGGTGAATATCCTGCCCGCTTCGGACCGGGGGAAAAAATCGCCGTAGCCGACGGTCGAAAGCGTCACGATGGTCGCATACAGGGCGTCAAGCAGATCCCACCCCTCGATGGCGTTATAACCGACCGTTCCGATAAAAATCACTATCATGAGGCCGAGGATGGCGATCCTCAATTTATCTGTCGGGCGCACGCCGGCCTCCGTTCATTTTGTCTTCGACGCCTCGACAGATACAACCTCCACGATGTACTCGACGGCGGTCTTTGGCGGGTCTACAAACACGGCGGTAAAGGGGATCCGGCCCCCGGGGGCGATGCCCAAGTTGGGAGCGTCGCTTCCCGTCGCCGACAGTTTTTCCATGATTCCATTGACGGTCAGTTTCGCCAGGTCCTCGTCGGTCAAGGTATTGCCGCAATAAGAGTGCACCTCGGCGACGACCCTCCCCTCCGAATCCAGGAGTGTCGCCTTTACGCGCAGGTTCGACACGGGATGATCGTCTTTGTTTACCGCCATGCCGTCGATGACCATCATATCCCCGGCCAGCCAGTTCTTGACGTACCTGTCCCGTACGTCGACCAAATCTATAGCCGGGCCCGTGGGGTGTTCCGGCGGCCCGACCCCGAAGTAACGGGCGATGTAAGAACAACCGGGCAAGGCCGCCGTCAGAACCTCCGGCATGAACCAGACGACCCCTCCCAGGACAAGCAACAGCAAAAAGACGGCGACGGCGGTCTTCTTCAGGATGCCTTTGCTCCTCCCCGGCGGTCCCGCCACATTCTCATTTTCCGAAGCCGCCCCTCCACCGGGGATACCCTCCGTTACTTGCCCGACATCAAGGACGGCGGCTTCACCTTCCGCCGATTCTGCCGGACGCGGTGCGGAGGGGTTCTCCTGGAAGAAGACATTCTCACACCGGCTGCACCTGACCCAGACCCCTTCCCCCCGGACAAGCGTCTCGTCGAACCGGAAGCGGGTCCCGCATTTCGAGCACTGAATTATCATCTTATTGTTCGTCGACAACGTACACCTCCGGATGAAAGCGTGATTTTTCGTCGAAGTCGAGCCCGTATCCCACGATGAACCCGTCCTCCATCGTGAAGCCCACGTAGTCGGCTTCGAATTCGACTTCCCTCCGTGCCCGCTTGTCGATAAAGGCGCAGACCTTCAACGACCTCGGGTTCTTTTCCTTGAGCCTTTCCACCAGAAAACGCATGGTGATGCCCGTATCGACGATGTCCTCGATAATCAAGACGTCCTTTCCCGTTATGTCCGTTTCGATGTCTTTCTTTATGATGACGTTGCCCGAGCTCGCCGACCCGGAACCGTAACTCGCCACTCTCACAAAATCGATGACGCAGGGTACCTTGAGGCACCGGATGAGGTCTGCCATGAAGATAAAGGCCCCTTTGAGAACCCCGATGAGAACCGGCTCCCTGCCGCGGTAATCCCGAGAGATCTCTTCGGCGAGTTCCGCAACCCGGCGGCTGATTGCCTCCTTGGTATAGAGCACTTTCTTGTTCTCGACTTCCATCTCCCGACCCCCCCCTGAAAAATCAATGTAAAAAGTTCTGAAACGCACGAAAGCAGGGCATACCAGACAATCAGTGATTAGCAAAAAAAGTCAAAAATTTCAGCATGAAAATGCCATACCGTCTATGTGCCGTTATCCCTGTTCGCCGGCTCCGACCTTCGTTTCCTCGTCAACGGTAAAATTGCATTCCTTGCGGAAGAGGAGGATAAAATCGTCTATCAGACACCGTATGATGCCCTCCGCTTTTTTCACGTCCTCACCGTCCGCGAATTCAGAGGAAAGACTCAAGAATATCCTGTCGAACCCGGATTTATCCACACCAAGGCGCTCATAGTCGATGGGGCGGATCATATACTGGGACCCGTCGAAATAGTATTTGCCGAGGCGGTTGACCGAGGTCGAACGGAAGGGCCAGCTCGCCTTGAGAGAGAAAAAACGCCTCGCGGCGTCCCTGAGGGCCGGGCGCTCGAAGCAGCCCGGAGGAGGCATCTCACCTATACCGTCGCTTACGAGACGGAAATACTCCTTCACGAGGTCGATATCGGTGACGCAAAGGCCGTAGAGGTACCAGCCGTCCAGGATTTTGATGAGAGACCTCTTTTCCGCCTCCGATATGTAGTGGTAGCTCGGGCAGAAATGACCGTCGCAAAGCTCCCGACCGTAGAAGGATACACCGCGCAGGTCCCTGCCCCCGTTCTGGAGAGGGTGGAGCAGGCAGCCGACACGCCTCTCGTCTTCGTCGAGAAAGCCGAGGAATTCGCAGCAGTAAATCACATCGTAGCGTTTCGTCCCGTCCTCGATGCTCTTTATCCTTTCCGAAAAAGCATGCAGGTCTTCCTCGCTCTCGACCTTTTCCCGAAAAAGCCGCGTCCGCTTCCTCAACCTTTCCGTCAGTGCCTCTTCCGAGCTGTCAGCGTAATTATACAGGCCACAGCAGGCCCCGCAGGACTTCCCGGAGTCCGGCTGACATAGATGTACAAAATCGCATCCCTCCATGAGAAGGAACATAACAGAACTTTTTCCGGGGGACAACAGAAAGAGGCCGGAGGGTTCAAACTCCTTGAAAAACCCCGTGAACATGGCTATATAACTTCCAAGTTCCGAATCCTTTGGGCCGGGAACCTCGACCCTTTAAACTCCGGATCTTTCCGTGGCCTTCGAAATCGAGCGCAGATTTCTCGTGAAAAATGACGACTGGAAACGGCGGGCCTCCATCGGCACGGCGTACCGGCAGGGCTATATCTTTACGGCAGAAGGCTGCACCCTGAGGGTGAGGGTTGCCGGGAACAGGGGATTTCTTACACTCAAGGGCCTTCACGAAGGCATCACCCGGCGCGAGTACGACTATGAAATACCTCTCGCGGAGGCCGAAGAAATCCTCTCGGTCTTCTGTACGCGAACCCCGGTCGAAAAGGTCCGTTATACCGTGGAAGAGGCGGGGATAAGATGGGAGGTAGACGTCTTTTCTGGGGCGAACCACGGCCTGGTCATCGCGGAAGTAGAGCTCCCGGAAGAAGGCCAACCCGTCGAACCCCCCGGATGGGCGGGCGAAGAGGTCACCGGAGACACCCGGTATCTCAATGTCAACCTTTACCTCCTCCCCTTCAGCGAATGGCCGGCCGGCAATCGACCGACGCCCTCTTGAAGGCGGTAAAAACCCCTCGTCCGTCACCCCAGACGCTTCCACTCGAACCAACCCGTAAGCTGGAGGAGCCTGGCCCATTCGTTGATCATCGCCCGGTCCCCTTCATGGTTATTCCCTAATCCCTGCTCGGTCACCCGGACCAGCGACTGGCCGTCGTACAGGAAAACCGTCTTGTGATAAGGGGCCACAAAATCCAGCCGGAAGTGATCCTCCAGGACCTTGAAGTAGGCGTAATTCATCACATTCGAGGCATAGTAGACCTTGGCGGGCGTTATCTTTCTCATGTCCTCGGAAAGTCCTAAAATTGCCGCCCTTCTTTGCCTCTCGAGCGAAGCGAGCTGTATCGCCCGCAGCTCAGGATATTCGTCGTAGAGCCATTTGTCGATCATGATGTCGGGGGGCATCCTGGTCACCTGGAAGACTACTCCCTCGTACCAGAGAAAAACGAGCTTCTTCACCTTCTCGGGACCGAATACCAGCGAAAGACGTTTCAGGTCATCGTCCATCTCCAGAAGATAGCTCATCATGGTCTTGCGATTGGCGACAGGGATGAATCGCTTCCCCTTCTCCGCCCCGAAGAGCCGAAGAACATGACCGCACTGGTGAGCTACGAGATAATTTATCTCTTCGGTATGGGTCGGCCGGTAAAAGAGACGATGGGTCTGCTCATCCTTCTCAGCCACCTTCAACTCGGCGGAAACAGACAGGTCGCTCTTTTCGACGAAATCGACCTTCCTGTCGGTCATCTCTTCAACGACTTTCAGTATTTCCCTGACCGGGTCCAGTAACCTCAGTGTCATGGGTCCTCTCCTCGCTTTCAGCTTGGCGGCTTCCTTTTTTGAATTGTTTTTGGTATATAAAAACAGAACTTCTGCAGGTAGGATACCATGAAAAGGAGGAATTTTCGCGTTCTCTTCGCAATATTCGTATTTTCTTCG
This sequence comes from Syntrophaceae bacterium UBA5761, assembly GCA_002418885.1. Taxonomy (GTDB): domain Bacteria; phylum Desulfobacterota; class Syntrophia; order Syntrophales; family UBA4778; genus UBA2207. The sequence continues at coordinate 25,080 of DIEZ01000069.1, forward strand.
TTTCTTTTCCTAAGTCCGGCGGTCTGTCCTGCCCAGGAAACAGGGAAAACGACCGAGCTCAAAATAACACCCGGCGGCTCCTGTGAGGAGGAGCTTTGGGAGGCGGACCGCCGTTGCCTCAACGGGCGATGCGAAGATGCCGTGTACCTCTGCGACCGTTTCCTTGAAAGAGACGACGCCTGTCACGGTGATTTAAGAGGCGATGCTTTTTTCAGACGGGGTCGAGCGAAGGAGACCATGAATGATTTCCGGGGGGCTGTCTCAGACTACGGCCTTGCCCTCCAGGCGAAGCCGGACTCGGCGAAATTCAGGGAAGCCCTGGGCAGGGGATACTACAAGCTGGCCAACCAGAAAGAACGGTTGGGCGATTTCCGGGGTGCCCTTGCTGATTACCTGAAGGCCCTCGAGCTTACACCTGGGCTCCCTGAAGCGGCCGACGGGGTTGCCAGCATCTACTTGGAAATAGGTAACAAGAAACAAGAGCGGGGCGAGTTGAAGAGTGCCATGGAGGATTACGAGAAAGCGCTACGGTACAGCCCGAACCACCCCGCTGTGAGGGAGGCCAAGAAAAATCTGGAGGAGAGGTTGAAGTACAAGGCTGCGGAACGTGACGCCATGTTCACGTTCTGAGTCGAGTCGACTCTCGGCGGATTACTCGAAAACGATGGTCTTAGACCCGTGAACGATGACCCGATGTTCCAGGTGGAGTTTAACCGCCCGTGACAGGACGGTCCTTTCCAAGTCTTTCCCTTTCATCTTCATGTCTTCCACGGAATCCCGGTGACTTATCCTGATCACGTCTTGAACGATGATCGGCCCGTCGTCGAGACTCTCCGTCACGTAATGGCTCGTGGCACCGATGATCTTGACGCCCCGGTCATAGGCCTGTTCATAGGGCTTGCCGCCGGCAAAGGCCGGAAGGAAGGAATGGTGGATATTGATGATGCGGTCGCGGTATAGGTCGACGAACCTGCCCGTGAGTATCTGCATATAACGAGCAAGGACGATCAGGTCCACCCCGTGCCGTCGGAGCTCCTCTATTTCCCGTTCTTCCTGCGCCTCCTTGTTTTCCGGCGTGACGGGGTAATAGCGGAAGTTCAACCCGAAATGCTCGGATAAGGGCTTTAGGTCCATGTGATTGCTGATGACGATGGGTATCTCGCACTTGATTTCTCCCATGTTCTGACGCAGAATGAGGTCATGGAAGCAGTAGACGTGGCGGGAAACGAAGATCGCCACTTTCGGGACATAATCGGTAAAACGGAGCCGCCAGGTCATGCCGAAGCGGTCGGCTATGGGCGAAAAGGCCTTCCCGATATCCTCCCGGCGGATGTCGAACCCTTCCAGCTCCCACTCGATCCGCATGAAAAATACCTTCGACTTCTGGGTCGTGTGCTGGGCTGCATGGACGATGTTGCCGTTGTGCTGGAAGACGAAATTGGACACCGACGCGACGATTCCGCGCTGGTCGGGACAGGAAAGAAGCAGGATGGCATTGGCCTCGCTCAATCTATCTGACACCTCGTTCGACAGTTATGTTGATGATGAGGTGTCAAGTATAGGGACAACGAAGGCTGAGGTCAACAGAAAGTGACGAGAAACGGCAACTTCGCGAACAGAAAAATCATGGCAGAGAAAAAAGGCGCGCTGACGCGCGGAACAGAGATGAACACCGGGTGAAGAAGCATGAAAATGGTTGAAGAGATACCACTGCCCAACGGCCTCGTAGCGGAGGTGTGGGACCGGTCCCGGGCAATCGCCGCCGATACGACGAAGGTCGCCCTCCTCGTTCGTGTTAAAGTCACCTTCAAGGAGGAGTATTTTTCGAATGAGGAGCAACTTAGGCTCGCGACAAAGGTGTTCGGGCCCGACGTTTATTACGAGCTGAAGAAAGAAAGGACCTTCGTCCCCAATCGGGATGTTGGACGCGCCTTCCAGTCCTTCTTAGAGGAATTCAAACGCGACGCCTTACCGTACATCTCAAAAGAAAAGTTCCCTGCCGGCTTCGCCCGGTCCAAATACCTGGACATCCAAAAACACCCGTACAAGTATGGGCTGCCGGCGAGAAAGGGAAGCTGAGATGGCCCAATCTCCTTTTTTTCTCGTCCGTTCTTATGGTATAAAGCCTTACTTTTCCAGCCCAAAGGAAAAACAACAGGTAAGCCGGAGTAGATCATGAACAATAAGGTATCCGTCGTCGGTGCGGGGTTCGTGGGCACCATGACCGCGCAGAGAATCGTCGAAAAGGACCTCGCCGACGTGGTCCTCGTCGACATCGTCGAGGGCGTCCCTCAAGGCAAGGCCCTCGACATCGCTCAGTCGGCGCCCATCGAAGGATTTGCGGCAAAGGTCGCCGGAACCAACGACTTCTCTCTAATCCGGGATTCCCGTGTCGTCGTCGTGACAGCCGGTTTCCCCCGGGCTCCGGGTATGACTCGTGAGGAGCTGGCCCTGAAGAACGGGGGCGTCGTGAGGTCGGTGGCCGAGAAAATACGGCTGTTCGCCCCCGGGGCGATCATCCTCATGGTGACCAACCCCTTGGATCTCATGGCCCACCTCGCCTTTAAGGTCTCCGGTTTCCCGGCCGGGCGGGTCATCGGAATGGGTGGGGTTCTCGACTCGGCGCGCTACCGCTACCTCATTGCCGAGGAGCTCGATATCCCCGCCGGAGACATTCAGGCGCTCGTCCTGGGGAGTCACGGGGACGCCATGATCCCCCTGGAACGCTATGCGACGGTAGGAGGCATGCCGGCAGCCGGGTTGATAAAAAAGGAAAAGTTCAGCCGGATCATCGAAAGGACCAAAAACAGCGGTGCGGAAATCGTCGGCCTCCTAAGGACGGGTAGCGCTTTTCATGCCCCCTCGGCGGCCGTCGTCTTCATGCTCGAGGCAATGTTGCTTGGATCACCCCGGATAATGCCGGCCTCGGTCTACCTGGACGGCCAGTATGGTATCAGGGACGTGTTCCTCGGGGTGCCCGTCCGCCTCGGCCCTTCCGGCGTCGAGGAGATTCTGACGGTGGACCTCTCGGAGAACGAACTGACCGCCTTGAAGCGTTCGGCTGAGGAGGCGAAGAAAGCATTCAAGAATCTGACGTCCCATGAAAGATGACCGACCCATCATCGATAGACTGGAAGACATCCTGCCTTTCGCCGAGAGACCGGGTCGCTACATAGGCGGCGAAGTGAATTCCCGTACCGGAGACAGGACTGCCTGCAGGCTCAGCTTTGCCCTCTGTTTCCCCGACGTATACGAAGTCGCCATGTCCCACCTGGGAATCCAGATACTTTACGCCATCTTGAACAACCATCGGGGGGTATGCGCCGAACGCTTCTTCGCGCCCTGGCCGGACATGGAGGAGGCCGTGCGCGGGAAAGGAATTCCCCTGTACTCGCTGGAGAGCCGGACGCCCCTTTCGTCTTTCGATGTCGTGGGTTTTTCCCTTCAGTATGAATTAAGCTACACGAACGTCCTGAACATGCTCGACCTCGGCGGCGTCCCCCTTTATGCAAGAGACCGTGAGGAAGGGTGCCCCCTGGTCATCGCGGGAGGTCCTTGCACCTTCAACCCCCTACCTGTAGCACCCTTTTTCGACGCCTTCGTCATCGGCGAGGGAGAGGAGGTCGTGACGGAAGTAGCTGACGCCGTCATGAAAGTGGGAGAAAAGGGCGGCGGACGTAATGAAAAGCTTGCCGCTATCGCAGCGTTAGAGGGTGTTTACGTCCCTTCGCTCCATCGGGAGGGCGACCGGGTACGCAAAAGGGCGGTTCGGGACCTCAACGACTGGACGCAACCCCGCCGACCGGTCATCCCGATCATAAAAACCGTCCATGACCGAGTGAACCTCGAGATCGCAAGGGGATGCACTCGGGGATGCCGTTTCTGCCAGGCCGGAATGGTGTGGCGGCCGGCACGGGAACGCGGCGTCGATTCGTTGGAATCTATGGCGCAAGAGATGCTGGCCTCAACGGGTTACGGAGAGATATCGCTCCTCTCCCTCAGTACCGGCGATTATACGCGGATAGAAGAATTGCTGGAAAGGCTGATGGACAACCATCATCAGGAACGGGTCGCCGTCGGACTCCCGTCGCTGCGCGTTGAGACGCTTACCCCGAGGCTGATCGAAGAGATCAAACGGGTCAGGAAGACGAGCTTCACCCTGGCGCCCGAAGCGGGCACCCAGCGTTTGCGGGATGTGATCAACAAGGGCAACAGCGCGGAAGACCTGATTAGAACGGCGGGAGAAGTCTTTGCCGCCGGGTGGCGTTCCGTCAAGCTCTATTTCATGCTGGGACTCCCGGGAGAAGAGGAAGAAGACCTGGAAGGCATCGCCGACCTCGCCTGGCGGACGCTCCGCGAAGGGGCCATGAAGAAACAGGTCACCGTCAGCGTTTCGACCTTCGTTCCGAAGCCCCACACACCGTTTCAGTGGGCGGAGCAGGTGGGCATCGAAGAGATAATCCGTAAACAGGCCTTCCTGAAGGCACGACTTTCCCACAGAAACCTTGCTTTCAAGTGGCATGACGCGAGGATGAGCCTCTTAGAGGGCCTCTTCTCCCGGGGCGACAGGGAACTGGCGGCCCTCATCGAACGGGCCTTCCGCCTGGGCTGTCGTTTTGACGGCTGGACGGATCGATTCCGCTTCGACCTGTGGGAGAAGGCCATGGAAGACGTCGGCGTAGAACCGGAAAGGTGGCTTCAGAACCGTAGCACTTCCGCGACCCTCCCTTGGGAATTCATCGATTGCGGGGTAAGCCGCGCCTTCCTCCTCGAAGAAAGGCGCAAGGCAGTCGATGGGGTCTTGACGGAGGATTGTCGCTCCGGCGCCTGTCACAAATGCGGGGTGTGCACGGCCGACCTGAAGATAATCACGGCATCCTCCGAAGACGTCCCCCCTGGCCGGAGGAAGGGCGAGAGAGACAACAGGGAACGAACGATCGTCAGGAGGTCGTGGCGCATCCGCTTTGCCAAGACCGGAACATCCCGTTTTCTTTCCCATCTTGAGACGGTCACGGCCATGATACGCGGCATCAAACAATGCGGGATTTCCTTCGTTTACTCGGAAGGTTTTCATCCCCACCCACGTCTTTCCCTGACCCCGGCACTGCCGGTCGGCGTGGAGAGCCTGTCCGAGTATGCCGACCTCCAGGTGGAGGAGCTGGGGAAGTCTTTCGGTGAAAGGCTGAACGAAATCAACGCCCGCCTCCCCTCGGGGCTCAAAATTCTCGAGGCCGCGGAAATCCCCTTTCATACGGCGCCCCTCTCTGCTATCATAAAAGAGTATCGTTATGAGGTCCGCCTCCCGCGGGCATCGGGCGAAGAGGCCGACAGGATCCGGCGCTTCCTTGAGTCGGAATCTTTCGTCATCGCAAGAAAAAAGAAGGGGGTCACCGAAAAGAAGGATATCCGACCCCTAGTGGAAGGCCTTGAGCATGTGGCGTCCCTGGGGAAGGTCCGATTTACCGTCCCCGGCAGGCCGGACGGCATCAGGCCGGCGGACGTCCTCGTCGGTGTCTTCGGCCTGGACGAAACGGAAGCAAGAAGGGCACAGGTCGTCAAGACGGAAACGGTATTCCGGCAGGATCAAGACCGGGCATCCGGACAAGCGACAGGGTAAGCGGCCATGGCCAAGGAGATGATCTTCAACTGTACGGAGCACGAGACGAGGGTTGCCGTCCTCGAAAACGGTTTGTTGACAAATATCTACATCGAGAGAACGGATGAGAGCGGCATCGTGGGCAACGTTTACCTCGGCAGGGTCGTTCGTGTGCTTCCCGGTATCCAGGCCGCTTTCGTGGACATCGGCCTGGACAGGACGGCCTTTCTGTACGTGGCCGACATCGGACCCGACCTGACCGACCTCGATTATCTGATAACGGACGAGGACGGAAACGGCGACGAGGAGGCAGTCGAGTTCGAGCGGAAATTCTTCCGGAGCGAGCATGCCCAACATGTCGAAGACATCATCACGGAAGGGCAGGAGATCCTCGTTCAAGTCTCGAAAGAACCGATAGGAAGCAAAGGGGCGCGTCTGACCACCAACATCTCCCTACCGGGACGAAACCTCGTATTCTTGCCCATGGTTAACCACATCGGCATATCCCGGAGAATCCAGGATGAGGACGAAAGGAAGCGTCTCAGGGAGATCATCGAAAAACTCCGCCCGGAGAAGCAAGGCTTCATCGCAAGGACAGTGAGTGAAGGCCGCGGCGAGGAAGAACTTAAGGCCGACGTGGACTACCTGACACGCATGTGGGAGACGATCAAGGGGGTGAAGGACAAGGTCAGTGTCCCCGGCCTTGTCCACCGAGAGATCGGGATAACCCTGCGTGCCATCAGGGACATCTACACGCGGGACGTGAGTCGGATTGTCGTGGACTCGAAGAAAGAATACCAGCGCATAGTCGAATTCATGAAGACCTTCATGCCGAAGGCGCACTATTATCTCGAGTATTACGACAAGAAAGAACCCATCTTCGACTTTTTCGGCATAGAGCTCGACATCTCGCGGGCTTTGAACAAAAAGATATGGCTCAAATCTGGTGGTTACATCGTCATAGAAACGACGGAGGCCTTAACCGCGATCGACGTGAACACGGGAAAGTACGTGGGAAAGAGAAACCCGGAAGAAACGATCCTGAACACCAACCTCGAGGCCGTAAAAGAGATATCTTACCAGATACGTCTCCGGAATATCGGCGGGATCATAATCATCGATTTTATCGATATGCAAAACGAGGCCCACAGGGAAAAAGTCTTCAACGCCCTCAAGGAAGAAATGGGCAAAGACAAGTGCAAAACGAACATCCTGAAGATATCAGAGTTGGGGCTCATAGAAATGACCCGGCAGAGAAACGGGAAGAACGTAGACCGTATACTCTGCGACACTTGCCCTTACTGCGAGGGAAAGGGCCTGATCAAATCCAAGACCACGGTCTGCTACGAAATTTTCCGTGAAATCGAAAGGGAAGGCATCCGCACCCTGGCCACCACGCTCTGCGTCCTGGCAAACCCGGAGATCGCCGACCTCCTGTTGGAAGACGAAAAGAACACGATAGAAAAACTGGAAGAAAAACTGAAAAAGAAGATTCTCGTCAAGGTGGACAAGGGCTTCCACCAGGAGAATTTTGAGATAATCGCGCTGCAGTGAATTTTGATTGACAAAGACATGTAAATTTTTGTAAATAAGTCTCTTTCATGTCAAACAATCTATCAGGAAGGTTGTCCGAAAGATGTATGCAGTCATAGAGACAGGCGGAAAACAGTACAGGGTCTCCGAAGGTGACCTCATCGAAGTGGAAAAAGTCGACGGAGAGAAAGGCTCCATAGTCTCTTTCGGGGCTCTGATGGTGGCTGGAGACAGCGACATCCGCATAGGCAGGCCCTTAGTGGAAGGAGCCGTAGTGCGCGGCGAAATCGTGGACCATCCCAGGGGGCCTAAGGTCACGGTCTTCAAGATGAAAAGGAGAAAAGGTTTTAGGAAAAAAACAGGGCACCGGCAAAATCTTACCTGTCTCAGGATCAAGGAGATTTCAATTTAGCGGGAGGGCGAGATGGCACATAAAAAAGGGCAGGGAAGCACGCGCAACGGGCGGGACAGCAATGCCCAGAGAAGGGGCGTAAAGGTGTTCAGCGGCCAGGTTGTTAACGCGGGTTCCATCATAATAAGGCAGGTGGGGACCAAGATCCACCCGGGAAACAATGTAGGCATCGGAAAGGACTACACTCTCTACGCAAAGGTCGACGGCGTCGTCCAGTTTGAACGAAAAGACAGAAACAGGAAAAAAGTCAGCGTTTATGCTGTGTAGGAACGATTCATCTTCGTCGGCCCCTATCGCAACTGAAGCGGCCGTTTATTTTCTTGACGCTGCATAACTTTTTTAATAGAGTCACTGCGGCGGGTTGACCGCTTCAATGATTATGATTTCGAAGAGCAGTTTTTTCAGGGTATCAAGGACGTGAAGGATAGACCGCTTGAGCTGTAACCGGCCAAGCGGTTTTTTATTCGGAGATGTAAAATTTTTCGGCATCATGGATGGCTCAGCAACAAAAAGGAGGGTTTTTGATGAGCGAGAAAGAAAAGGGAGTCGTGAAGTGGTTCGATGAAAAAAAAGGTTATGGTTTTATTGCCCGTCAGTCGGGGGGCGATGTCTTCGTGCATTACTCCGATATCGTCGGCCAGGCCGGTTTCCGAAGTCTAAAAGAAGGGGATAACGTCGAGTTCACCATCAAACAAAACCAAAAAGGACAGGCAGCCGCGAACGTCATGAAGGTTTAGCGGTTTCCGCTCCGAACACCGGCATATCCATACCGGGCCCCTCCCGCCCTTGCCGTCACCGGCGTATGGGAATATCGTCACCATGAAGCGCTTCACGGGATTGAGGTGCCGCGCTCGCCTCCCCGTGGAATTACGTATCAAGCGAGAGCGAGAGAGGTCATGTTTCCGATCCAAGACGGCGTGGCTACGCGTTACCCGGCAATCGGGACATGGGCACTGATTGCAGTGAACGTCGTTGTGTTCCTGTTCCAGGTATCGCTTCCGCCCCATGTCTTGGAGCGGTTTCTCTCGGCATTCGCATTGATCCCGGCGCGCTACTTCGGCAACCTCGAATCAGTGATGTCTCCGCGAGGGATGATCGACTATCTGCCCTTTGTCACCGGCATGTTCCTCCACGGCGGATGGTTGCACCTGATCCTCAACATGTGGACGCTGTGGATATTCGGCCCTGCAGTAGAGGATCGCGTGGGGACGGTCCGTTTTCTGGTTTTCTACCTCGTTGCGGGGATCTCCGCGTCATTCGCTCACGCAATTGTCAATGCGAATTCCGTTGTGCCGACCCTCGGCGCCTCGGGCGCCATCGCCGGTGTGATCGGGTGCTATGTGAGGAAATTCCCGGCCGCCCGTCTCGTCATAATGGTTCCCGTCCTGATCTTTCCCTTCTTTTTCGAAATACCAGCCGTCTTATTCGCATTGTTCTGGCTGTTATCTCAGATTATCCCAGGTATTGCGGCCCTGATGATGCCGGCGGACGGCGGCGGCATCGCATGGTGGGCACATATAGGCGGTTTCGCCGTCGGATGGGTGTTTGCGCCGCTCGTCAGTCGCCCCGCTCGGGGCTACCGGCACTACTATTCCGACGAAGGCCGCCACGGGTTTCTACCAAACGGCAGCAGGTCAAGGAGGGGTCAACCATGGGTATAATGGATATTTTCTGGATTTTCTTCATCATTTCGGCACTGCAGCCGGTTTTGCAAAGGCGTTTTCTCGAATCGATGCGCATGCGCAAGATCGCCCAGATAGAGCGGGGGCGCGGCACGCGTGTCATTCTCCTGGTGCACCGGCAGGAGACCATGAGTCTTCTCGGCTTTCCGCTGATGCGGTTTATTGACGTGAACGATTCCGAGGAGGTGATGCGCGCCATCCAGATGACGGATGAGGACGTGCCTCTCGACATCGTAATGCACACGCCGGGGGGCTGGTCCTCGCCGCACTTCAGATCGCCCGTGCAATACAGGCTCACAAGGGGAAGGTCACGGTGTTCGTCCCGCATTACGCCATGTCGGGCGGGACTTTGATCGCGCTTGCCGCCGACGAAATCGTGGTGTGCAAGCATTCTGTGCTGGGGCCGATCGACCCGCAACTGGGACAGTTGCCCGCCGCCTCGTTGATCAAGGTCGTCGAGGAGAAACCTATAGCCGAGGTCGACGACCAAACCCTGATCATGGCCGACGTCGGGCGCAAGGCCATCCGACAGGTCGAAGCTGCGGCCACGGAACTTTTGCGCAAGCACATGGAAGAGGCGAAGGCACGGGACGTGGCGACAAAACTGGCCACCGGCACATGGACGCACGACTATCCTATATCGGCTGATGAGGCTCGGTCGCTCGGCCTCCCCGTCAGTACGGACATGCCGCCTGAAGTGCTCGAACTCATGACTCTCTACCCGCAACCGGTGCGGCGGCAGGGAGGCGGCGTCGAGTATCTGCCAATCCCGCGTTACCGCGAGGGTCAAAAACAAGGGAAGACCTGAGAGAACTTGCCGGTCGAGAACAACCGTGGAAGTCGACCAAAAATGCAACCTATTCTGTTTGCGACGGATAAGAACGAAGGAAGACGGGAAAGAACATAAGGGATAGCACGTTAAGCGAACGACCGCTCAGAGTCGTGGGGAAAGGTCGTTTCGTCAAGAGACTCAACCGATTCGTCATCCTGTGCCTGATCGGGAGCAAACGGGTCCGGGTCCATCTCCCTAATCCCGGACGCCTCCGGGAACTTCTTCTCCCCGGACGGACCGTATACCTCGCCGAAAATCGGGGCGGGAAAAGCACCGACTTCACCGCCGTCGCCGTGGAGCGGGAAGGAGCCCCGGTCCTTCTCCACACCCATCTCGCCAATGCCGTCGTGGGACGGCTGATCGAAGAAGGCCGTCTGCCCGGTTTCGAGGGTGCGCGCATAGTCAGAACGGAAGCCGCTTTCGGCCGCAGCCGGTTCGACTTTCTCCTGGAGCGGGACGGGCGGCCCTTCGTCCTTGAAGTGAAATCCTGCACGCTCTTCGGCAACAGCATCGCCATGTTCCCCGACGCCGTGACAGCCCGGGGATGCAGGCACCTCGAAGAGCTGGCGGCGCTGGCGGACCCGGGAACGGCCGCCGGTGTAGTCTTCCTCGTCCACTCGTCGCGGGTTCGATATTTTCTCCCCGATTACCATACGGATTTAGATTTTGCCCGGATCTTCCTCGATGTTAAAGACAGGCTTCTGATCAAGGCGTTTTCCGTGGGATGGAAAAGGGACCTCACCCTGTGTTCGGACGTCCGGGAACTTGAAATCCCCTGGCGGCTCCTGGACCGGGAGCTATCGGACAGAGGCGTCTACATCCTCGTACTCCACATTACGGAAGGCCGAGTTCTCGACGTGGGCGGCCTCGGCCGGGTTCGCTTCCCGCAGGGTTTCTATCTTTACGCCGGCTCAGCGAAGAGAAATCTCCGGAAACGCACCGAAAGGCACCTGAGGAGACGGAAGACCCTGCACTGGCACATCGACTACTTGAGAGCCTGTGCGGACGCAACAGAGGCCATCCCCATCCGCTCGGGCGACGACCTGGAGCACGAACTCGCGACGGCGCTCGGTGGAATCGCGGACTGGGCGATCCCGAGTTTCGGTTCGTCCGACTGCGACTGTCCGACCCATCTCTTCGGCATGAAGACGAACCCCCTCATTTCACCCGCCTTCATCGACCTTTTACAGCACTTTCGCATAGACCGACTGGAGCGGATGATTGCAGAAGAAAAGACATAAGCCTTGACAACCGTCGCCGATTGTCATTAATGGATAAAAACCCGGGCGAAACGGAGGGCCTTTGTCGTGGCTGAAATCTCGGTGAAGAGAAAGCCCGTCGTCATCGGTGTGATGGGGGGACACCGTGCAGACTCCAAGGCAACCGAAGAGGCGCATCGTCTTGGTGCCGCGATCGCAGGGAAAGGTTATGTACTGCTCACAGGCGGGGGCGGGGGCGTGATGAAAGCCGCCTCGGCGGGTGCCTGGAACGCAGGAGGCCTTGTAATCGCCGTCCTTCCGAACGAGAGAGGGAACCCTCTGAAGGAATACCCCCATGAGTACGTGGACATCCCGATCTATACGGGGATGGGGGACGGAAGGAACGCGGTCAACGCCAAGGCCCCCGACATCGTCGTGGCGCTCAAGGGAGGTCCGGGAACGCTCTCGGAGATAGCCTTGGCCCTCAAGAGCGGCACGCCCGTCATCGGTCTCCGCGCCCTAAAGTTCGCCGTCCCGGAGGGATACACGTTCCACGCCGCGGAGACGGTGGAGGAGGTGATGGAGCGGATCGAGGGGATTTTGAGGTGGATTCGTCCTCTTTAGGACGTCAATGTCATAGAAAGAATCTTTGGGCAAGCTATAGGAGGTAAAATGGAGTACGCAGCAGCAAAGGGAGAGAAATTCGCGAAGCTCGAAGTCGACGGTCGGGTCTTGGAGCTGCCGGTAATCGTTGGTTCCGAAGGGGGGTGCGCAATCGACATCAGTGAATTGAGGCGCCGCCTGGGGTACATCACCTACGACCCGGGGTACGCAAACACAGCCTCCTGCTGCTCGGCCATTACTTATATCGACGGAGAAAAGGGCATCCTGCGCTATCGCGGCTACGACATCGAATACCTCGCCGCCAAGGGTATCGAATTCATCCCCACGTCCTGGCTGCTAATCTTTGGGGAGCTCCCGACGGATGCGGAACGGGGAAAGTTCCGGGAGTTGTTGACATCGCAGGAGCTCCTGCACGAAGGCATGCTGAAATTTTTCGACTCCTTGCCGCCCTACGGAGACCCGCTGGCGATACTTTCCGCGGCGGTCCAATGCAACAGCCTCTACAGCCCCGAGTTGAGGGCTATCGAACCGAGAGACCCGGAGGCGATGACGCTCGTGGCGGCCAAGTTGCTGAGCAAGGTTCGGACGATAGCGGCGTTCAGTTATAAGAAGGCGATCGGAGAGCCCTTCATCTATCCCAACCCGGAATTGAATTATTGTTCCAACTTTCTCCACATGATGTTTTCTATACCCAACCGAAACTACCGTGCAAGCGACGTCATCGTGAGCACCCTCAACCTGTTTTTCGTGCTCCACGCGGACCACGAACAGAACTGTTCGACGTCCACGGTGCGGATCGTCGGGTCGACGGAGGCGAATCTCTTCGATTCCGTCGCCGCCGGGATCAGCGCCCTCTCCGGCCCGCTGCACGGGGGGGCAAACATCGAGGTCATCAAGACTCTCGAGCGCATTCACCGTCAAGAGACGACCGTTAAAGACCTGATCGAGTCGGCGAAGAAAAAGGACCCCACCGGGGCGCGGGTGAAGATAAGCGGCATGGGGCACCGGGTGTACAAAAACTACGACCCCCGGGCGAGGATCCTGAAAAAGGAGGTGTACCGCGTCCTCGACTCCCTGGAAGTGAAAGACCCGCTCTTCGACATAGCGATAGAGCTGGAAGAAAGGGCGCTGGCGGACCCTTACTTCCAAGAACACAAGCTTTTCCCCAACGTGGACTTCTATGCGGGCATCCTTCTGCGGGCCCTCAAGATACCGCTCAACATGTTCACTGTTATGTTCGCTATCGCCCGGACGGCGGGCTGGATCG
>DIEZ01000068.1:0-235 GCA_002418885.1 Syntrophaceae bacterium UBA5761
GGAACGGCCTTGGCGCCGCGGAAGGTCCCGTCGCAGGTGACCAGGAGTTTGGACCTGCAGTCCTCGATGCGGTCGCGCAGGGACTCGGCGCTGAACCCCCCGAAGACGATGCTGTGTACCGCGCCGATGCGCGTACAGGCGAGCATCGCGACGGCCAGTTCAGGGATCATGGGAAGATAGATCTGGACGCGGTCACCCTTCTTGATGCCGTGGGCCTTCAGGACGTTGGCGAACT